>NZ_PSUB01000012.1:0-103679 GCF_002931595.1 Rathayibacter sp. AY2B9
GTTGATAGGCCGGATGTGGAAGACAGGACTAAAGACTGTCGGAGCTGACCGGTACTAATAAGCCGATAACTTGATAATCACTACACTCATACCGTTGTAGAGGCTGGTAGGAGTGGCCAGAGATTGCTTGCGTCCACTTTGTGGTTCCCAGAAGACGGGCACCCCGCATCCTCCTTCGGGAGGAGCGGAACAATTGAATACACGCACGGCGTGTAACCCAGATTTGACCACGTGCCCTCGGGTGCGTGTGTCGCCAGGGTTACGGCGGCCATAGCGAGAGGGAAACGCCCGGTCACATTCCGAACCCGGAAGCTAAGACTCTCAGCGCCGATGGTACTGCAGGGGGGACCCTGTGGGAGAGTAGGACACCGCCGGACACCATTCACGATGGCCACCCAGAGATGGGTGGCCATCGCTGTTTAACCGGTCGGTCTCTGTTCGAGGACGAACAGGGCCGGCCGGAGCGACGATGACCGTCGTCGCCCGACTCCGTAACGAGGAGCAGCGATGACTCAGCACGACCCGACGCCCTCTCCGGAATCGAGGCCGCTCCAGAACGGCTTCGACCCCGTGGAGGAACACGTCCTGTCAGACGAGCTCCTCCGGATCGAGCAGACTCCGCTCGACAAAAGGGCAGCCGGATACGTCCAGCTGCAGGAGCAGCTGCGCATCCGACTCGAGAACGCGGACCGCGACCGATGACCGACGACTCGCGACTCGACTCGGCTCTCGCGGAACGGGGCATCGCCCGGTCCCGCACCCATGCCGCTCGGATGATCGCCGACGGTCTGGTGACGGTGGACGGCGTCCCTGCACTGAAGCCCTCGATCCGCGTCCGCGACGATCAGGACGTCGCGGTCGCCGGCCTCGACCACTACGTCAGCCGGGCCGCCCACAAGCTGCTCGCCGCCCTCGACACCTTCGCGACGGTGCGAGTCGCCGGCCGGAACGCTCTCGACGTCGGGGCGTCGACGGGCGGGTTCTCGCAGGTCCTGCTCGAGCGCGGCGCCGCCTCGGTGATCGCCCTCGACGTGGGGCACGCGCAGCTCGCTCCCCGGATCCGGTCCGACGATCGCGTCCACGTGGTGGAGGGGTTCAATGCGCGGGATCTCACCGCCGCCCGGCTCGCCGAAGCCGCCAGGACCGAGATCGTGCCGGACCTGGTCGTGTCCGACGTGTCCTTCATCTCCCTGCGGATGGTTCTGCCTCCGGTCGCCGCCTCCGTGGATCCGCTCGCCGACTTCGTGGTGCTGGTGAAGCCGCAGTTCGAGGTCGGCCGCTTGGGAGTGCGGGAGGGGATCGTCCGGGATCCGGAGCTGCGTCGCGAGGCCCTCTCGGACGTCCTGTGGTCGGCGTGGGACCTGGGGCTCGGCGTCGTCGGGCTGGCCGAGTCGCCACTCCCGGGGGGCGCTGGGAATCGCGAGTATCTGGCGCACCTCCACCGCGACCGCGGAACGATTCCGACAGAATGGAGGGACGCGGTCACCGCGCTCACCACCGGATGACGCGATCGTGTCCGCCGCTGTCGACCGACCAGAAGGACACACCCTCGATGCAGTCCCCTCGTGACGAGCGCAACATCCTCGTCGTCGCCCACACCGGACGGACGGACTCCCTCGATGCGGCGGTCCTCGTCGTCGAGCGTCTCCGGAACTCCGGCGCCCACCCCGTCCTCTGCGCCGACGACAAGGGCGACATCGTCGCGGTCGCTCCGGATCTGAGCGACGTCGCCGTGCTCGGGTCCGACGTGCCGCTCGAGTCCATCGAGCTCGTGTTCGTGCTCGGCGGGGACGGCACCATCCTCCGCGCAGCGGAGATCGTCCGGTCGGGGACGGCCCCTCTGCTCGGCGTGAACCTCGGCCACGTCGGGTTCCTCGCCGAGAGCGAGCGGGACGATCTCGACGACGCGGTCGCCCGTGCGCTCGACGGCGACTACGCGGTCGAGGAGCGGATGACCCTGCAGGTGCGCGTCAAGATCGACGAGGCCGTCGTCTACGAGACCTGGGCGCTCAACGAGGCCACGGTCGAGAAGGGCAGCCGCGAGCGGATGCTCGAGGTCATGGTGGGCGTCGACGGACGTCCGCTGTCGAGCTTCGGCTGCGACGGCATCGTCGTGTCCACTCCGACCGGTTCCACCGCTTACGCCTTCTCCGGGGGCGGCCCCGTCGTGTGGCCGACCGTCGAGGCGATGCTCCTCGTTCCGCTCAGTGCCCATGCTCTCTTCGCGCGGCCCCTCGTCGTGGGCCCGTCGTCGAGCCTCGCCGTCGAGGTCAAGGAGAGGACCGACGGCGTCGGCGTCCTCTGGGCCGACGGCCGGCGCGCCTACGAGCTGCCGCCGGGAGCGCGCGTCGTCTACCGGCGCTCGCCCGTGCCGGTGCGCTTCGCGCGCCTCCACGACGCCCCCTTCACCGATCGACTCGTGCACAAGTTCGGTCTCCCCATCCGCGGATGGCGGGGGTCGGCGGAGACGGAGTAAGGCCCGATGCTCGAAGAGCTGCAGATCCGCGACCTCGGAGTGATCGCCGAGGCGACGCTCCCGCTCGGACCGGGCTTCACCGCGGTCACCGGCGAGACCGGCGCCGGCAAGACGATGGTGGTCACGGCGCTCGGCCTCGTGCTGGGCGCGCGCTCTGACGCGTCCGCGGTGCGCTCGGGAGCGAAGCAGGCCTGGGTGTCGGGGCGCTGGCTGGTCCCAGAGCAGGGCCCGGTCGCCGAGCGGGTCCACGACGCCGGCGGTGATCTCGACGGCCCGGAGCTGCTCCTCGCGCGCTCGGTCTCGGCGGAGGGACGCGGGCGAGCCGTCGTCGGCGGCCGGAGCGCACCGGTCAGCGTGCTGAGCGAGCTCGCCGATCAGCTGGTCGTCGTGCACGGGCAGTCGGACCAGATCCGCCTCCGCTCCGCCGCGGCGCAGCGCGAGGCGCTCGACCGGTTCGGCGGACCCGGTCTCGCCGACGCCCTCCGCGACTACGCGAGCGCCTTCGAGCGCTGGCGGGCCAACCGGGAGGAGCTCGACTCGCTCACCGAGGCCCGGGAGACGCGCGCCCGCGAAGCCGAACGGCTCCGCTCCGCCCTCGCCGAGATCGAGGTGGTCGCCCCCCAGCGCGGGGAGGACGTCGAGCTCGCGGCGCAGTCCGCCCGGCTCGGGAGCATCGAGCAGCTCCGGCTCGCCGCCGGCGAGGCCCGCGAGGCGATCTCGTCCGAGGAGCTGGACGGGCGGGACGCGCTCGGGCTCCTCGAGACGGCGCGGCGCGTGCTGGAGCGGGCGGCCGAGCACGACGCCGCCCTGCAGCCGACGGTCCAGACGCTCGGCGAGGCGGCGGTGCTCCTCGTCGACGCCGCCGGCGGGCTCTCCTCGTACCTGGCGGAGCTCGACCTCGACGGCGCGCACGACCTGGAGCTGATCGAGAACCGGCGGGCGGAGCTGTCTCTGCTCGCCCGCACCTACGGACCGACGCTGGACGACGTGCTCGACCTGGTGGACTCCTCCGGACTCCGCCTGCTCGAGCTCGACGGCGACGACGAGAGGATCGCGGCTCTCGAGGCCGACACCGCGGCCGACGCGGACCTCGTCGACCGCCTCGCGACCCGGCTGACCGAGCTGCGGACCGCGGCGGCCGCCGAGCTGGGGGAGCGGGTCAGCGACGAGCTCACCGCGCTGGCCATGGCGGATGCGCGCCTGCACGTGAAGGTGACGGCCGCGGGGGAGCCGAGCGTCCACGGGCGCGACTCCGTCGAGATGCTGCTCCAGCCGCACACCGGGGCCGCACCCCGGCCCCTCGCCCGCGGAGCCTCGGGAGGCGAGCTCTCGCGGGTGATGCTCGCGATCGAGGTCGTGGTCGCCGCCAACGACCCCGTGCCGACGTTCGTCTTCGACGAGGTCGACGCAGGGGTCGGCGGAGCGGCGGCGATCGAGATCGGCCGACGGCTCGCGCGGCTCGCCGAGACGTCGCAGGTCATCGTGGTGACCCACCTCGCGCAGGTCGCCGCATTCGCCACGAACCACCTCCGCGTCGAGAAGGGCTCGGACGGCGCGGTGACCTCGAGCGCCGTGACGCAGCTCGACTCCGAGGAGCGGGTGTCCGAGATGGCGCGCCTGCTCTCGGGGCTCACCGACTCCGCCAACGCTCTCGCTCATGCGCGGGAGCTCCTCGAATCGAGTCGGCGGGGCTGATCGCGAGCGGCCCGGGACGACATCGATCCGTCCGGGGCGGTCCGCCGCCGCCGTTCTGCTGTTACGGTGGAACCCCGTGGTGGACTTTACGAACGCGGGCCTTTCCTCTTCTTCTCCCTCGGATCCCGAGGGCTCCTCCGGGTCCTCGACCCGGAACGCTTCGACGGCCGGGCAGGACGCCCCCTCGAAGATCACGAAGCACATCTTCGTCACCGGCGGTGTCGTCTCCTCGCTCGGCAAGGGACTCACTGCCGCGAGCCTGGGCAACCTGCTGACCGCGCGCGGGCTGCGCGTCGTCATGCAGAAGCTCGACCCGTACCTCAACGTGGACCCGGGGACGATGAACCCGTTCCAGCACGGCGAGGTCTTCGTGACCGACGACGGCGCCGAGACCGATCTCGACATCGGCCACTACGAGCGCTTCCTCGACATCAACCTGAACCAGGCCGCGAACGTCACGACCGGCCAGATCTACTCGCGGGTCATCGCGCGGGAGCGCGCCGGCGAGTACCTCGGCGACACGGTCCAGGTCATCCCGCACATCACGGACGAGATTAAGCGGCGCATGCGCCTCCAGTCGGAGGACGACCCGCAGCCGGACGTCATCATCACCGAGATCGGCGGCACCGTCGGCGACATCGAGAGCCAGCCGTTCATCGAGTCGGCCCGCCAGGTCCGCCACGAGCTCGGCCGCCGCAACGTCTTCTTCGTGCACGTCTCGCTGGTGCCCTTCATGGGCGCCTCCGGCGAGCAGAAGACCAAGCCCACCCAGCACTCCGTCGCGGCGCTGCGCTCGATCGGCATCCAGCCGGACGCGCTGGTGCTGCGGAGCGACCGGCCCGTGTCGGAGTCGAACAAGCGCAAGATCGCGCTGATGTGCGACGTCGACGAGCAGGCCGTGGTCAACGCCAAGGACGTCGCGTCGATCTACGAGATCCCGCAGATGCTCAACGAGCAGGGCCTCGACGCCTACATCATCGACCAGCTGGGCCTCCCGGCCGGCGAGGTCGTCTGGGACGGCTGGTCGCGACTGCTCGAGGCCGTGCACGAGCCCAAGCACGAGGTCACCATCGGCCTGGTCGGGAAGTACATCGACCTGCCCGACGCCTACCTCTCCGTGACGGAGGCTCTGCGGGCCGGCGGCTTCGCGCAGCAGACGAAGGTCGCCATCCGCTGGATCGCCTCCGACGGGCTCGAGGACCCCGAGGCTGCGGCCAAGGCGCTCTCCGAGCTCGACGGCATCTGCGTGCCCGGCGGCTTCGGCATCCGCGGCATCGAGGGCAAGCTCGGCGCGCTGCGCTTCGCGCGGGAGAACGGGATACCGACCCTCGGGCTCTGCCTCGGCCTGCAGTGCATGGTCATCGAGTACGCCCGCAACGAGGCCGGCCTCGAGGGGGCCTCGTCGTCGGAGTTCGACCCGGAGACGGAGTTCCCCGTCATCGCGACGATGGCCGAGCAGGTCGAGATCCTCGCGTCCGGGGACATGGGCGGCACGATGCGCCTCGGCCTCTACACGGCCGAGCTCGCCGAGGGCTCGATCGTCGCCGAGGTGTACGGCGCACCTGAGGCGGCCGAGCGCCACCGGCACCGCTACGAGGTCAACAACCGCTACCGCGACCGGATCGCCGAGGCGGGGCTCTGGTTCTCCGGCCTCTCGCCCGACGGCCACCTCGTGGAGTACGTCGAGCTGCCCCGCGAGAAGCACCCCTACTACGTGGGCACGCAGGCGCACCCGGAGCTCCGCTCGCGCCCGAACGCCGCGCACCCGCTCTTCCGCGGCCTCGTGACCGCCGCCCTCGAGCGCCAGGAGGCCTCGCGCCTCTTCCCGGCATCGGAGGCGGGCGCCGATGAGTGAGCCGCTGTCGGACGAGCTCGTCGAGCCGGAGGTCCTGACCAGTGAGCGCGTCTTCGACGGGATGGTCTGGGGCGTCCGCGCGGAGACGTTCCGCTACGGCGGCGGCGAGCTGCGCCGGGAGTTCCTCGATCACACGGGAGCCGTCGCGGTGCTGGCCCTCGACGACGAGGACCGCGTCGCCCTGATCAAGCAGTACCGGCACCCGGTCCGCACCCGCGAGTGGGAGATCCCGGCCGGCCTGCTCGACGTCGAGGGCGAGGATCCGCTGGTCGCCGCTCAGCGGGAGCTGGGCGAGGAGACGGACCTGCAGGCCGAGCGCTGGGACCTGCTCTCGGAGTTCGCGACCTCGCCGGGCGGCAGCGACGAGGTCATCCGGATCTACCTGGCCCGCGGGCTCTCGTCCACAGGCTCCGCCTTCGACCGCGAGGCGGAGGAGGCCGACATGGAGCTGCGGTGGGTGCCGCTGGACGAGGCGGTCGAGGCGGTCCTCGCCCGCCGGGTGCAGAACCCCTCGCTGACGATCGCGGTGCTCGCGGCGCACGCGTTCCGCTCGCGCGGCTGGGACGGGCTGGGCGACGCGTCCTCGCCGTGGACGCGCCACCCGCGGGTCCGCCACCCCCGGGGGTGAGTCCCCGCGCCTGCGCCGAGGCGTACCTCCGGCAGGCGAGCGTGGAGCGCGGGCTCTCGGCGCACACGCTCGCGGCCTACCGGCGCGACCTGGAGCTCTACCTCGGCTGGCTCGAGGAGCGCGGGACCGTCGATCTGGCGCAGCTCGGACGGGTCGACGTGGGGGAGTTCTCCTCCTGGCTGGCCGCACGCCCGGAGCGGCCGCTCGCGGCGAGCTCGCGCGCACGGATCCTCTCGAGCGTCCGAGGGCTGCACCGCTTCGCCCTCGAGGAGGGGGTCGTCGCGGACGACGTTGCCCGGGACGTGGTGCCGCCGAAGATCCCGATGACCCTGCCGAAGGCGGTCACGGTCGAGCAGATGGCGGCGCTGCTCGACGCGGCGCGCGGCGAGGAGCTCGCGGACCTGCGGGACCGGGCCCTGCTGGAGCTGCTCTACGCGACGGGCGCGCGCATCTCGGAGGCGGTGGACCTGAACGTCGACGACGTGGTCGCCGCGGAGGTGGTGCGGCTGACGGGCAAGGGGTCCAAGCAGCGGATGGTGCCGCTCGGCCGCTTCGCCCGCGAGGCGGTCTACGAGTACCTCGTGCGTGCGCGGCCCGAGCTCTCGCGGAGGGGGCGCGCGACGCCGGCGCTCTTCCTGGGGGTCCGCGGGAGCCGCCTGTCGCGGCAGAGCGCCTGGCTGGTCATCCGCGCCGTCGCCGAGAAGGCCGGGCTGGACCGGGAGATCTCGCCGCACACCTTCCGGCACTCCTTCGCGACCCACCTGCTCGCGGGCGGTGCCGACGTCCGCGTGGTGCAGGAGCTCCTCGGGCACGCCTCGGTGGCGACGACGCAGATCTACACGCTGGTGACGGCGGACACGCTCCGGGACGTCTACACGTCCGCGCACCCGCGAGCGCGGCGCTAGAGCCGCGGCCCCGCGCGGCGGGGCGCGGCGGCCGGGGAGCGGGGCGCCGGTACACTCGTCGGAGGCCGCGCGGGAGCGCACGCCGCCACGGAAGCGAGGACGACGCAGGTGACACGCAAGACGGACGACAAGGCCGAGCTCACCGGTCTCGAAGCCCCGACGCTCGGCCCGACCGGCCGCCCCCTGCGCGACTTCCCGCTGCCGGTGGAGCTCACCGGTCACGGCCCCGCTCGGATCATCTCGCTCTGCAACCAGAAGGGCGGCGTCGGCAAGACGACGACGACCATCAACCTGGGCGCGACCCTCGCCGAGTACGGCCGCCGCGTGCTGGCCATCGACTTCGACCCGCAGGGCGCCCTCTCGGCCGGCCTCGGGGTCACGACCTACGACGCCATCACGATCTACGACCTGCTCCTCGGCACCGTGAAGGACCCGGCCGAGGCGATCCGGAGGACCCGCGTGCCGGGCCTGGACGTCATCCCGGCCAACATCGACCTCTCCGCCGCCGAGGTCCATCTCGTCAACGAGGTCGCGCGCGAGCAGATCCTCGCTCGCGTGCTCCGCAAGGTGAGCGCGGACTACGACGTCATCCTGATCGACTGCCAGCCCTCGCTGGGTCTGCTCACGGTCAACGCGCTCACCGCGAGCCACGGCGTCCTCATCCCGCTCGAGTGCGAGTTCTTCGCGCTGCGCGGCGTCGCCCTGCTGATCGAGACGATCGACAAGGTCCGCGACCGGCTCAACCCGGTGATCGAGCTCGACGGCATCCTGCCCACGATGTACGACTCCCGCACCCTGCACTCGCGGGAGGTGCTCGACCGGGTGGTCGACGCCTTCGGCGACAGCGTGCTCGAGACGGTGATCGGCCGCACGGTGAAGTTCCCGGACGCCAGCGTGTCCGGCGTCCCGATCACCCAGTTCGCGCCCGAGCACAACGCCGCGAAGGCGTACCGCAAGCTCGCCAGGGAGCTGATCTCGCGTGGCGCGGTCGCCTGAGGTCCTCCTCGAGGAGCGCGCCGCTCCCACCGGGTTCCACCTCGCGCTGACCAACTTCGAGGGTCCGTTCGACCTCCTGCTGAGCCTCATCGCGAAGCAGCAGGTCGACATCACCGAGATCGCGCTGAGCGCCGTGACGGACGAGTTCCTCTCGTACCTGCACGGGATCGACTCGCTCGAGGGGCTGGACCGCGCGTCGGAGTTCCTCGTCGTCGCCGCGACGCTCCTCGACCTGAAGATCGCCGGACTCCTGCCCCAGGGCGAGCTCGTGGACGCCGAGGACGCGGCGCTGCTGGAGGCGCGAGACCTGCTGTTCGCTCGGCTCCTGCAGTACCGCGCCTTCAAGCAGGTGTCGTCGTGGTTCGCCGAGCGGATCGCGATCGAGACCGCCCGCCACGTGCGGGACGTGCCTCTGGAGGAGGAGTACCGGTCCGCGCAGCCGGAGCTCGTCTGGACCCTGTCGCCCGCCGACTTCGCCGCCCTCGCGACCGTCGCCCTCGCTCCGCGCGAGCTGCCGACGGTGGGCCTGGACCACCTGCACGCCCCGCAGATCAGCATCCGGGAGCAGGCCGCGCACGTCGTGGCGATGCTGCGCGCCCGCGGGAGGGCCACCTTCGGCGAGCTGATCGCGGACGCCGACGAGAAGGGCGTGATCGTCGCGCGCTTCCTGGCCGTGCTCGAGCTCTACCGGCACGCCGCGATCTCGTTCGACCAGCCGGAGCCGCTCGGCGAGCTCACGCTGCGCTGGGTCGCCGAGCAGTGGAGCGATGCGAGCCTCGCCGCGCTCGGAGCCGACTATGACTCCTGACGCCGGCCCCGGGACCGTCGCGTTCGAGATCGACCGGGCGATCGAGGCGATCCTGATGGTCGCGGACGAGCCGCAGCCGCTCGCCTCCCTCGCGACCGCGCTGTCGAGGCCGATCGCCGTGGTCCGCCAGTCGATCGAGCGCCTGGTCGCCGACTACGATGGCGCCGACGGGGCGATCCGCCGGGGCTTCGAGCTGCGCGAGGTCGGTGCCGGCTGGCGGATCTACGTGCGCCGCGAGTACGACCCGGTGGTCAAGGACTTCGTCCTGACGCAGAACCCGACGCGGCTCTCGCAGGCGGCGCTCGAGACGCTCGCCGTGATCGCCTACAAGCAGCCGGTCTCGCGCGGTCAGGTCGCGCAGATCCGCGCGGTCAACGTCGACTCCGTCGCGCGCACCCTCCTCGGCCGCGGCCTCATCGCGGAGGTCGGCCACGACCCCGAGACGGGCGCGGTCCTCTACGGCACCACCGAGCAGCTGCTCGTGCACCTCGGCCTCACCTCGCTCGACGAGCTGCCGAAGATCTCCCCCCTACTGAGCGACGGAAGAGACGGATTCGATGAGCGCGCCTGACAGCGGCCCCGACGGCGAACGACTGCAGAAGGTCCTCGCGGCAGCGGGGGTCGCCTCCCGACGAGTGGTCGAGGAGATGATCGTGGCGCGGCGGATCCGCGTCAACGGCGAGGTGGCGGACGAGCTCGGCCGCCGCATCGATCCGGCGACCGACCGGATCGAGGTCGACGGGGTCGCGGTGCAGCTGGACACCTCGCGCCGCTACGTCATGCTCAACAAGCCGATCGGCGTCGTCAGCTCGCTGGCGGACGAGAACGGACGCACCGACCTCAGCCTCTACACGAAGAACTTCGAGGAGCGGCTGTTCAACGTCGGGCGCCTCGACGCCGAGACCTCGGGACTGCTGGTGCTGACCAACGACGGCGAGCTCGCCCACGTCCTCGCGCACCCGTCGTTCGGAGTGACGAAGACCTACATCGCGAAGGTGCACGGGCAGGTCCTCCCGCAGACGATCGCGACGCTGACCTCCGGGATCGAGCTCGACGACGGACCGGTGGCCGCCGACAAGGCGCGTCTCCTCGGCCGGCCGGAGGGCCGCTCGAACGCCTCGCTCGTCGAGATCACCCTGCACTCCGGTCGCAACCGGGTCGTCCGCCGGATGATGGCGGCTGTCGGCCACCCGGTGATCGAGCTCGTCCGGCGCCAGTTCGGGCCGCTGCACCTGGGCACCCTGCGCTCGGGCGATCTGCGCGACCTGACCCGGGAGGAGCTGGGCGCGCTGCTCACGATCGCGCGGCAGGGCGGCGAGGCGGTGGCGGCCGCTCCCGCGGTCCCCTCGAAGAAGGCGAGCGCGGGTGCGCGGCGGCCCCGGCCTGACAGCGGCGAGCACGTCGCCCCGGCGGAGCGCGGCTCGGCCGGGCGATCCTCGGATCGCGGCGGATCGTCCGGACGGTCGTCCGACCGCGGCGGCTCGGCGGGACGGTCGTCCGATCGCGGCGGCTCCTCCGCCGGCGGCGGGCGGAGCGACGGTCCTCCGCGCCGGTCCGGCGCCGACAAGCAGCGCCGCGCCGATCGCTAGGCTGTCGGGGTGAACGAGCTCCTGCACCCCGCGCCGCCCGCGATGCGGACGACCGGGACGGTGCGGGTGGTCGGCTCCGGACTGCTCGGCGCCTCCATCGGCCTCGGCCTCGCCTCCCGCGGGATCGACGTCGTCCTCGACGACGCCTCGCCCGCGAGCCTCTCCCTCGCCATCGACTACGGGGCCGGCCGCGCCGCCTCCGCCGACGACCGGCCCTCCGTCGTCGTCGTCTGCGTCCCCCCTGACGTCACCGCGAGCGTCGTCGAGCGCGAGCTCGCGGCGCACCCCGGAGCCGTCGTCACCGACGTGGCGAGCGTCAAGACCCAGCCGCTGCGCGAGCTGCGCTCCCGAGGCGTCGACCTCGCCCGCTACATCGGCTCGCACCCGATGGCCGGCCGCGAGCGCGGCGGACCGGTCGCCGCGCGGGGAGACCTCTTCGTCGGCAGACCCTGGGTGATCTGCCGCGACGGCGAGACCGCGCCCGACGCGCTCGCAAGGGTGGAGGGCCTCGCTCTCGACCTCGGCGGCACCATCGTCGAGATGGACCCGGAGGAGCACGACCTGTCGGTCGGCCTCGTCTCGCACGCCCCGCAGGTGATCTCGTCACTGCTCGGCCAGCGCCTCCTCGACGCCCCGAACGCGGCGCTCCGCCTCGCCGGGCAGGGCGTCCGCGACGTCTCGCGCCTGGCGGCATCGGCCCCCGAGCTCTGGATGCAGATCCTGGCCGCGAACCGCGAGCACGTCGTCGCGGTGCTCGACGCCTTCCGCGACGACGTCGCCGCGGTCGCCGACGCGCTCCGCGACCTCGAGGCGCCCGGCTCGCGCCGCGTGCTCGCCGAGCACCTGGCCGCGGGCAACGCCGGAGTGGCGCGCCTGCCCGGCAAGCACGGCCAGGACCAGCGCTTCTCGACCCTGATCGTCCTCGTCGACGACTCTCCCGGAACCCTCGCGCGGCTCCTGGTGGAGATCGGCGAGGCGGGCGTCAACCTCGAGGACGTGCGCCTCGAGCACGCGCAGGGGCGTCGAGTGGGTCTCGCCGAGATCTCGGTCGTGCCCGAGGCGGTCGCGCCGCTGACCGAAGAACTGACCTTACGCGGCTGGAGGATCGCCGGATGAGCACCGAGCAGAACAGGCAGGAGGGCGGCCTGAACAGGATGACGCCCGCCCGCCGGGCACAGCAGAGCATCCCGGAGGACGGGGGCGCGGCTCCCGAGCGCGAGGCGCGCTCCGAGGCCGCCGAGCAGGGCGACTTCGGCGAGGCCGTCGTGGTCGCCATCGACGGCCCGGCCGGCAGCGGCAAGTCCAGCGTGTCGAGGGCTGCCGCCCGCCGCCTCGACTTCGAGTTCCTCGACACGGGAGCGGCCTACCGCGCGCTCGCCTGGCACGGGCTCGACCGCGGCCTCGACTTCGAGGACCAGGACGCGGTCGTCGACGCGCTCGACGGCTTCGACTACTCCATCGGCACCGACCCCGAGTCGTACTCGGTGTGGGTCGGTCCGACCGAGGTGACCGCCGCCATCCGCGAGCCCCGGGTGACCGCGCGCGTCTCGGCCGTGGCGAAGGTTCCCGAGGTCCGTCGGAGGATCACACTGCTGTTCCGGAGGATCATCGGCGAGACGCGTCGGGAGGGCATCATCGTCGAGGGCCGCGACATCACGACGGTCGTCGCACCGACCGCTCCGGTCCGGATCCTGCTGACGGCGAGCGAAGAGGCTAGAATGGCTAGGCGTTCGCGCGAGGTCACCACGGAATCCGCCGAGGCGACAGGTCAGGCGCTGCGGTCGAGGGACCGCGCCGACTTGCAGGTGGTCGACTTCATGAACGCCGCAGAAGGAGTCACTCTTCTCGACTCCACTCATCTCGACTTCGAGCAGACCGTCGACGCGGTCGTCGCCGAGGTCCGAACTTCGAGAGCAAGGGCCGGTCATGGCACAGGACACGCACGTCGGTGACGACGAGCTGAACTTCGGAGACGACGACCTCGTCGAGCGCCTCGGCGACCTCGACGAGCAGCTCGCCTCCTCACGCGCGCAGGCGCTCCGGAGCGGACTCGAGGACTACGACCTCGACGAGGAGGACCTCGACCTCCTCGAGTTCGCCGGGGAGGACTCGGACGAGGTCCGCTACCTCCCCGCCCTCCCGGTCGTGGCGATCGTGGGCCGCCCCAACGTCGGCAAGTCCGCGCTGGTGAACCGCATCCTCGGCCGCCGCGAGGCCGTCGTCGAGGACACCCCGGGCGTCACGCGCGACCGCGTGTCCTACAAGGCGGAGTGGATCGACCGGGCGTTCACCATCGTCGACACCGGCGGCTGGGAGCCCGACGCCCGCGGCATCGACGCCTCCGTCGCCATGCAGGCCGAGATCGCCATCGACCTCGCCGACGCCGTCATCTTCGTCGTCGACGCGAACGTCGGCGCGACCGCGACCGACGAGCACGTCGTGAAGCTGCTGCGCAAGACGAAGAAGCCGGTCTTCCTCGCCGCCAACAAGGTGGACGACGCCCGCCAGGAGCCGAACGCCGCCTCGCTGTGGTCGCTCGGCCTGGGCGAGCCCCGCCCCGTCTCGGCCGTCCACGGCCGCGGCGTCGCCGACCTGCTCGACGCGGTGCTCGAGAAGCTCCCTCTGGAGTCGGCCGTCGCCAAGCGCGAGGTCGGCGGACCGCGCCGCGTCGCGATCCTCGGCCGCCCGAACGTCGGCAAGTCCAGCCTGCTCAACAAGGCGGCGGGGGAGGAGCGGGTCGTCGTCAACGAGCTCGCCGGCACCACGCGCGACCCGGTCGACGAGCAGGTCGAGATCGCCGGCAAGGTCTGGCGCTTCGTCGACACCGCGGGCATCCGCCGCCGCGTGCACCTCCAGCAGGGCGCCGACTTCTACGCGTCGCTGCGCACCTCGACCGCGCTCGAGAAGGCCGAGGTCGCCGTCGTCGTCCTCGACGTCTCGCAGCCGATCTCGGAGCAGGACGTCCGCATCATCGACCTGGTGCTGGAGTCGGGCCGGGCGCTCGTGCTCGCCTTCAACAAGTGGGACCTCCTCGACGACGAGCGCCGCCGCTACCTCGAGCGCGAGATCGAGACCGACCTCGCCCACGTGGCGTGGGCGCCCCGCGTCAACATCTCGGCCCGCACCGGCCGCCACCTCGAGAAGCTCGTGCCGGCGCTCGAGCTCGCCCTCGAGTCGTGGGACACGCGCATCCCGACGGGCAAGTTCAACGCGTTCCTCGCCGAGCTCACCGCGGCGCACCCGCACCCCCTCCGCGGAGGCAAGCAGCCCCGCGTGCTCTTCGGCACGCAGGCCTCGTCGCGCCCGCCGACATTCGTCCTCTTCACGACCGGGTTCCTCGACCCGGGCTACCGCCGCTACATCGCGCGCCGCCTGCGCGAGATCTACGGCTTCCAGGGGTCGCCGGTGAACGTCAACATGCGCGTCCGCGAGAAGCGCGCGCGCTGAGCGCAGCCGCACCGTGTCCGGCCCGTGGGAGCTCCTCCCGCGGGCCGTCCGCGTCTCCGGGAGGAGCGGTCGTCGAGTCGCGGGGGCGGATGCCGCTCCGGTGCGTCTCGGTCGAGCAGATCGCACTCGTCTCGAGCGGGAGTGACGGGCGGCGCGGCGCTGCCGGAGGCCCAGCGGCTTCCCTCGAACCGGGCGGTCGTCTCTCCGAGCGGGCGTCGGCAGGGCCGGGAGGTCGGTCAGTCGCCGGTGGCGAAGGGCCACCACGGCGGCAGGAGCCGTCGGTAGGCGGCGAGGTAGCTGCCGGGATCGCGGGGCGCGGGCAGGCGGAGCCACTGCTCCATCAGGCCGACGGAGCCCGCCGCGAGGAACGAGGCCGTCGCGTTCTCGAGGAACCCGAGCGGTGCGTCCGCGGCCGGGACGTCGAGGATCCCGGTGTCGAGCGTCGCGGAGACGGCGGTGCGGAAGTGCCCCGCGAGCATCGCGCGGAGGCCCGAGTCGCCGCCGGGGGCGTCGAAGGCGCGGAGGTAGAGGTCGCGGTGGCCGTCCAGGTGGCCGAGGACGCGGGAGGTGCCCTCGCGGATGCTGGCGTCGGTCGCGGCGCCGCTCCGGAGCTGCTGCAGGTAGCCCTCGCGGATCGCGTCGAGCTCGTCCCGCAGGGCGGCGCAGAGCAGTTCTGCGGCGGAGGAGGCGTGGGCGTAGAAGGTGGAGCGGTTCACGCCGGCGAGATCCGTGATCTCGGAGACGGTGAGGGTGGCGACGTCGCGGCCGGTCGCGAGTTCGATGATGGCCCGGTGCAGGGCCACCTGTGATCGCTTCTGCCGCGCATCCACTGCTGACGCCTCCCGAGCTGCCGACGGCGCGTCGACCCGTGCCGACGCGTTCCGCGCAGCGAGTCTACGGGGCCCGCTCGTTTTCACTTCCGGCGTCGGCATCCGCTAAGGTAGTCGAGTTGCCCGGGCCTCGGCCCGGTCTGCCACGGGCTGTGGCGCAGCTTGGTAGCGCACTTGACTGGGGGTCAAGGGGTCGCAGGTTCAAATCCTGTCAGCCCGACGGAAAGCCCTGATGAGACCACTGGTCGTCGTCAGGGCTTCCGTCGTTTCCGGGCCTCGTCGTGAGGCTGCGGGCCGCTCACCGGAGCGCTGCGGCGACCTCGGCGAAGGCCTCGCGACGTCGGGCGGAGCGCGCCTCCCGCTCGGCGGGATCTCGTGCCCAGAGTGCCTGTCGCGACGGGTGGAAGGTGCGGATCACCGTGAGGCCGCGCTCGCGCTCGATCGCCGGGTGCCGCCTGAGGAGGCGCCGCCAGCCGTGATCGGCGTCGCCGCCCTGCAGGAGGACCACCTCGACGTCGGGGGCGAGCGCGAGCAGATGCAGGACGGTCTCGACGCCGGCGTCGAGCTGCTCGGCGTTCGGCGCCTGGTTGATGTACCAGGGGTAGGCGTTCCACGGCAGCAGGTCGGCGGGGGCGAGGCCCACCTCGTCCATCAGCCCGGCCATGAGCTCCGCCGTCGGGTCGTCGTTCTCGGTGCAGAGGAAGCCGCTTCCGACGCCGTCCTGGGTGGCGGGGCCGGGATCGCGGAGGACGCTGAGGACGCGCGCCTCCACTCCGCCGTGCAGGGGAGCGACGTAGGGCAGCCAGCCGCGTCCGTAGGGGTTCCGCAGCTCGTCGACCCAGCGGTTCACGGGAGCCACGTGCGGTGCATAGCGCTGCTCCCACTGGGCGCGGCGGAAGGAGAGGTCGGCCATGGAGCGGGGCATGTCCGCACCCTAGAGGGTCACCGGGGCGGCGCGGCACCCTTCCTGGTCGTCGGCCGTGCCGGCGGCGTCCGGACTGAGAAGCCGGAGCGGCATGCACGGCGTCTCCCCGACCGCCCGCAAGGGCGGCGGCAGGCCGGCTCCCTAGCGTCGGTGGACGTGACCCACTCCGCTCCGCTCGCCCGCTGGTGGCGCGAACCCCGGTGGGCGCGGCTCACCCTCCTCGCGATCCTGTGCGGTTCGACGGTCCTCACCGGCTGGAATCTCGCCCGGGGCGGAGACGCCGTCTTCTACGAGGCGGCGGCACGGTCGATGTCGGAGTCGTGGCACGCGCTGGCGTTCGGAGCCTTCGATCCCGCTGCCACGGTGACGCTGGACAAGCTGGCGGGGTTCGCGGTGCCGCAGGCGCTGAGCATCCGGCTGTTCGGCATGTCGACGTCGTCGATCGCGCTGCCGCAGCTGATCGAGGGGCTGATCACGGTCGCGGCGTGCTCGGTCCTCGGGCTCCGGTGGGGCGGCCGGGGGCTCGGGCTGGTCGCGGCGGCAGCGGCGGCGAGCACGCCGATCTTCGTGTCGATGTTCGGGCACCCGATGGAGGACGGGCTGCTCACGGCGGCACTCGCCGTGGCGCTGGTGTGGTGGCAGCGCGCGGTGCTGACCGGGCGGTGGTGGCCGCTCCTGATGACCGGGCTGTCCATCGGGATCGGCTTCCAGGCGAAGATGATGCAGGCCTGGTTCGTCCTGCCGGCGCTCGTGGTGGCGACTCTCGTCGGGGTGCGCGGGTGGCGCCGAGCCCTCGCCTGGGCGGGCGGGCTCCTGGCCGTCGCGGTGGGCGCCTCCGTGGCGTGGACGGTCGCGATCCAGGCGGTGCCTGCGGGCGGCCGGCCGTACATCGACGGGTCGACGGGGAACGACGTGTTCGCGATGGTGTTCGGGTTCAACGGGCTCGACCGGCTGATCTCGGGCGCGGTGCCCGGCGCCGTCGTCGCGTCCGCCCACGTCGCGGCGATGGGCGGAGCGGCGGGATCGTCGCCGGTGAAGCTTCTGCTCGCGCAGTACGCGACGCAGGTCGGCTGGCTGTATCCCGCGGCGCTCGCGGGGCTGATCCTGGGGGCGGTGCGCTGGCGGCCGCGGCGGGGGAGCACCCGCGGTCCGTTCGCCCTCCTGGTCCTGACCGCGGTGTGGCTGGCGACGGCGGCGGCGGTGCTCTCGGTGGCGACGGTGCCGCACACCGCCTACGTCGCGGCGATCGGAGTGCAGCTGGCGCTCCTCGCGGCGCTGGGCTGGGCGGAAGCGGTGCGGCTGCTCGCGTCGACCCGGGTCGTCGCGCGGCTGGTGCTGCCGCTCCTCCTCGTCGCGCAGACGGCGTGGAGCGCGGTGCTCGCCGTGGGCGGGCAGCTGCCCGCGGTGCTGGGCCTGCCGTTCGCGGCGCTCGCCGGAGCAGGGCTCGTCGTGGTCGCGGTGGCGGCGCGGCGACGGAGGGGCGGTGCGGTGGAGCGAGCGGTCGGGAGCCGGAGGGAAGCGGCCCGCCGTCGTCCCGTCGCGCTCGCGGCAGCGGTCGTGATCCTGGCCGGGCCGGTCGCGTTCAGCCTGCAGGTGCTCGACGCGTCCCTCGACGGGTCGGGCGGCGACGCGCTCGTCGGCCTGCGCTTCCCGCAGCGGGCCGAGACCTCGGCTCCGTTCGCGGTCTCATCGCCGGACGCGGTCGGCGGGCACGACTCGATGACCGCCGACGAGACCGGCCTGGTCGCCGCCGCTCGTGCCGCCGGCGGCGGGGTGGACGGCGCGCCCCTGTTCCTCACCGACTCCTGGGCGATCTCGGCGCCGATCATCACGGCGACCGGCGCGAGCGTGCTCACCGACGGCGGCTACTCCGGCCAGGCGCGGGTCTTCACCGAGCAGGACGTCACCCGGATGATCGCGGCAGGACGCACGCCTCTGCTGGTGCTGAAGAACTCCGCTCCGCCGACCGAGTCGGTGCGGAAGGCCGTGGTGGCTGACGGGTGCACCGAGCTGCAGGAGTGGGGGCCGGCGGCGACGGAGTCGGGGGAGCACGCCTCCGCGGTCACCGGGTTCTCTCTGTGGAGGTGCGGACCGGTGCCGCAGAGCTCGGCGGGCGGGGTGGCGGCTGTCGGCCGGTGACGGCGTCGGGCGAATCTCGCGTCGATGCGATCGCGACCCCGGCGGAACGGCGAGGAGCGGCTGCCGTCGTCCTGCCGCTCGCAGGATCGGGGCGGGCCGAGGAGGTCGGGTCCGCGAGCGGGACGGCCCCTGGCGCCTCGTCCGCGCGATGCCGGCCCGCCGCCTATCCTTGAGGGCGATGTCGAACTCCCGCGCCGAGGCCGCCTACCTGCGCTCCCTCGGCGCTTTCCGGACGCCGACACTCGATCTCCTCCACGGCCGCTACGCGCCGTTCGTCGTCGCCGCCCTGTCGCTCGTGTTCACCGTCGACCGGCAGGCCGTGGCGGTCGCCGACGCGCACGCCGAGGTGGGGGAGCTGCTCGAGGAGCTGCGCTCGGCCGGGTACGACGAGGGCGAGCGCGCTCTGCCGAGCGGCACGGCGCGCGAGGTGTGCCGCTACTGGGTCCGCGTCGGCTGGCTCGTGCCGCAGATCGAGGGCGAGGCCGAGGTCTACCGGCTGAGCGCCCACGCCGTGAGCGCCCTCGAGATCACCGGGCGCACCGGAGGCGGACGCACGCGCGTCTCGAACTCGCGGGTGCGCACTCTGCTGGAGGCGGTCGAGCGGCTGGCCGCGGACGTCGAGCCCGACCCGGAGGCCCGGCTCTCGCGGCTCCGCGAGGAGCGGGCGCGCCTGGACGTCGAGATCGCCGCCCTCGAGGAGGGCGCCGGTCTCGAGCCGGCCGACGACGAGCAGCTCCTGGAGGAGGCCGAGAACGTGGTGCACCTCGCCCGCGAGCTGCCGGCCGACTTCGCGCGGGTGGCGGAGTCGATCAAGGCGATGCAGCGCGACGTGGTCGCGGATCTGCGCCGCGACGTCCGCCCGACCGGCGAGGTGCTGCGGGAGTACCTCGAGCGCGGGCAGCACGTGATGCAGGCGACCAGCGAGGGCCGTGCGTTCGCCGGAGCCCTCCGCCTCCTGGGCGACCCCGAGCGGATCGACGCGCTCGCCGACCAGCTCCACACGGTGCTCGTGCAGCCGTTCTCCCGCCTGATGGACCCGGCCCAGCGCGGGGAGCTGGCCGCGATCGGCCGCCGGGTGGAGCTGGGCGTGCAGGAGGTCCTGACCGCGCAGCGTCGCGCGTCCCACGTCATCACGGGCCAGGTCCGCACCCACGACCCCGCTCGCGACCGCCAGGTGGACGAGCTGCTGCGCGACGTGATGGCGGGGCTCCAGGAGTGGACGGGCGGGATCTCGCCGGACGCGCCGGTCACGCCGCTGCGGCACCTGCCCGTCGCCGGGATCGGCCACCTGCGCCAGACCCTGGGAGACGTGCGTCCGGCCGGCGGGCCGGCGCCCCTGGCCGGAGACGACGGCGACGCCGAGTTCGTCGGCGACGACAGCCGGGCCTGGGGCGGTCCCCGCTACGCGGAGCTGGAGGCCTACGTGGCGGAGCTCGGCGACGAGTTCGATCTGGCGGACGCGTTCAGCGCGGCTCCGGAGGACACGCGACGGCCCGTCGACCTGCTCGGGCTGCTCGAGATCGCGCACCGGACGGGCCTCGTCGACCGCGAGGGCTACTCCGTCGTGAGCACGCGCCGACCCGACGGGACCGTGCGCCGCTTCGCCTTCGGATCCGTGACCGCCCGCACCGAGGAGGAGACCGACGATGAGTGACACCCTGGCGACCGACGGGCCCGCCGCCGATCCGTTCATCGCGCCCGTGTCGATGGAGGAGGACCCCGACGAGCTCTTCCCCGGCGACCGCGGCGTCCTCGACACCGAGGTGCGCCGGGTGCTCGTGCACGTGCTGCAGCGCCGCTTCCTCCTCGCCGACCGCCACCGCGAGCAGTGGGCCGTGCTCCAGGAGCACCGGCAGCTGATCGAGTCGCGGCTGAACGACCTGTTCGTGCGGCTCGTCGTCGACCACGAGCGCGGGGTCGCCTACAAGCAGCAGGTGCGCTCCGACGAGGTGGAGATGCCGGTGCTGCTGCGCGACCTCCCCTACACCCGCGCCGAGACGCTGGTCCTGGTGCACCTGCGCACGGTCCATCAGCGGGAGTCGGCGGCCGGCGAGGCGTCGGCGCGCGTGGACGTCGAGGAGGTCGAGCAGACGGTGCTCAGCTACTTCGCCGACGCCGAGCGCGACACCGCCCGCCGGCAGCGCATGGTCCGCAAGGCGCTGGAGCGGCTCGGGCGCGACGGCATCGTCGACGAGGAGTCCGCAGGGCGGTACCGGATCAGCCCGATCGTGGAGATCGTGCTGAGCGCGCCGAAGCTGCGGGAGCTGAGCGACTGGCTGCGCGGGCGGGCGGGCGAGGCCGCTTCCTCGGTGGTCGCAGACGCGGCGCTCGCCGAGGAGCCCGGCTCGGACGACCCGGCGCAGGCGGACGACGACGCGCTCGAGGGCGACGGCCTTGACGAGGACGCGGACCCGCCCACGGACGGCGTCCTGCCCGGAGCCGATGTCGCGGACGACGAGCCGCTGGACGACGACCCGACCGACGACGACACCCCCGACCCGGAGGACGACCCCCGATGACGATGCTCGACACCCTCTTCGGCCTGATCCCCGCCGCCTCCCGCGGTCAGCAGTGGCTCGCCGAGGACCTGCAGCTGGTCAACTGGGGCGGCTACGACGGCGCGCACCGGGTCCGCTTCTCGCCGGGGGCCACACTGCTCTGCGGCGGTTCCGGCTCCGGCAAGTCCACGCTGATGGACGCCTACATCGCCCTGATGATGCCGCACACCACGCCGTTCAACGGCGCCTCGAACGGCGGAGTGACGGGCCGTCCGCGCGGCGAGGACCAGCGCAACATCCTCTCCTACGCGCGCGGCAAGCTCGACGAGTCGCGCACGGACGAGGGCACGACCATGCGCGTCCTGCGCGGCGACGGAGTCGACACCTGGACCGCCGTCGCGATGACCTGGGTCGACCACGACGGCTCGCGCTTCAGCGCGGTCCGCGCCTGGTACGTCCCGGCCGGCTCCCGGGTGCTCGAGGAGACCGTGCGGATCCGCGCGAGCGCCGAGGGCCCGGTCGACCTCGCCGCGCTCGACCGGGCGGCGGCGCACCGCTTCTCCGACGCGTCGCTGCGCGCGGCGGGCCTGGATCCGCTCGGCACCGATCGCGAGTTCTCGGCGCGTCTGCACGCGGTGCTCGGCATCGGAGCGGCGGGAGCCGGATCGAAGGCGATGAGCCTGCTCGCCCGCATCCAGGCCGGTCAGCAGATCACGACCGTCGACGACCTCTACAAGCGGCTCGTGCTCGAGGAGCCCGAGACCCTGGCCTCCGCCGACGCGGTCGTCGCCCACTTCGACGAGCTCGAGAGCACCCGGCAGCGGATGCTCACCGCGCGCCAGCAGGTCGCGGCACTCGAGCCGTTGCGGGGCCTGCGCCTGCGCATCGCCGCGTCCGCGGAGCGCGTGCGCCTCATCGACGCACTCGGGGAGTTCGATGCCCCGGTGTCGCCGGCGGCCCTGTGGCGCGCTGAGCAGCGCCTCGGCCTGCTGCGCGACGTCGAGGCCGAGCTGCGCGAGCGCACCCGCGCCGTCGACGCCGTGCTCCGCGAGAAGCGGGCCCTCGCCGAGGCGGCGGAGTCGGAGCGGGACGGGCTCGCCGAGGTGCTGCGGGCCTCCGGCGGCGACCGCCTCGAGACGGCCCAGCGCGAGCTCCGCGAGGTGGAGCGGCGGCTGGGCGCGGCGCGCGAGAACCGCGCCCGGCTCGAGGAGGACCTGCGCGCTCTCGGCGAGCCGGAGACCACCCGCGAGCGGTTTGAGGCGGTGCTCGCCCGGGCGGCGAGCGCGGCCGACGCCAAGCGCAGCACCCGTGCGGCCTGGTCGGACGCGGTCGCCGAGCGGAAGGCCGCGGCGCGCGAGCTCGCCGAGCTCGAGGCGGAGCAGCGCTCGGCCTCGGACCGTCGGGACAACATCCCCCGGCCTCTGCACGAGGCGCGCGAGCGGATCGCGGAGGCAGCCGGCCTCACCGCCGACGACCTGCCCTTCGTCGGCGAGCTGGTCGAGGTGCGTGCCGAGTTCGAGCCCTGGCGCGAGGCGTTCACGCTCGCCCTCGGCGGCTTCGCGACGACGCTGATGATCGACTCCGCCCACCTCGACCGCTTCCGCCGCGCCATCGACTCCCTCCGGCTCCCGGTCCGGCTCCGCTACGAGGGCGTGGAGACCGGGCTCGAGGAGGTGCGGGGCCTCGACCCGCAGACGCTGCCCGGGCGCCTCGACTACCGCGCCACCGCCTTCACCGGCTGGCTGCAGGACCGGCTCGAGGACCGCTTCGGCTACGTGTGCGTCGACAGCGCTGCGGAGCTCGGGCGCCACCGGCTCGCCCTGACCCTCACCGGTCAGCTCTCGCAGGGGCAGCGCGGTGCGCACGGCGGCCACGGTGCCGCGAACGTCCTCGGCTTCTCCAACTCCCGTCGTCTCCGCGAGCTGAACGCCCTGGTCGAGGCGGCCCGGGCCCGCAGCGCGGCGTCCGTCTCGGCGGCGTCGGCGGCGGAGGAGGCCCTCGATGCGCTCGACGACCGGATGACGCGCCACGCCCGCCTCGCGCTGGTGAGCTGGGAGACGGTCGACGTCGAGTCGCTGCTCGCCGAGCAGGAGCGCTGGGAGGCGGTCGGCGCCGAGGCTGCGGAGGCGAACCCCGAGCTCGCCGGCCTGCAGGAGCAGATCGACGGGCTGCGCGGCCGCCTCGAGCGCCTCCGCCAGGAGATCGCGCGCGCCGGTGTGGAGCGCGAGCGGATCGAGGCGGAGTGGGCCGTCGTGGTCGACGACGTCGACGCGAGCCAGGCGGTTCTCGATGCGGCGGAGCGCGCAGGACGCGAGCTCGACGACGACCAGCGCGCCTTCCTCGACGCCCGGTTCACGCTGACCGAGGCCGCAGCGTCCGGCAGCGCCTCGGACGTCCTGGTCCGCTTCGACGCAGCGCTCGCCACGGCGGCGCAGCGACTGGCGGAGGACCGCCGCTCCGCGGCCGAGTCGCACGAGCAGCAGCGCGAGAGCGCCGGCCGGATCATGGCCGGCTTCCTCGACCGCTGGCCGAACCCCAACCTGCTCGCGGACCCCGAGGCGTCCGCGGGCGACTTCGAGCGGCTGCTCGACGCCCTCGAGACCAGCGGCCTGCACCGGCTCGAGACCGAGTGGCGCGACAGCCTGCTCACGCTCTCCGGCAACGACCTCACGAGCTTCGACTCCACGCTCGGCCGCTCGCTGAGGGAGATCCGCGAGCGGATCGAGCCGATCAACGTGATCATGCAGGATCTGCCGTTCTACGACGACGGCCATCGCCTGCAGATCACGACGCGCGAGAACCAGTCGGAGGTGCGCCGTCGCTTCCGCCGCGAGCTCCGCGAGGTGCGCGCGCAGATCCAGGCCGTGTCCGCGGAGGAGGAGCGCGAGCAGGTCTACCGGCGGATGTCCCGGCTCATCCAGCGGCTGCGGCGCACCGCGCCCGACTTCGGCGACCTCGTCGACGTCCGCAACCACGTCCGGGTCAGCGCCGAGCGCGTGGACGCCGTCACCCGAGCGCACGTGGCGCTGTACGACCACATCGGCGAGAAGTCCGGCGGGGAGTCGCAGGAGCTGATCGCCTTCATCGTCGGAGCGGCGCTGCGCTACCAGCTCGGCGACGCGGGAGCCGACCGCCCCCGGTACGCCCCGGTCTTCATGGACGAGGCGCTGATCAAGGCCGACGCCCACTTCACCAAGCGGGCGATCGGTGCGTGGCGCGGTCTCGGCTTCCAGCTCGTGATCGGCGCCCCGAACGACAAGTACAGCGCGATCGAGCCGCACGTCGAGGTGGAGTACGACATCCTCAAGGACACGCGCGGACGCTCCTGGGCCAGGCCGAAGGTGGGCCTGGCCCCCTAGGGCTTCGTGCCGATCTTCGCGTGGCTGCGCGAGTAGGCGAAGTAGATCGCGAAGCCCACGGCCAGCCAGATCAGAAAGCGCAGCCAGGTCTCGATCGAGAGGTTGAGCATCAGGTAGGTGCAGATCAGGGCCGAGAGCAGCGGGAGCCACGGGTTCAGCGGGACCCGGAAGCCGCGCTTCAGGTCGGGCCGCTTGCGGCGCAGCACCACGACGCCGACCGAGACCAGCACGAACGCCGAGAGCGTTCCGATGTTGACCATCTCCTCGAGCACGCCGATCGGAGTGAGGCCGGCGAGCAGCGCGACGACGATCGTCACGACCACGGAGGTGAACCACGGCGTGCGCAGGCGCGGGTGGACGGTGGCCAGGCGCCGGGGGAGGAGCCCGTCGCGCGCCATCGCGAAGATGATGCGCGTCGCTCCGATCAGCAGCGTCAGCACGACGGTGGTCAGGCCCGCGACGGCGCCGGCCGAGATGACCGTCGCCATCCAGGTCTGCCCGTGGTAGGCGAACGCGTTGGCGAGCGCGGCCGACGGGTCGAGCTCGCGGTAGGGGACCATGCCGGTCACGACGAGGGCGACGGCGCAGTACAGGACCGTGCAGATGATCAGCGAGGCGATGATGCCGATGGGCAGGTCGCGCTGGGGGCGGCGGGTCTCCTCCGCGGTCGTCGCGACGACGTCGAACCCGATGTAGGCGAAGAACACCAGGGAGGCGCCGGCGATGATGCCGCCGACCCCGAACGTGGCCGGCTCGATGCCCGAGAGGAACTGGAGCAGCGGCTGGGTCAGACCGGACGCGGACTGCGAGGGCTCGGCGGCGGGGACGAACGGCGTGTAGTTGGCGGTGTTGATGAACTGCAGGCCCGCGATGATGACGAACAGGACGATGAACAGCTTGATCGCGACGAGCACCAGGTTGACGCGCAGCGATTCCTTGATCCCGAAGGTCATCAGCGCGCCGAGCACGAGGACGAGCAGGATCGCCGGCACGTCGACCACGCCGCCGTAGGTGAGCGCCGGCGGGAGGGTCACTCCCAGCTGCTGCAGCAGCGACCCGAGGTACGCGCTCCACCCCTGCGCGACCACGCTCGCTCCGAGGAACAGCTCGAGGATCAGGTCCCAGCCGATGATCCAGGCGAAGAGCTCGCCGAGGGAGGCGTAGGAGAAGGTGTAGGCGGAGCCCGACACCGGGACCGTGGAGGCGAACTCGGCGTAGCACATGGCCGCGAGGGCGCAGGCGAAGGCGGCGACGACGAAGCTCAGGACGATCGCCGGCCCGGCGATGTCATGGGCGGCGCGGCCGGTGAGGGTGAAGATGCCGGCGCCGATGACGACTCCGACGCCGAAGACCGTGAGATCGAGCGCGGTCAGCGACTTCTTGAGCTTGTACTCGGGTTCATCGGTGTCGGCGATCGACTGCTCGACGGACTTGGTGCGGAGGAGGCTCACGGTGGTTCTCTCTGTGGGCTGCGGTATGGAGGCGCGAGGGCCACTGGGGAGGATAGCGGGGCGGGCCCCTCTGCCGCGCCGGGCGTCGCGCGAGTACGCTTCCCGGCCATGAGCAGGATCTTCTCCGTGGCGTTCGCCGACGTGCACCCCCTCCTACGTGGCGAAGGCGGAGCGCAAGGGCCGGACGAGGGAGGAGGTCGACGAGGCGGTTCGCTGGCTCACCGGCTTCTCGGACGAGGAGCTGGCCCGGCACCTCGAGAGCAGGACGACCTTCGAGGAGTTCTTCGCGGCGGCGCGCCTGCCTCCGCAGGCCTCGGCGATCACGGGGGTGATCTGCGGCGTGCGGGTCGAGACGATCGAGGATCCGCTGATGCAGCGCATCCGGTACCTCGACAAGCTGATCGACGAGATCGCGAAGGGACGGCCGATGGCGAAGGTGCTGCGGGCTCCCGCGGCCGGCTGAGCCGCCGGCCCCGAGCGCTCCTCCACAGGCGCCGATCCGCTCCGGTTCTCCCCGGTCCGGGCCGGCGGGATCTCGCGCCGCCGGCGACGCGAGCAGGGTGTCGGACATGACATCCACACAGCGAACCCCTGCTCCTCCGTCCCGCCGCCGCGATCCCGAAGTCCTGCGGGCGAGCGCGATCCAGGACCTCCTGGCGGCCGTCCCCTCCATCATCGGCATCCGTCCGGAGGAGTCCGTCGTGGTGGTGCCGTTCCTCGGCACGCGCGCCGGGGGAGGCTTCCGGATCCCGCTCCCGGAGACGCCGCGCGGGATGGAGGCGGAGGCGCTGGCGGGCGGCTGCGCGGCCATGATGGAGACGATGCCGCGGGCCACCGGTGTGCTGGTGGTGGTCTGCACCCGTGCGGGCTACGCCGAGGAGCGGGGGATCCCGCATCTTGACCTCGGCCACGCGGTGCTCCGGCGCCTGGGGCGCACGCGCCTGGACATCATCGCCGTGGCCTGCATCGCCGCCGACGGATGGGGGCGCTACACGGACGCCGAGGAGTGCCGCAGGCCACGTCCGCTCCTCGAGATCGAGCGGAGCGAGACCGGCGTCCTCGCCCGAGCGGTGGCCGACGAGCCACTGGACATCGACGCGCTCTCCGTGCTGCCGCCGGTCGCCGAGGAGGATCGCGCGCTCGTCGCGGAGGTGCTCCGCCGGCCGCCCCTGGTCGGCGACACGGAACGGCTCGTCGAGCGCTGGCTCAGCGGACCGCGGGACGTCCGCCGCGAAGGACTGATCGTGCGGACCCTGCAGTCGCCGCCCCTCCGCGACCGCGTGACCGTGCGGATCGCGCGGAGCCCGCAGGCAGGAGTGGGAGTGCCGCCCGGCGCGGTGGGCGACGCCCGCGCCGGAACGGACGACGACCACGACCTCGAGCTGTCGGCCCTGCTGCTCGGCAGCGGGCGTGCTCCGGAGCGCGGCCGTCTGGCGCGGGCGACCGGGCTCCTCGCCCGCGCCGCCGCGCTGGCGCCGGAGGAGGCGCGCTCCTCCGTGCTCACCGTTCTCGCGTGGTGCTGGTGGGCGAGGGGAGTCTCGAGCCTCGCGGGGCTCCACCTCGACGAGGCGCTGCGGCTCGACCCCGACGACTCGATGGCCCGGCTCTACGCCTCGCTGTTCGCGGCCCGCCCCCTGCCGGACTGGGTGCTCGCGGCCGCTGCCGAGGCCCTCGATGCCGCGAGCGCCTGAGGTCGGGCGCCGGTCGGTGCGCTCGCCCCGGAGACGGATGCTCTTGCGCGGGGGAGGGGACGGCCCTAATGTGCAACCACATGGTTGTACGAATGGACGCCGACATCGACCTGCTCTTCCGGGCGCTGGCCGACAGCACCCGCCGCGACATCGTCGCCCGGGTCCTGGTCGGCGAGCAGTCCGTCTCCGCACTCGCGGCGCGCTACGAGATGTCGTTCGCGGCGGTGCAGAAGCACGTGGCCGTCCTCGAGCGGGCGGCACTCGTCCGCAAGCGGAGGAGGGGGCGGGAGCAGCTGGTGCAGGGCGAGGTCGCCGCAGTGCGGCGGGCGTCGCGCCTGCTCGACGCCTACGAGCAGCTGTGGGCGGGGAGGATCGACCGCATGTCGGACCTCCTCGACGAGGAGTGACACCCGCGAGCCGACCGGCGCGCGGGATCTGCTGGAGGGAGAGGCGCGATGAGCGTGCTGCAGTCCGTGAAGGACATCGAGGAACTGACCCTGACCGTGACCGCCGAGTTCGACGCGGGGATCGAGCGCGTCTGGCTCCTCTGGACGGATCCGCGCCGCCTCGAGCGCTGGTGGGGGCCGCCGACCTGGCCGGCGACCTTCGAGCGGCACGAGCCGGTCGAGGGCGGACGGAGCGCCTACGTCATGACGGGACCGGACGGCGAGCAGGCGCGCGGCTGGTGGCGCGTGACCCGGGTGGAGGAGCCGACGCGGTTCGAGTTCGAGGACGGCTTCGCCGACGAGCGCGGCGACCCGGTCGACGCGCTGGGGATCACCCGGGCCACGGTCACCCTCGACGAGATCGAGCCGGGGCGCACGCGGATGGTCCTCAGCAGCCGTTTCGAGTCGGTCGAGCAGCTCGAGCAGATGGTCCAGATGGGCATGGAGGAGGGACTCCGCCAGGCGATGGGGCAGATCGACGCGATCCTGCTCGAGGACTGAGTCGGCGCCCATGGAGGCTCAGCGCTCGCCGCGCCGAGCCTCCGGGCGGAGGAGCCGTCCGCGCTACTGCTCGGGGTCGGTGAGGGCGGCGGCGTAGGCGCGGACGGAGCGCTGGTACCGGGGGAGCCCCGGAGCAAGCGCCTCCAGCGCGATCCGCAGGGCCTCGTCGACGCGCCCGGCGCTGTGCAGGGCGAGCGCGAGGAACACCTCCCGCGCGGAGCCCACCGCTGGGTGCGCGGCGGCGCCGGCGAGGAGGTCGATCGCCTCATCGGTGCGGCCGAGGTTCCGGAGTGTCGAGGCGTACTGGATCGTCAACCGCGCCCGCCGCTCGTCATCCAGGCCGGCTGCGAGGGCGCGCTCGTACTCGACCGCCGCCTCCGCCTCGTGTCCCGCGCTGTCGAGGGCGCCGCCCAGCTCGAAAGCGGCGATTCCGTCGTGTCCCGGGTAGCGGGCTGCGAGGACGCGCATCCGCTCGACGACGCCGTCCGGGTCGTCCTGAGCGTCGAGGCGCTCGACCGCCGCGAGCCAGAGGGCGAGCGCGTCGGTCTCGGGGCGGTCGGGGTCGGAGGCGCGTGTCTCGGTCACGCCTCCGACGCTACCGCGCCCGCACAGTGCGGGGAGCGGGGCTACGAGGCGGTCGAGTCGGCGCCGTCGTCGTCCGACCCGCCGTCGTCGGAGCCGGAGGTGCCCGCTCCGACCGGCGCGGCGCGTCGGCCGGCCTCGATCAGGGCGGTCGACGCAGCCGCTCCGCCGATCAGGGCGAACAGCGCCCAGCCGGCTCCCCACTTGCGCTTGCCGATCAGGGCGTCGAACGAGAGCGCGCCGGGGCCGTCCGCGACGATCGCGGCCGTCGCCGCGACGAGGACGGCGTTGTACTCCCACCCGCCGCCCGCGTTCCACAGGCCGTTGCTCCAGTGCACCTTGCGCACGGCGGTGACCATCGTGGCGACGAGTCCGGCGGCGGCGAGCGGAGTCGCGGCGCCGAGGGCGAGAGCGGCGCCTCCGGCCGTCTCGGTCACCGCTGCGGCGACGGCGTTGCGCCGGGCCGGGTGCATCTCCAGGCTCGACATCATCTGCTCGGTGCCGTCGAGGCCGGGGCCGTCGAACGAGCCCCGCAGCTTCTGCAGACCGTGTCCGACGAAGAGCCCGCCGACGGCGAGACGGAGAACGAGTGAGCCGACCTTCATGGTGACCTCCGGGGTGGGGTGGGGGCGTGTAGTGCGAGGGTCCCGGCTGCGCCGCGCCCGGTCAAGGGGTCGCGCCCGGTGAGCGGGCCGCGCAGGAGGCGTGCGCGCTCGGCGAGGGCTCAGAGCAGCGTGTAGGCGGACGCGTCCATCATCACGGTGCCGTCGGTGCACACCTGGAGCTCGGCGGGGGCGCGGACCGCGCCGTCCGGGGCGTCGAGGACCTCGGCGACGAGGAACGCGGAGGTCCCGACCGCGCAGCCGTAGGCGCCGGGGGAGTGCCAGGCGACCCGGACGTCCGCCCGGGCGCCGGGGACGAGGATCACGGGAGCATCGGGGTTCGGGCCGGACGCGTCGGCGACCGCGCTGATCCGGTTCCCGTCGGCGTCGGTCGCGTAGACGCCGGGGATGCCCGCGAGAGCGCAGTCCGAGGAGGAGGTGCTGGTGAGCACGAGGTCGAAGGCGCTGTTCCCGGCACCCGACGCGTCGGGGTCGGGGCGGTACTCCATCGTCAGGTCGGAGCCCGTGCAGCGCGCCGCCGCCGGATCCGCGGCGGGAGAACCGGTCGACGAGGGCTCGGGGGTCGCCGTGACCGTCACGGTCACGGTGGGAGTCGGCGTCGCAGCGCGAGTCGGCGAAGACGTCGGGGTCGCGGTCGCGGTCGGCGTCGGGAGCGGCGTCCGCGCGGACGGGGCTCCGCCGCTGCCCGCGCAGCCGGAGAGGACGAGGACGAGTGCTGCTGCTGCCGGCGCGGAGGCGCCGGTCCGGTGCGAGAACGTGCTCATGTCCGCAGTCTGCCACCGCCCGGACCGAACGGCCCCGCGGATCCGCGAGCATGCTCGGAGATCCCGGACAGGGAGGCGGAGGACGGGTGCGGCGGGCGTCCGGAGGTGCCCCCTCCTCGCGCCCGCCGCACGGGGTCGGCGCTAGACGCGGACGACCATCTTCCCGGTGTTGCCGCCGCGCATCATCGAGAGGAACGCGTCCACGGCGTGGTCGATGCCGTCGACGACGGTCTCGTCGTAGGCGATCTCTCCGTCGGCGAACCAGCCGGCCATCAGCCGGTTGAACTCCGGCGCGTGGTCGAGGTAGCCGGACAGCGTGAATCCGCGCAGCGTGAGACCGCGGGTGATGATGTTCGCCATGTTGTCGGGGCCGGGCGTCTTCTCGGTGCTGTTGTAGCCGGCGATCGCTCCGCAGAGCGCCGCGCGGCCGCCGTCGCGGAAGGCGTCGAGGGCCGCTTCGAGGTGGTCGCCGCCGACGTTGTCGAAGTACACGTCGATCCCGTCGGGCGCGGCCTCGGCCAGCTGCTCGCGGACCGGGCCGGAGTGGTAGTCGAAGGCGGCGTCGTAGCCGTACTTCTCGGTGAGCAGGGCGACCTTCTCGGCCGAGCCCGCGGATCCGACGACCCGTTCGGCTCCGAGAAGGCGCGCGATCTGACCGGCGGCCGAGCCGACGGCTCCCGCGGCGCCCGAGACGAAGACGGTGTCGCCCTCCTTCATGCCCGCGATGGCGGTGAGCCCGACGTACGCGGTGAGTCCGGTCATCCCGAGGATGCCGAGGCGGAGCGAGAGCGGCACTCCGGGGATCTCGGGGACGACGCGGAACTGCGACGACTCGGCCTGCACGACGTCGCGCCAGCCGAGCTGGTGCAGGACCGCGCTGCCGACGGGGAACGCGGGGTCGTCGGAGACGGTCACCCGGCCGACGGCACCGCCGGTCATGGTCTCGCCGAGGGCGAAGGGCGGGGTGTAGCTCTTCACGTCGTTCATGCGGCCGCGCATGTAGGGGTCGACCGAGAGGAAGGCGTTCTCGACGCGGATCTCGCCCGCGGCCGGATCGCCGTACTCCACGGTCGCGGTCCGGAAGTCCTCGGCGACGGGCCAGCCGTCGGGGCGGCGGACGAGCTGGATCTGGGTGCTGGTGACGGTGCTCATAGGACCTTTCGTGGTGGTGGATCGGAGGGGATCAGAGTGAGAGGCCGACGGCGAGAGCGATCACCGCGAGCAGACCCGGGGTCATCTGGGTCAGCGCGGCGCGGCGCTTGGTCGGAGCGGAGAGGAGCAGGACGAGTGCTGCGGCGACCATCGATCCGGCGCCGGCGAACACGAGGGCCGCGCCGACGGCGGTGGCGCCGATCGCGACGGCGACGATGCCCGCCACGGTGACGACGGCGAGGAAGAGGTTGTAGAAGCCCTGGTTGTAGGCCATCTCCTTCGTCGCCTCCGCCTCGCCGGCGGTCGTGCCGAACGTCGATCGGGCGCGCGAGGTCGTCCAGAGGACCGACTCGAGCACGAAGATGTAGACGTGCAGCGCCGCGGCGAGAGCGGCGAGCACCAGTCCGAGAACGATCACGGCGGGCCTCCAGGCGATGGTCGTGATGCGGAGGGCTCCGCACCGATTGTGTAACGACCAGTCCACAATATACTGGAGCGAGCGGTCCGCGCCAGTGCGGCGCCGCAGCTGTCACCCCTCAGGAGGAGCACCGTGGGTCGCACGCAGGGCTTCGACACCGAGCAGGTCGTCCGCGCCGCCCGCGCCGTCTTCTGGGAGAGCGGCTTCGAGGAGGCGTCGCTCCCGGACCTGGAGTCCGCGACCGGACTGCGCCGCTCCAGCCTCTACCACGCCTTCGGCAGCAAGCGCGGGCTCTTCGACGCTGCCGTGCAGAGCTACCTCGACGAGGTGGTGCGGCCCCGGCTCGCCCCGCTCGTCGATCCGCGAGGGGCGTCGCCGACGGCGCTCGAGGAGTACTTCGCCGGGCTGCGGGCGGCGCTCGCCGACTCCCGCACGCTCTCCGCGAGGAGCGGCTGCCTGCTGCTCAACGCCGCGGGCGCGCCGATCGCGCGCGACGACGCCGTGCGCGAGGTGATCGCCGACTACCGGGCCGAGCTGCTGGGCGCACTGCGCGCCGGAGCGCTGGCCCGCTGGCCTGACGCGCAGGCGTGGGCGTCGGCTCAGGCGGACGTCCTCGTGTCGCTCCTGGTGGCCGCGCTCGTGCTGGCCCGCGTCGATCCGGCGCAGTCGCTCGCCACCGTGGACGCCGCGCTCGCGCTCGTCCGATCCTCCGCGCCCTGACGGCCGGCGCGACGAACGCCGGAGCACCGCTCTCGCGCCGGGCCCGCCCTCGCACCCGGCGCGCCGGGTCGGCCCGCACGGCACGACGCCCCCGTGCGCCTCGCGTCCCGGTGGGACGGATGCGCGCGGGGGCGTCGGACGGGCGGGGTCAGTCGGTTCCGGCGTCGAACGCCGCACCCTCCGAGGCCAGGTCGGTGGCGCGTCCCAGCGCGTCTGCCGCTGCGGACCCGCCGCCCTCGGTGATCGCATCGGCCTCGCCGATCTCGAGCTCGCCGACGAGCTCGGCGGTCGGACCGCCGACGAGGCCGGCGGCCGCGTACTGCTCGAGCCGCGAGCGGGAGTCGGCGATGTCGAGGTTGCGCATCGTGAGCTGCCCGATGCGGTCCTCGGGGCCGAAGGCGGCGTCGCCGACGCGCTCCATCGAGAGCTTGTCGGGGTGGTAGCTCAGCGCGGGGCCGGTCGTGTCGAGGATCGTGTAGTCGTCGCCGCGGCGCAGTCGCAGGGTGACCTCCCCGGAGACGGCCGAGCCGACCCAGCGCTGGATGGACTCGCGCAGCATCAGCGACTGCGGGTCGAGCCAGCGGCCCTCGTACATCAGGCGGCCGAGACGGCGGCCCTCCGAGTGGTACTGGGCGACGGTGTCCTCGTTGTGGATCGCGTTCAGCAGGCGCTCGTAGGCGATGTGCAGCAGCGCCATGCCGGGGGCCTCGTAGATGCCGCGGCTCTTGGCCTCGATGATCCGGTTCTCGATCTGGTCCGAGACGCCGAGCCCGTGGCGTCCGCCGATCGCGTTCGCCTCGAGCACGAGCGCGACGGCGTCCGAGAACTCGACGCCGTTCAGCGCGACGGGACGGCCGGCCTCGAAGCGCACCGAGACGACCTCGGAGGCGATCTCGACCTCGTCGCGCCACGACGCGACCCCCATGATCGGCTCGACGAGCTCGAGGCCGCTGGAGAGCTCCTCGAGGCGCTTGGCCTCGTGGGTGGCGCCCCAGATGTTGGCGTCGGTCGAGTAGGCCTTCTCGGTGGCGTCGCGGTAGGGGAAGCCGCGGGCGACCAGCCACTCCGACATCTCGGTGCGGCCGCCGAGCTCGTTGACGAACTGCACGTCGAGCCAGGGCTTGTAGATGCGCAGGCGGGGGTTGGCGAGCAGGCCGTAGCGGTAGAACCGCTCGATGTCGTTGCCCTTGTAGGTCGAGCCGTCGCCCCAGATGTCGACGCCGTCCTCGCGCATGGCGCGGACGAGGAGGGTGCCGGTCACGGCGCGGCCGAGGGGGGTGGTGTTGAAGTAGGTCTTGCCGCCGGAGCGGATGTGGAAGGCGCCGCACTGCAGGGCGACGAGCCCCTCCTCGACCAGCGCGCTCTTCGCGTCGACGAGGCGCGAGATCTCGGCGCCGTACTGGGCCGCGCGGGACGGGACGCTCTCGATGTCGGGCTCGTCGTACTGGCCGATGTCGGCCGTGTACGTGCAGGGCACCGCGCCCTTCTCGCGCATCCAGGCGACGGCGACGGATGTGTCGAGGCCTCCCGAGAATGCGATTCCGACACGCTCGCCCACGGGCAGACTGCTCAACACTTTCGACATGCCTCCGATTTTAGGAGGAACGGGGACCTCCTCCGAGCCGCGGGAGGTCCGAGCCGCCTCCCGGGGCGCCCGCGCGGGGTGCGCTCCGGCCGTGGGAGCACGTCCTCCGTCGATCCGCGTCGATCGCCGACAACCCCGACCGGGGCGCGCGAGCCGGCCGGAGGCTCCGTGGTCCGGAGGCGGCGCCCGCGCAGCCGGCGCGGATCGCCCGCTCCGGCTGAGTAGTTCCGCGCGGCCCGGATGGACGGCCGTGGCGAGCGCGTGCCAGGCTCCGCTCGACCCCGGCTTCCGCCGCCGCCGCCTCCGAAAGGGCTCTCCGTGCCACGACCTCCTCATCGCCTCGCGGCGATGGCCCTCGCCTGCCTGCTCGCCGCGGGCGGTTCCGCCGCTCTGGCGCCGTCCGCCCTCGCGACGCAGGCCGTCGCCGAGACTCCGACCGCCTTCGTCCCGGGGGAGACTCCGCCCGCCGAGGCGCGCGGATCGCAGACCTACACGAACGCCCTCCTCGGCGGCGACTCGCTCGATGCGGGCGAGCGCATCTTCTCGAACGGAGACTCCGCGAGCTTCGAGATGCAGGCGGACGGTAACGCCGTGATCTACGACGCCGGGCGCCGCCCCGTCTGGAGCACCAGGACCCAGGGCACCGGAGCGACCACGGTGCGGATGCAGGAGGACGGCAACCTCGTCGTCGTGACCGGCTCCGGCATGCCCGTCTGGGCGTCCGGGACCGCGGAAGAGACCGGCGCGCTCGCCCTCATCCAGGACGACGGGCAGCTCGTGCTCGTCCGCCCGAACGGGGACACGGCCTGGTCCTCGGCCGACGAGCAGGCGCCCGAGCCGGAGCCGATCGCCGACGTCCTCGACAGCGGGCGCGAGCTCGCTCCGGGACAGCAGCTGACCGCCTCGGACGGCCGCTCGCGCGCCGCGATGCAGAGCGACGGCAATCTCGTCGTCTACGTGGACGGATCGCCGCGCTGGAGCTCCGTCACCTCCGGAGCAGGCAACCGCCTCGCGATGCAGACCGACGGGAACGCGGTGGTCTCGGCCCCCGGGTCCGGCGTGCGCTGGCAGGCGGGAACGCCCGGGAACCCGGGCGCGCGGATGCAAATGCAGAACGACGGCAACCTGGTGATCACCGCCGCCTCCGGACGGCCGCTCTGGGCGAGCTCGACCTCGCGCGCGCCCGAGATCCGCGACGTCCTCTCCTCCGGCTCGCGGCTCAGCCGGGGACAGCAGCTCACCTCGCCGGACGGCCGGTCCCGCGCCTCCCTGCAGGGCGACGGCAATCTCGCGGTCTACTCGCGGGGGGACGTCCGCTGGGGCGCCGGCACCCAGGGCGAGGGCGAGACGCTCTCGATGCAGTCGGACGGCAACGCCGTGGTCACCTCCGCCTCGGGCCGACCCCTCTGGGCCTCGGGAACGGCGGGCAACCCGGGATCCCGCCTGCAGATGCAGAACGACGGCAACCTGGTCGTCTACTCCGCCTCGGGCCGCGCGCTGTGGGCGAGCGACACCCCTCCGGCGCCGCCCGCGCCCGCCGTCCGGGACACCCTCTCCTCCGGGAGCCGGCTCACCTCCGGACAGCTGCTGCGCTCCTCCGACGGAGGGAGCGAGGCGGTCATGCAGGGCGACGGCAACCTCGTCGTCTACTCGCGCGGCTCGGCCCGCTGGGCGGCCGGCACGTCCGGAGGCGGCAACCGGCTCGAGATGCAGTCCGACGGCAACGCCGTGGTCTACGCGGGCTCCGGCGGAGCACGCTGGCAGTCCGGCACGGCGGGCAGCCCGGGCTCCCGGATGGTCATGCAGAACGACGGCAATCTGGTGATCTACTCGCCGCAGGGCCGCGCAATGTGGGCGAGCACGCAGGCCGCGGCACCGGCGCCGGGTCCGCGACCGAATGGGCCGATCAGGACGTGCCCGTCATTCTCGAACTGGGCAGAAGCGAACGCCTGGTTCCAGACCTACGCCAACGCCGGCAACTTGGATGGAGACGGGGACGGCGTCCCCTGCGAGGATCTTCCTGGCGCACCCCGCCGGAACTGACCCCTTCCCATCGAGAGGGCGGGAGTCCCGCCTCACTCCTTCCCTCCTCTGTGGCGGTCGGGGCCGGTCGGTGCCCCGGCCGCTCCCGCGCCGCCGGGCGACCCGGCATGCTGGGGCAGGACTCCGCCGACGACGCGGATCGGAAGGACGCCATGACCCCGACGACCCCCTCCAGCCGCAAGAGCCTGCTGGTCACCCCTGACGAGCTCGCCGAGCTCATGGCCTCCACCGAGCCGCCGCTCGTCCTCGACGTGCGCTGGCGCCTCGACCGGCCCGACGGCCGCCCGGAGTACCTCGCGGGCCACCTGCCCGGCGCGGTGCACGTCGACCTCGATCACGAGCTGGCCGCCCACGGCGAGCCGGAGGAGGGGCGCCACCCGCTGCCTCCGATCGAGGTGCTGCAGGAGGCGGCGCGCGGCTGGGGGCTCCGCCGGGGCCGGTCAGTCGTCGTGTACGACGACGCGCGTAGCGTCCCGGCCGCGCGGGCCTGGTGGCTGCTGCGGGCGACGGGAGTGGAGGACGTCCGCCTGCTCGACGGGTCGCTCGCCGGCTGGATCCGCTCGGGGCGGGAGCTCGAGACGGGCGACGTCTTGCGCGAGCGGGGCGACGTCGAGCTGGCCTACGGTCGGCTCCCGGTGCTGGACATCGACGAGGCGGCGGCGCTGCCCTCGGCGGGCGTCCTGCTCGACGCCCGCGCCCCTGAGCGGTACCGCGGCGAGGTCGAGCCGATCGACCCGCGGGCGGGCCACATCCCCGGCGCTCGGAACGCTCCCGCGTCCGCGGCGCTCGACTCCGCGGGGCGGTTCCGGCCCGCCTCCGCCCTGCGTGCGGGATTCGAGGCGCTCGGCGTGCGGGAGGACGCCCCCGTCGGCGTGTACTGCGGCAGCGGCGTCTCGGCCGCGGTCGACGTCGTCGCGCTCACGCTCGCGGGCTTCGCGCCGGCGCTCTACCCGGGCTCCTGGTCGCAGTGGTCGAGCACGCCGGGCCGGACGGTGGCGACCGGCCCGGACGCCTGAACCGCCTGCTCCGGAGCGCCCGCGGAGCTCAACTGAGGCGGGAGTGCTCGCCGAGGTGGTGCCAGGTGCGGTTGTGGTAGACGAGCGGCGCCGTGGTCTCGGAGTCCTCGGGCACGTGGGCCTCGAGGGCGTGCACGGCGACGATCGTGGACGATCCCGCCTCCATGCGGTTGATCACCGTGCCGCGGATCCAGGCGGCGGCGCCCGGGAAGAACGGCTCGCCCGTGGGCAGCCGGGACCAGAGCGACGTGTCGGCGAAGCGGTCGATGCCGCTGGTCGAGCCCAGGCGCGCCAGGTCGAGCTGCTCCGCCCCGAGCAAGTGCACGACCAGCGTCTCGGACGCCTGGATGGCCGGAGAGCTGGACGAGGCGGACGAGAGCGAGAAGACGAACAGCGGCGGCTCGGCGCTCACCGAGAAGACGGAGGTCGCGGTCAGGGCGACCGGGCCGGTGCCCGGGTCGGCGGTGATCAGCGCGACTCCGGCGGCGTGGTTGCGGAACGCGAGCTTGAAGTCCTCCGGGGAGAGTCCGGCGAAGGCGCGGTGCTCCGGCTCGCGGTCCGGGGTGGTGGCGAGGTTCTCGCGGCTCATCGGAGACTCCTGATCGATCGAGGGTGCGGCACGGGGTGGTGGCCCGCCGTCGCGCCGCAGCACGGCCCCTCCAGACTGGCGCACCGGCCGGGGGAGGGCCGCCCCATTGCGGAGTATGACGCCGCCACCTCGGGGAACGCCGATCCGCCGCTCCCTGTTCCCGATCACGCCGGATCGGGTGCCCGTCGTCGGCGCCGGCGTCCACGCCCGTCGCTCGCCCTCAGCGCAACCCGTCGCCGCGGCCGCGGTCTGCGCGCAGACTCGAGGGCATGGCCCACCGTCAGCGCACGTCCACCGCGCATCCCGAGAGCAAGACCTGCGCCTCCTGCGGTCGCGAGATCGAGTGGCGCGCGAAGTGGGCACGGGACTGGGACGACGTCCGCTACTGCTCGGACGCCTGCCGCCGTCGCGGAGTCGGACCGGAGGAGGCGCGCCTCGAGGAGGAGATCCGCACCGTCCTGCTCGCGCGAGCGGCGTCGTCGACGGCGTGCCCGTCCGAGGTCGCGCGCCGGGTCGGCGGCGAGGAGTGGCGGCCGCTGATGGAGCCCGTGCGCCGGGCCGCGCGCCGCCTGGTCGACCGGGGCGAGATCGACATCGTGCAGGGCGGACAGGTCGTCGACCCCTCGCGGGCGAAGGGCCCGATCCGGCTGCGGCGGCGCCCCGGAGGACCCCTGTCGCCGGGCGGCGCCGCGGGCTAGCCTCAGCAGATGCCCAGCAGCGACGCCGTCGTCCTCACCGTCCCCGGACCGCACGGCGACCGGGAGGTGCGGATCTCGAGCCCCGAGCGCGTGCTGTTCCCGGAGCCGGGCATCACCAAGCGCGAGGTCGCGGAGTACCTGGTCGCCGTCGGCGAGCCGTTCGTCGCGGCGAACGGCGGCCGCCCCGTCTCGCTGCAGCGCTTCTCCTCCGGGATCGAGGGCGAGCAGTTCTTCTCGAAGAACCCGCCCAAGGGCGCGCCCGAGTACGTCCGGTCCGTCCCGGTGACGTACCCGAGCGGGCGGGTGCATCCGCAGCTCGTGATCGACGAGCCCGCGGCCGCCGTCTGGGCGGCGCAGATGAACACCGTCGTCTTCCACCCGTGGGCGTCCCGCGCCGATGCGCCCGACCTGCCCGACCAGCTCCGGATCGACCTCGACCCGCAGCCCGGCACCGACGTCGCCGACGCGGTCGTCGCCGCGCACGCGCTGCGGGAGGTCCTGCGGGAGGCCGGCCTCGACCCGTTCGTGAAGACGTCCGGCAACCGCGGCCTGCACGTCTTCGCGCCGATCGTCGCCGAGCACGAGTTCCTCGACGTCCGCCACGCGGTGATCGCCGCGGCGCGCGAGCTGGAGCGGCGGATGCCCGAGAAGGTCACGACGGCGTGGTGGAAGGAGGAGCGCGGCGAGCGGATCTTCGTCGACTTCAACCAGGCCAACCGCGACCGGACGATCGCCGGTGCCTACAGCCCGCGGCCGCTCGCGCACGCTCCCGTCTCCACTCCGCTGGACTGGGACGAGCTCGACGGCGTCGACCCGCGGGCCTTCACGATCCGCACGGTCCCGGTGCGCCTCGCCGAGCGCGGCGATCCGTGGGCCCGGATGCACGACGCCCCCGGTCACCTCGACGCCCTGCTCGGCTGGTGGGAGCGCGATGTCGCCGCCGGCCTCGGCGAGCTGCCGTTCCCGCCCGACTTCCCCAAGATGCCGGGCGAGCCGCCCCGCGTGCAGCCCAGCCGCGCGAAGAAGGCCTAGCCGAGGACGTCGCCGAGGTCGTACGCGGTCGGCTGCTCCAGCTGCTCCATGGTGCAGGAGGCGGCGTCGCGGTCAGGGCGCCAGCGCTCGAACTGCACGGTGTGCCGGAAGCGGTCGCCCTCGCGCTGGTCGTAGCGGACCTCGAGCACGAGCTCGGGACGCAGGCGCACGAAGGAGGTGTCGCGGCCGCTCGAGAACCGGCTCCGCTCGCCCTCGCCGCGTACCGGTGCTCCCTCCGCGTCGCGCTCGACCGCGGGTGCGAGCTCCTCCACCAGCTGCACGCGACGCTCGTCGCTGAAGGCCGAGGCCCCGCCGACCTGGCGGACCTCTCCGTCGTCGCCGTGCAGGCCGAGCAGGATCGAGCCCACGCCCGGCTTGGAGGCGTGCTCGCGGTACCCGATCGCGATCACGTCGGCCGTGCGGTGGTGCTTGACCTTGAGCACGGCGCGCTTCCCGGAGGAGTAGGGCGCGGCCAGGGGCTTCGCCACGACGCCGTCCAGTCCTGCGCCCTCGAAGCGCTCGAGCCAGTCGCGCGCCAGGGCCTCGTCGTCGGTGGCGCGGCCGAGGTGCAGCGGATGCGGGACGCCGGCCATCACCGCGGCGAGCGCCTCCCGCCGCGCCGAGTACGGCTCCTCGAGCATGCTGCGCCCGTCCACGGCGAGCAGGTCGAAGGCGACGAGCATCGCCGGGGTGGTCTCCGCCAGCATCGTCACGCGGCTCGCGGCCGGATGGATGCGTTGCGAGAGCAGGTCCCAGTCGAGCCGCTGCGCTCCCGGCTCGCCGGTCGCCAGGACGATCTCGCCGTCGAGCACGCAGCCGTCGGGGAGCAGCCGGAGGAAGGCCTCGACGAGCTCGGGGAAGTACCGGGTCAGCGGCTTGGAGCCGCGGCTCCCGATCTCGCACTCCCCGCCGGAGACCGAGACGATCGCGCGGAACCCGTCCCACTTCGGCTCGTAGGAGTATCCGCCCGCGACGGCGGTCTGCTCCGGCACCGCAGGAACGGCCTTGGCGAGCATCGGGGCGACGGGGAGCGCGAACGGGAGGTCCATGCCCTGATCATCCCGGCCGCGGTCTCGGACCGCACCCCCTTCTGGAAGGCTGTGGACCGGGACGTTCCGGGCCCGCCGCGGAGGTTCGAGGCGTAGCGTTCCCGGCATGAGCATTGACTGGAAGCGCTGGACGCCCGTCGCCGTCGTCCCCGCGGTCGTCGTCGCCGCGGCCGTCGCCCTCCCCCTCTCGGCGAGCGCCGCGGGGGACCTCCCCGAGAAGTCCGCCGCCGACCTCCTCGCCTTCGTCGCCGAGAGCGACGCCACGGCGTTCTCCGGCGAGATCCAGCAGACCTCGGACCTCGGCCTGCCCGACCTCTCGGCGCTCGGCGGCTCCGCCGGCTCGGCGTCCGCCGACCCCGCCGACTCCCTCGTCGAGCTCGCCACCGGCTCGCACCAGGCGCGCGTGTACGTCGACGCCGAGAAGGGCGCGCGCCTCCAGGTGCTCGACCGGCTGGCCGAGCGCGACGTCGTCGCCTCGACGACCGACGGAGTCTGGATCTACGACTCGAGCGCGAACACCGCCACCCACCTCGTGCCTCCCGCCGGCGGAGCCCCCGAGGCCTCGCCGGGCGATCAGGTCGTGACGCCGTCGTCCGCCGCCGAGCAGCTGCTCGCCGCGATCGACCCGACGACCACGGTCGCGGTCGGCTCGGACGTCAGCGTCGCCGGGCGCGATGCGTACGAGCTCGTGCTCACGCCCCGCGACGGCGGCACCCTCGTGGGCTCCGTGACCGTCTCGGTCGACGGCGAGACGGGCCTCCCGCTCGGGGTAGCCGTGACCGCCCGCGGGGGCACCGCGCCCGCGTTCAGCGTCGCGTACACGAGCATCGACTTCTCGACACCCGACGCGTCCCTCTTCTCCTTCACGCCCCCGGCCGGCGCCGAGGTGACGGAGCAGGCCGCTCCGGTCGACGACGAGGCGGACGCCTCCGACGCGCCCGCCGCGGACACCACCGGGCACTCCGACGTCGTCACCACGGGCTCCGGCTGGACGAGCGTCGTCGAGCTGCCCGCCGGTGACGCCGACGCGCTCTCCTCGCTCGACGCGGTCACCACGCCGGTCGACGGCGGCCGCATCCTCTCCTCCGCCCTTCTGACCGTCCTCGTCACCGACGACGGACGCGTCCTCGCCGGCGCAGTCCCGGCCGAGACGCTCCGCGACGCGGCCTCCGCTCGGTGACGGCGGGCGAGCTCGCCGTCGAGACGCGCGGCCTCACCAAGCGCTTCGGGCGCCAGGAGGCGGTCTCCGGTCTCGACCTCGCCGTTCCCCGCGGCGCCGTCTTCGGCTTCCTCGGCCCGAACGGCTCGGGCAAGACCACGACGATCCGGATGCTGCTCGCCCTCGCCGCGCCGACCGCGGGCAGCATCACCGTCCTCGGGCAGGCCATGCCCCGGCGCGCGGCCGAGGTCCTGCCCCGGGTGGGGGCGCTGGTCGAGGGGCCGGGCTTCTACCCGTTCCTCTCCGGAGCGGCCAACCTCCGGCGCTTCGACGCCGCGGAGGCGGGCACCTCGTCCCGCGCCCGCGACACCCGCGCGAAGGAGGCCCTCGCCCGCGTCGGCCTCTCGGCCGCGGCGCGCAAGAAGGTCGGCTCCTACTCCCTGGGCATGAAGCAGCGGCTCGGCATCGCGGTCGCCCTCCTCTCGCCGCGCGACCTGATCGTGCTGGACGAGCCCACGAACGGCCTCGACCCGCAGGGCACCCGCGAGGTCCGCGCCCTCGTGCGCGGACTGAACCAGGACGGAACGACCGTCCTCGTCTCCAGCCACCTCCTCGCCGAGATCGAGCAGCTCTGCACCCACGCCGCCGTCATGCGCACAGGGCGCCTCGTCGCCCAGGGCGGGCTGGACGAGCTGCGCGGGGACGCCGCCTCGGTCGAGCTGCTGACGCCCGACCGCGAGCGCGCGATCGTGGCCCTGCACACCCGGGGTCTGGAGCCGCGCACCGCGCCGGGCCCGCACCCCGCCGATCCGCCGCTGGTCGTCGCCGCTCTGCCGCCCAGGCTCGCGGCCGAGACGCTGGTGGCCGACCTCGTGCGGGCCGACGTCCGCGTCCGCGGGTTCGCCGTCCGCCGCCCCTCGCTCGAGGAGCGCTTCGTCGAGCTGACCGGGGAGGGCTTCGATGTCGAGCGCTGACGCGACCGTCCGCCGCGCGGGGATCGGGTCCCTGCTCGCCTCCGAGCTCGCCCTGCTCTTCCGCCGGCGCCGTACCTGGGCGCTGCTCGCGGCCCTCGCCGCCATCCCGATCCTGCTCGCCGTCGCAGTGCGGCTCTCGGGCGGTGACGGAGGCGGGCCGTCCTTCGTGGGCGCGATCGCCGGCAACGGCCTCTTCACCGGCTTCGCGGCCATCACGGTCGCCGTCCCGCTGTTCCTCCCGCTCACGGTCGGGGTCGTCGCCGGCGACGCGATCGCGGGCGAGGCCTCGCTCGGGACGCTGCGCTACCTGCTGGTCAGCCCCGTCGGCCGCGTGCGGCTGCTCGCGGTGAAGTTCGCCGCCTCCCTCGCCTTCTGCCTCGCCGCAGCACTCACCGTCATGGTGGTCGGGATCCTGATCGGCCTGGCGCTCTTCCCGGCGGGACCGGTGACGCTGCTCTCCGGCAGCACCGTCCCGCTCGGCGACGCGATCGGCCGGGCCCTGGCGATCGCCGTGTACGCGGCGCTCTCGCTGGTCGGGCTCTCGGCGATCGGCCTCTTCATCTCGACGCTGACCGATGTGCCGGTCGGCGCCATGGCGGCCACCGTCGTCGTCTCCATCGCGGCGCAGATCGTCGGCTCGCTCTCGCAGCTGGACGCCCTCCACCCGTTCCTGCTGACCGACCGGTGGTTCGACTTCGCCGACCTCCTGCGCGACCCGATCGCGTGGAGCTCCTTCGGCGAGAACGCGCTGCTCCAGCTCGCCTACGTCGCCGTGTTCGGGTCCCTCGCGATCGGCCGCTTCACCACCCGCGACGTCCTCTCCTGATCCTGGGACGACGGAGGCCGCCCTCCCGCACTGCGGTGGGGGCGGCCTCCGATGTCGACGGGGTCAGTCCTGGGGAGCGATCCCGAAGCTGACGGAGCCGCCCTCGTCCACCTGCGCGTCGAGGACCTTGTCGCCGAGAGCGACGGAGGCGGCGACGTCGAGGAACACGCGCGCTCCGTCCTGCTCCACGACGGCGTCCGTCGTCTCGGGGGCCGCGGCGACCGCGACAGCGAAGTTGCGGGCGTCGAGATCGGTGCCGCTGATGCGCAGGCCTCCCTCGACGGGGGTCTCGGTCTGCCCGGTGATGGTCTTGACGACGGTGCTGGCGTTGTCGGTGAGCGTGAGCATCGGGTCGTTCCTTCCGTCCGTGGTCGATGAGGGGGCCACGTTGCCGGGATCCGGCGGCACCCTCAAGGCGGCGGAGCGGATGTGGAGGGGATGCACACCTGGACGGCCCGGGGAGTCGCGGCGCTCGCCGGAGCCGCGCCGGGCCGGGGGCGCCGCATCGCCTGCCACACTGGCCGGATGCACCCCGCCGACTCCTGCCCCTGCGGAAGCCGCCGCCACTACGCCGACTGCTGCCGCCCCGCCCACCTCGGCGAGGAGCCCTCGCCGACGGCGGAGCGCCTGATGCGCAGCCGCTACAGCGCGAACGTCCTCGGCAGCGCTCCCTACCTGCTCGCGAGCTGGCACCCCTCGACCCGGCCGCGCCGCATCGACCTCGATCCCGACGTGCAGTGGCGCCGGCTCCAGATCGTCGACACCTCGTTCGGCGGGGAGGGCGACGAGGAGGGCCTGGTCGAGTTCCGCGCCTCCTACCGCTCGCCCGCCGGCCCCGGCCTCGTGCACGAGCGCAGCCGCTTCCTGCGCGAGGACGGTCGCTGGCTCTACGTCGACGGCGAGATGCTCGGCGACGAGGCCTGATCCGTCCGGGCCGTCCTACTCTGGAGGCATGGCCAAGGACTTCCGCCGGGCGGACGACGCGTCGCGCTACGAGCTCCACCTCGACGGCGCCCTGGTGGGCGTCCTCGACTACCGCGAGGCGCCCGGCAGCGTCTCCCTCGTCCGCTCCTTCACGACCCCGCCCTTCCGAGGCCGCGGGCTCGCCGGCGAGCTGGTCTCCTTCGCCGTCGACGACATCGAGGCCGCCGGCGGGCGGAGCGTCGTGCCGATGTGCTGGTACGTCGGACAGTGGTTCGAGCAGCACCCCGAGAAGGCGCACCTCCTCGCTCCCTCCTGAGCCGCTCACTCACTCGCGGACCGCGGGCTCCACTCCGGCCAGGTCCGGGCCGAGGCCGATGTCGACCAGGCGCAGACGGCCCGCGTAGGAGTCGCCCGGAGGCAGCAGCAGACCGGCCTTGATCGCGCCGAAGGCGACCGTCACATCGGCGCGCAGCACGGTGGGATCGGGGACCGACCCGTCGTCGGGATGGATGCCGCTCGGCAGGTCGACCGCGACGACCACCGGGCGCTCGGCCCGCCGCTCCAGCGCGTCGAGCACCGCCTCGACGACGACGCGCGGCCGCCCCCGCAGCGCGGGCTCCGTCGCTCCGATGCCGAGGATCCCGTCGACCAGGACGTCCGCCCGCGCCACCGCCGCGGCGAGGCCGGGCGCGTCGTCGGCCGGCACCTGCCCGCAGCCCTCGTCGAGCGCCACGGCGAGGCCCCGGCGGTGCACCCGCTCGGCCGTGAGGACGAGGACGACGTCGGTTCCGGAGGAGGAGAGCTCGGCGGCCGCGTAGAGCGCGTCACCGCCGTTGTCGCCCGGACCGACCAGGACGAGCACCGAGGCCGGACGGGAGCGGTCGGAGCGCCCGGCGAGCACGAGACGCAGCTCGCGGGCGAGGCCGTCGGCGGCGCGCTGCATCAGCGGCTCCCGCCGGGCCAGGTGCGGAGCCTCGGCGGCCCGCACCTGCGCGGACGTGTATCCCTCGACCATGCGCTCCACTGTGCGCGCGGCGCTGCGGGCGTGCAACCCCGTCAGCTCTCCTGCACCGCCCGGTCCGACTCCTCGACGATCGCCCGCATCGCGGCCTCCGCAGCGTCCGCGTCGCCCGAGGCGACGGCGGCGGCCACCGCCCGGTGCAGCCGCACCGCGGTGGAGTCGGCCTCGCGCGGCATGAGCGCGTTGCGGGTGCGGCCGGCGAGGACCTCGGCGACCAGATCGCCCAGCTGCGCGAGCATCCGGTTGCCGGACGCGGCCAGGAGGGAGCGGTGGAAGGCGGTGTCGGCGGCGAGGTAGGCGGACTGGTCGGCTGCGCGGGAGTGGGTGGAGAGGGCGTCGCCCGCCTCCGTGAGCGCCCGCCGCTGCTCCTCGGTCGCGTTCGCCGCGGCGAGCCGGGCGGCGAGCGGCTCCACCCCGAGTCGGAGCTCGCTGAGCTGGTGCAGCTGGCGCCGCCGGTCCGGGCCGTCCAGTCCCCATGCGACGACTCGCGTGTCCAGGGCGTTCCAGCACTCCGGAGGCTGGACCCGCGTCCCCGCGCGGCGGCGGGACGTCACGAGCCCGAGCGTCTCGAGGACGCGCACCGCCTCCCGCATCACCGAGCGGGAGACCCCGCGCCGCTCCGCACGCTCGTCGGCGCTGAAGGTGGTGCCCGGCGCGAGCTCGCCGCGCACGATCTGCGAACCGAGCTCGTCCAGCACCGAGTGGTGCAGCGAGGGCGTCGGCGCGGGCATGCGGTCATCCTGCCATCGCCGGAGTCGCGCCCCGGCCGATCTTCGGGCATGATCGGGACACACGCAGGTTATGTCGGACAAAAGCCGGCCGCTGGCCGTCGGCTCGACCAAGGACGCTCATGACACCGACCCTCCTCCCCGCCCTCCGCGCCGCCGCCGGGGACGCCCCCGCCACCACCGCCGGGCAGGGGCAGCTGATCCTCGCCGCCGTCGTCGGCATCGCCGTGATCGTCGTGCTGATCACCTGGCTGAAGCTGCACCCCTTCGTCTCCCTGCTGATCGGAGCGCTGACGACGGGCCTGATCGCGGGGCTGGCGGCGGCGGACGCGGTCGCCAGCTTCGCGCTGGGGTTCGGCAACACCATGGGCGGCGTCGGCATCCTCATCGGCCTCGGCGCGATGTACGGCAAGCTCCTCGCCGACTCGGGCGGCGCGGACCGCATTGTGGACACCCTCATCGCCCGCTCGAGCACTCGCGCGCTGCCCTGGATGATGGGCTTCGTCGGCGCGCTGATCGGGCTGCCGATGTTCTTCGAGGTCGGGCTCGTGCTGCTGATCCCGGTCGTGATCCTGGTCGCCCGCCGGAGCGGTCTGCCGCTGATGAAGGTGGCGATCCCGACGCTCGCCGGCCTCTCGGTGATGCACGGCCTCGTCCCGCCCCACCCCGGACCGCTGGTCGCGATCGACGCACTCGGCGCGAACCTCGGCGTGACCCTCGCGTTCGGCGTCCTGGTCGCGGTCCCCACCGTCGTCGTCGCCGGCCCGCTCTTCGGCCGGGTCGCCGCCCGCTGGGCGCCGGTGGAGACGCCGCCGCTCTTCGGCGAGGGCGCGGGCGAGACGCGCGAGCACCGCCCGGGCTTCGCCGCCGCCGTCGCGAGCATCCTGCTGCCGGTCGTGCTGATGCTGGGCAAGGCGATCGCCGACATCGCGGCCCCGGGCTCCACGGACGCCTGGAAGGGCGCCCTCGACTTCCTCGGCACGCCGACCATCGCGCTGGGGATCGCGCTCCTGGCCGGTCTGGTCCTGCTCGGCCACGGCGGCCGGATGAACCGCACCGAGCTGCAGGCCTCGCTCTCGAGCTCGCTGCCGCCGATCGCGGGCATCCTGCTCATCGTCGGTGCGGGCGGCGGTTTCAAGCAGGTCCTCGTCGACACCGGGATCGGCGGGGTGGTCGCCCAGCTCGCGGAGGGGAGCGGCGCCTCGGCGCTGCTGCTCGCCTGGCTCGTGGCCGTCGTGATCCGCGTCGCCACCGGCTCCGCGACCGTCGCCACCGTGACCGCCGCAGGGATCCTCCAGCCGCTGACCGAGACCATGGACGGGCCGATGGTCGCCCTCATGGTGCTCGCGATCGGCGCCGGCTCGGTGTTCCTGTCGCACGTCAACGACGCCGGGTTCTGGCTGGTGAAGGAGTACCTCGGGCTCAGCATCGGCCAGACGCTCAAGACCTGGACCGTGATGGAGTGCCTGGTCTCGGTGACCGGGCTCGCCGGGGTCCTCCTGATCGGTCTCTTCGTAGGAGGTATCTGATGACCGCTCTTCCCACCGTCCCCGTCCGCGCCGTCGTCGTCATGGGCGTCTCCGGCAGCGGCAAGTCGACCGTCGCGTCGCTCCTGGCGCGCCGACTGGGCTGGGAGTTCCTCGAGGGGGACGACCTGCACCCGCAGGCGAACGTCGACAAGATGCACGCCGGCATCCCGCTGACCGACGAGGACCGGGCGCCCTGGCTGGCCGAGATCGCCCGCGTGGTGGACCAGCGGATCGCCGCGGGCGGCTCGGTCGTCGTGACCTGCTCGGCCCTGCGCCGCCGCTACCGCGACGTCCTGCGCCGCGACGACCTCGTCTTCGCGCACCTCGCGGGATCGAGGGACCGTATCGCCGGGCGGCTCGCCTCGCGGGTCGGCCACTTCATGCCGACCACGCTGCTCGACTCGCAGTTCGAGGCGCTCGAGCCCCTCGGCGACGACGAGCTCCACGTCACGGTCGACGTGGGCGGCGCTCCGGAGGAGGAGATCGCCGAGATCCTCGGGGGGCTCGGCCTCGCGCCCGCGGGCGCCTAGAGCAGCAGCGACTCCACCGGCACGGCCGGGAGGTCGAAGGCCGCGGCGACGGCGGTGTTCGTCACCCGGCCGTCGTGGGTGCTCAGGCCGCGGGCGAGCGCCGGGTCGGCGGCCAGGGCGGCACGCCACCCGCGGTCGGCCAGCGCGAGCGCGTACGGGAGCGTCGCGTTGGTGAGCGCGCGGGTCGAGGTCTCGGGGACAGCGCCGGGCATGTTCGCGACGCAGTAGTAGACGCTCCGGTGCACGGGGAACACCGGGTCGTCGTGCGTGGTCGGACGCGAGCCCTCGAAGCAGCCGCCCTGGTCGATCGCGATGTCGACCAGCACCGAGCCCGGCTTCATCGTGGCGACCATCTCGTCGGTCACCAGCTTGGGCGCCTTGGCGCCCGGGATGAGGACGGATCCGATCACGAGGTCGGCGTCGGCCAGCTGCGCGGCGATCTCGTAGGCCGAGGAGGCGCGGGTCTGGATCGCGCCCTGGAAGCGGTTCTCGAGCTGCGCGAGGCGGGGGAGCGAGAGGTCGACGATCGTGACGTCGGCCCCCATGCCGAGGGCGTTGGCCGCGGCGTGCTCGCCGGCCGTGCCGCCGCCGATCACGACGACCTTCGCCTTCGGAGTGCCGGGGACCCCGCCGAGCAGCGTGCCCCGTCCGCCGACGGCACTCATGAGGTGGTAGGCGCCGACCGTGATCGACAGGCGCCCGGCGACCTCGCTCATCGGCGAGAGCAGCGGCAGCCGCCGGTCGTCCAGCTGGACCGTCTCGTAGGCGATGGAGGTCGTCCCCGCCGCGAGCAGCGCATCGGTGCACGGGCGGGAGGCGGCGAGGTGGAGGTAGGTGAAGAGCACCTGGTCACGGCGCATCCGCGGGTACTCGGCCTCGATCGGCTCCTTGACCTTGAGGACCAGCTCGGACTCGCCCCAGACCTCATCGGGCCCGTCGACGACGAGGGCGCCGGCGCGGCGGAAGTCGTCGTCCGACACGCGCGAGCCCAGGCCCGCGCCGGCCTCGACGAGGACCTCGTGGCCGCGGCGCACCAGCTCGTGGACGCCGGCCGGAGTGGCGGCGACCCGGTTCTCGTTGTTCTTGATCTCGGTGGGGATCCCGACGCGCACGGCGGCTCCTTCGCTGCGGCCCGCGGGGCGGGCGGTGGGCGCCGATCCTGCACCGGCTCTGCCCCCATCGTGCGAAGATCGTGCCCGGAGCGGGGGAACTCCGCAGGATCGGTCGGAAGTCACCGCACGGGCCGAAGGTTCGTCGCCGGAGTGAGGGAGCGGGCGCATGCCACCGAAGGATCTGCACGACCTCGACGACCTGGATCCGGTCGACCGGACCCTGGTGCGCCTCCTCCGCGCCGACGCGCGGACGCCCAACAGCCGGCTCGCCGAGCGCGCCGGCATCGCCCCGTCGACCTGTGTCGCACGCGTCCGGGGCCTCGTCGAGCGCGGCGTCATCACCGGCTTCACCGCCGAGCTCGACCCGGCGGCGCTCGGCCTGACCCTGCAGGCGCTGATCAGCGTCAGCATCCGTGTCGGCCAGCGCCAGGCGATCACGCGCTTCGCGGAGGAGATCCGCGCGCTGCCCGAGGTGGTCCAGGTGTTCTTCCTCGGCGGGTCGGAGGACTTCATCATCCACGTCGCGGTCCGCGACTCCAGCGACGTGCGGGACTTCGTGGTCTCGAACCTCTCGGCGAACCCGGCGGTGGCCTCGACGCGCACGAGCCTGGTGTTCGACCACCACCGCAAGGGCCCGGCGGTCCCCGAGTAGCGCGAGCCGGCGCGGGCCCGAGCGGCCGCTCGGCCCGCGCCCGTCCCTCGGGGCTAGTGCGCCCCGGGGTTCACGTCGCCGCCCCCGCGCTGCATGAGGCCGGGGATGCGCTTGGCGAGCCCCGGGATCGCCTCGTCCGAGATCGAGATCCGCGTGTCGCGCAGGCGCTGGCGCAGCAGGGTCTCGACGTCCTCCTCCGGTCGCAGCTCGGCGTCGCCGGCGACCTGCAGCAGCACGCCGCGCAATTTCTCGTCGAGCTGCGCGTCGTCGCTGCCGTGCTGGATCGGGTGGTCCTGGGATGCGTTCGTCATACCTCCATGCTGGCACCGGCGACCCCGAGCCGAGAGGACTTGCGCCGCGGCAGGATGGTCGCATGCCGTTCACCCGCGCCGAGCTCGCAGCGTTCCAGGACCGCACCGTCGAGGACCTGCTGGGCGACGACGTCCGGCTCCTCTTCGTCGGCATCAACCCGGGGCTGTGGACCGCCGCCACCGGCGCGCACTTCGCCCACCCCGGCAACCGCTTCTACCCGGCGCTCGTCGCGGCCGGGATCCTCGAGCGCGCGCCGCGCGTGTCCGAGGGGATGAGCGCCGCGGACCGCGCGGAGCTCGTCTCCCGCGGCGTCGGCATCACCAATCTCGCCTCCCGGGCGACCGCCCGTGCCGACGAGCTGACCGCGGAGGAGCTGCGCGAGGGCGCTCAGCGGCTGGTCGCCACCGTGGAGCGGGTGCGGCCCCGGGCCGTCGCGGTCGTCGGCATCACCGCCTACCGGATCGCGTTCGGACGCCGCAGGGCGGTGCAGGGCAGGCAGAAGGAGGACGTGGCGGGCGCGCCGCTCTGGGTGCTGCCGAACCCGAGCGGCCTGAACGCGCACGACACCGTCGCCTCGCTCGGGCGCGCCTACCGCGAGCCGGCGCTCGAGGCGGGGATCGTCTCTTCCGACGAGCTCCTGCCCGGGGACGTCGGACCCCGCCCGCAGGAATAGCCGTCGACCCCCGGAGGTTGCAGAAGTCCATGAGTATGCATGAAGTCAAGTTCGGCGTCGACACGTTCGGCGACGTCACCGCCGGCCCGGACGGCGCCCCGCTGCCGCACGGCCAGGTCCTCCGCGACGTGGTCGAGGAGGGAGTCCTGGCCGACCGCGTCGGCATCGACTTCTTCGGGATCGGCGAGCACCACCGCGCCGACTTCGCCGTGAGCGCACCGGACGTCGTGCTCGCCGCCATCGCGGCCCGCACCGAGCGCATCCACCTCGGCTCCGCCGTGACGGTCCTCTCCTCGGACGACCCGGTGCGCGTCTACCAGCGCTTCGCCACCCTCGACGGACTCTCCGGCGGCCGGGCCGAGGTCATCCTCGGCCGCGGCTCCTTCACCGAGTCCTTCCCGCTCTTCGGCTACGACCTCGCGCAGTACGAGGTCCTCTTCGAGGAGAAGCTCGACCTCTTCCACGCCCTGATCCAGGGCGGCCCGGTCACCTGGCAGGGCACGACCCGCCCCGCGCTCACCGAGCAGAGCGTCTACCCGACCCTCGACAACGGCACCCTCCGCACCTGGATCGGCGTCGGCGGCAGCCCCGAGTCGGTCGTCCGCGCCGCCCGGTACGGCTTCCCGCTCGTCCTGGCGATCATCGGCGGCTCGCCGGCCCGCTTCCGCCCCTACGTCGACCTCTTCGGCCGCGCGCTCGACCAGCTCGAGCAGCCCCGCCTCCCGGTCGCCGTGCACTCGCCCGGCTTCGTCGCCGACACCGACGAGGAGGCGCGCGAGCTGTACTTCCCGCACCACAAGGCGATGATGGACGCCATCGGCCGCGAGCGCGGCTGGTCCCCGATGACCCGCGAGCGCTTCGAGGAGGAGGCCGGCCCCGACGGCGCCATCCACCTCGGCTCGCCCGAGACGGTCGCCCGGAAGATCGCGCGAACGGTCGAGGCCCTGGGCATCGACCGCTTCGACCTCAAGTACAGCGCCGGGACGCTGCCGCACCCGGCGATCATGCGCAACATCGAGCTCTACGGCACGCAGGTCATCCCGCGGGTGCGCGAGCTGCTCGCGCACTGACCCCCGCCGGGCGCCCGTTCCCCCGCTGGGCGCTCGGCGCGTTCCGAGCCGACGCGGTGCGCGCTCCCACCGGGCGCCCGGCCCGCGTCGATACACTCGGAACCCCCCGCCCCGACCCTCCCGGAAGCACATGCCCGACAGCCACGCCGCCCGCACCCCCTACGAGGTGCTGGGCGTCGCCGCCACCGCGTCCGACGACGAGCTCCGCCGGGCGTACCGGCTCCGCCTCCGCGAGACCCATCCGGACACGGGAGGCGACGCCGCGTCGTTCCACGCGGTGCAGCTCGCCTGGGAGCGGATCGGCAGCGCCTCCGCCCGCGGCGACTACGACCGAGGCGCTCCCGCCCCCGGGAGGTCCTCCCCGCAGTCGCCGTACACCGGCTCACCGCGCCCGCAGACCGCCTCGGCCGTGCGCGCCCGCTCCTACGGTCACCCGGGAGGCGCGGCGCGCGAGTACTACCTGCGCCTGGTGCGCGAGTGGCTCGGCCGCGGCGTCGAGACCGAGGACCCCTTCGACCCGGCGATCGTCCGCTCCGCTCCTCGCGAGGTCCGCTCCTGGCTCGCGAAGGCTCAGGCCGAGGAGGCGACGGCCGCGCTCGTCGGCGCGCTCGGCATCGCCTACACGATCTGGAACGACGTCGCGGTCGGCGACGGCGGGCTCAAGATCGACCACCTCGTGCTCGGGCCGGCCGGCCTGCTCGCGCTGACCTCCGCCGACTGGGGCGACCCGGTCCGTCTGAGGAAGGGCGAGCTCGAGGGCCCCGGAATCGCCGAGGACGAGAAGCCGATCGCCTCGCTCGCGAAGGCCGCGCGCCGTCTCGGCCGCGAGCTGGGCGTCCGCTTCTCGACGAGCGTCGTGGTCGTGCCGGACGACGCGCTGGAGCAGCCGTTCGAGCAGGTCGAGCGCGGCAGGCACCAGGGCGCCGTCGTCATCCGCCGCTCGCTGCTGCCGCAGCTGCTGCGCTCCGGCACGGACGACCCGCGGCTCGGCGGGTACGGCGAGTCGTTCGAGGTCCGCACCCGCGTGCAGAACCGCATCCGCTTCGTCTGACGCCGCGCTAGCCGCCGCTCGCGACCGCGGCAAGGGGTTAGCGCGCATCCGGCGCCCCGCCCACCATGGGACGTGCCCCCGGGCATCCACGACGAGCGGAACGAGGACGGACGATGGTGCGATTCGGATACACCCTGATGACCGAGCAGAGCGGACCCAAGCAGCTGGTGGGCTACGCGGTCGACGCCGAGAGGCTCGGCTTCGAGTTCGCGGTCTCGAGCGACCACTACTCGCCGTGGCTGACCGAGCAGGGGCACGCCTCCTACGCCTGGACGCTGCTCGGAGCGGTCGCGCAGGCCACGTCGACCATCGACCTCACGACCTACGTCACCGCGCCGACCATCCGCTACCACCCGGCCGTGGTCGCGCAGAAGGCCGCGACGCTCGCGATCCTCTCCGACGACCGCTTCACGCTCGGCCTCGGCTCGGGCGAGAACCTCAACGAGCACGTCGTCGGCGAGGGCTGGCCCTCGGTCGCCGTGCGCCAGGACATGCTCGAGGAGGCCGTCCACCTCATCCGCGAGCTGCACACCGGCGAGCTGGTGACCTGGGAGGGCGAGTACTTCCGCGTCGACTCCGCCCGCATCTGGGACCTGCCGGACAAGCCGGTCGAGATCGGCCTGGCGGTCTCGGGGGAGAAGTCGATCGCCCGCTTCGCGCCGATCGGCGACCACCTCATCACGACCGAGCCCGACGCGGATCTGATCTCGCAGTGGACCGCGGTCCGCGGTGCGGACGCCGCCCCCTCGCGCACGATCGGCCAGATCCCGATCTGCTGGGCGCCGGACAAGGAGCAGGGAGTGGCGCTGGCCCACGAGCAGTTCCGCTGGTTCGCCGGCGGCTGGGCGGTCAACTCCGATCTGCCGACCCCCGCCGGCTTCGCCGGAGCGAGCCAGTTCGTGCGCCCGGAGGACGTCGCCGAGCAGATCGCCTGCGGCCCCGATCTCGACGAGCTCGCCCAGAGCTTCGTGCCCTACATCGAGGCGGGCTTCACCGACATCGCCCTCGTCCAGGTCGGCGACGAGCTGCAGCAGCGGTTCCTCGACGAGGCGGCGGAGGGGCTCCTGGAGCGCCTGCGCGCACTCGCCCCCTGAGGCCGCTGGCGGGTCGCGCGGTCAGAATCCGCGGAGGCGCTCGATGTCGCGCCGGTCGCGCTTGGTCGGGCGGCCCGCTCCGCGGTCACGGACGATCACGCCCGGCGCGGACTCCCGGGGTGGCGGCGGGGGTGTCCGGTCCTCCATGCACTCGGCGGCCACCGGCGCACCGACCCGCTTGACCACGAGTCCGCGGACGATCAGCTCCCGGTCGAAGCCGCCGATCCGGGCGCGGACCTCGTCGCCGACGCGCACGGTCTGCGCCGCCTTGGCCCGCTCGCCGTTGACGCGGATGTGGCCGGCCCGAGCCGCGGTCGTCGCGGCGGAGCGCGTCTTGTAGATGCGCACCGCCCAGAGCCACGCGTCCACCCGCACGGCACCGGTCACCGGGATCTGCATCCCCCCAGTCTACGAACGGCGCCCGCTCGCCACCCACCCCGCGGTCCTACACTGGCCGCCGACAAGGAGGTTCCCATGAACCGAGACGACAGCATCTACACCGGAGCGGACGACGCGCTGCGGAGCGGCGACGACCGCATGGTCGCGGCGAACGACAGCTCCGGAGCCGGCGGAACCCGCGGCGACGTCGGCATGAGCACGACGAGCGGCGAGGGTACCGGGGTCCCCACCCGCGGCGCGCCTCCGCAGAGCGGATCCCCGTCCGAGCTGCGCCCCACCGGCTTCCCGCACGCGGGCCTGGAGTTCTCGCTCGTCCCGTCCGGGCACGAGGAGTGGCGGATCGAGCACCCGGGCGGTCGCACCGTCGGCGTCCTCGCCGTCATCTCGCACGCGGGCGAGGAGTCGGAGGCCGTGTTCGTCACGCGCCGCGTCGGCTCCGAGGACGCCGTGGCCGAGGGCACCGACTGGCGCGGCATCGTCTCGGCCGTGATCAACGACGAGGCGGCGGACGAGCGCGATCCGGTGCAGCTCGACCACACCGTCGAGCACGTCCGCGGCGGACTGATCAGCCGCGGCCCCGCGGACGTCGACGGCCTCTCCTGAGCCCTCTCTCCTCCGGGACGCCGTCCGCGCTCGGCGCGGGGCGTCCCACGGGGGAGGATCGGAGTCTCAGCGGGCGAGCAGCGCGGCGTTGATCCGGGCCGAGAGGTCGGCGTCGACGCGGCGGTCGGTCCCGTCGACGGCGCGGACGGGAGCGGCGTTGCGCGCGCTCGAGACCAGCCACGCCGCGTCCGCCGCCTCCAGATCGCCCGAGCGCAGCGGACGCACCGCCGTCCCGAGGCCGAGGCCCGGCGCGAGCGCGAACAGGTCGGCCTGCGTGGTGCCGGGCAGCAGCCCGAGGCTCGGCGGAGGAGTCACGAGCTCCCCGCCCGTCAGCAGCACGAGGTTCGAGGTCGGCCCCTCGAGCAGGTAGCCGTCGCTCGACACGAACAGGGCGTCGTCGGCACCGCGCCGGGCGGCCTCCCGCGCGGCCGCACGATTCACCGCGTACGAGAGCGTCTTCGCGCCGGCGAGCAGCCAGGGGGACGTCGACTGCACGTCCGAGCGCAGCCCGCGGTCCAGGAGCACCACGCGCACGCCGTCGCGGCGGGCCGGGCCGAAGTCCGGGCTGGTCTGGACGAAGACGACGCCGGTGGGCCGCCCGCCGCCCTCGACGCCGCGGGTCAGGATCGTCTTCACCATCGCCTCGGCGACGGGCGGGTGCGCGGCCACCGCCGCTCCGATCGCCTCGAGCCAGGCGGGCCGGTCCGGCCGGGGCAGGTCGAGCATCCGGGCCGAGCGCTCGAAGCGGTCCAGGTGCGCGTCGAGCGCCTGGAGCCGTCCGTCGACCAGGTTGATCGTCTCGAACACGCCGTCGCCGCGGGTGAAGCCGAGGTCGGTGACGTCCAGATCGCCGCGCCCGCTCGGATCGATGCGGTACGCGGGTCCTCCCGGCGAGTGCGCCTCGGCGTCGAGGGAGGGTCGGTCGAGGACGACGAGGGTCTCAGCGGGCATGGGCGGTGCGGTCCTTCCGGGAGCGGCGGCGGGGGGAGAAGCGGAGCAGCGCGATCGTCAGCAGGGCGCCGATCAGGGAGCCGCTGCCGTTCGAGACGAGGTCCTGCACGTCGGAGACGCGGGTCGGCAGCCACAGCAGCTGCGCTGTCTCGACGGCCGCCGACACGGCGAGCCCGATGGCGGCGGCCCACAGGCGGCGACCCGCCGGCAGCTGCGCGGCGATCAGCGCACCGAGCGGCACGAAGAGCAGCACGTTCGCGGTGAACTCCGCCACGTCGAAGTCGAACCAGCCGGTGAGCGGCGTGGAAGCGAGGAAGGCGATGATCCCGCGGATCAGCGCGTTGGGCTCCCCGGCCGGGTAGGGCGCGGGCGTCAGCGTGATCAGGGCGATCAGCGCGAGCCAGGCGAGCGTCGCGAGGCGGAGGGGTCTCGAGCGGCGCATCGTCCGATTCTGCCAGCCCGTCGGGGTCGGGCGCGGCGGGCGCGGTGTGGGAGGCTGGAGGGCATGACCAGCGAGGACCCCGGCGCGGACGCCGTGCTCCCGCGCCACCCCTTCGACGCGTCGCTCGGCGACGGCTGGGTCGAGATCGGCGACGGACGCCGCTTCTGGGGGCGCTTCGGCGCCGCCGGCCTCCTCCTGCGCGATCCGTCGGGACGCGTCCTGCTCCAGCACCGCGTCAGCTGGAGCCACTTCGGGGACACCTGGGGGCTGCCCGGCGGCGCCCGTCACCCCGAGGAGACGGCCTTCGAGGCGGCCCTCCGGGAGTCGGAGGAGGAGGCGGGCGTCCCCGCCGACCTGATCCTGCCCGTGCTCTCCAGCGTCGTCGTGATCGGACCGTGGAGCTACTCCACAGTCCTGGCCGAGTCCCGCGAGCACTTCACTCCCCGCATCAGCGACGCCGAGAGCACCGAGCTGCGCTGGGTCGCCCCCGACGAGGTCGACTCCCTGCCGCTGCACCCGGGCTTCGGAGCGGCCTGGCCGGGCCTGCGCGCGCTCGGCTCCTCGATCCCGGTGCTCGTCGTGGACGCCGCCAACGTGGTCGGCTCACGCCCCGACGGCTGGTGGCGCGACCGAGCCGGCGCCGCGGAGCGCCTCCTCGCCTCCCTGGCCCGCCTCGCGGAGGCCGGCGTCCCCGGCCGTCTCCTGGGGATCGACGCCGACACGGTCTGGCCGCGCATCGCCGTGGTGCTCGAGGGAGCGGCGCGCGCCGCCCGTCCGGAGCCGGGCGCTCTCATGGAGCGGCTGACGGTCCACGCGGCCGACGGCTCGGGCGACGACGCGATCGTCGAGCTGGTCGGCGCGCTCGAGACCGCGGTCGTCGTGACGGCCGACCGGGGGCTGGCCGCCCGCGTCGAGGCGCTCGGGGCCGCCGTGGTCGGTCCGCGGTCGCTGCTCGACCTCCTCGATCCCGCCCGGGAATAGGCCGCGGGGGCACCCGGTTGCATCCCCCATGGCTACGACTGCGATGACCCTCGACTCCCACGACCAGACGATCGCCGACGGCATCGTCCTCATCGACTTCTGGGCCGACTGGTGCGGCCCGTGCAAGCAGTTCGCTCCGGTCTTCGAGGCCACGAGCGAGAAGAACGCCGACATCACGTTCGCGAAGGTCGACACGGAGGACCAGCAGCAGCTCGCCGCGAGCTACGGCATCTCCTCCATCCCCACCCTCGTGGTGTACCGCGACGGCATCCCGCTGATGGCTCAGCCCGGCGCCCTGCCCGCCCCCGCGCTCGACAACCTGATCGAGCAGGTCCGCGGCCTCGACATGGTCGAGGTGCGCCGCCAGTACGAGGAGGCGAAGGCCGCTCAGGAGGCCGGCGCCGCTCCGCAGGCCTGATCCGCCCGGCGCCTCGATCCGCTCCGCAGGCGGGAGGCGCCCGCAGACGCACGAGAACCCCCGGCAGCCGTGAGGCCGCCGGGGGTTCCGTCGTTCCGAGCCGCGATCAGCCGGTGTTCTGCAGACCCGCCGCGACTCCGTTGACCGCGAGCAGGAGCAGCCGCTGGTTCTGCTCCGTCCCGGATCCGCCCGGGTCGGTGCGGAGCGCCTTCAGTGCGCGCAGCTGCAGGAGCGAGAGCGCGTTGACGTACGGGGTGCGCAGGCGCACGGCACGGCCGAGCACGCGGTGGCCCGTGAGCAGGCTCTCCTCGCCGGTGATCGAGAGCACCCACCGGCGGGTGAGCGCCATCTCGTCGAGCACGAGTCCGGCGAGGTCGTCGCGGGAGTCGAGGGCGAGGTACCGGCGGGCGATGCCCTCGTCGGTCTTCGCGAGCGACATCTCGACGTTGTCGACCATCGTCGTGAAAAGCGGCCAGGAGGCGTAGGCCTCGCGGAGCAGGTCGAGGTCACCGACGGCCTCGAGCGCGCTGCCCAGCCCGAACCAGCCGGTCAGGTTGACGCGGGCCTGGGTCCAGGCGAAGACCCACGGGATCGCTCGCAGGTCCTCGAGCGACTCGACGGAGAGGCCGCGGCGGGCCGGACGCGAGCCGAGGGCGAGCAGGCCCACCTCCTCCTGCGGGGTGACCCGGGCGAACCACGGCGCGAAGCCGTCGGCCTTCACGAGCTCGAAGAAGCGGCGGCGCGACTCGCGGTCCATCGTCGCCGCCACCTCGGCGAAGCGCTCCGCGGCGCCCGCGTTGCGCTCGCCGACCGCGGGGGAGGAGGCGAGCAGCGTCGCTCCCGCCACCTGCTCAATGTGCCGGGTGGCGATGTCCGGGTTGCCGTAGCGGGCGAAGATGACCTCGCCCTGCTCCGTCAGCTTGAAGCGGCCGTCCACCGATCCGGGCGGCTGCGCGAGGACGGCCCGGTTGGCCGGCCCGCCGCCGCGGCCGAGCGCTCCGCCGCGACCGTGGAACAGCGTGAGCACGATGCCCTCGTCGGCCGCCCACTGCGCGATGCGCGCCTGCGCGTCGTAGAGCGCGAGCGTCGCCGAGACCGGTCCGACGTCCTTCGACGAGTCGGAGTAGCCGAGCATCACCTCGAGCCGGTTGCCGGTGGCCGCGAGGCGCGCCTGCACCTGGGGGAGGCGGATCATCTCGGCGAGGATGTCGGTCGAGGCGTCGAGGTCGGCGAAGGTCTCGAAGAGCGGGACCGCGTCGATGATCGGCGGCTTGCCGTCGGTCGCCGCCTCGGCCAGTTCGAAGACCGTCCGCAGGTCGTCGGCCGACTGCGTGAAGGAGACGATGTACCGCCTCGCCGCGTCGGTGCCGAAGCGCTCCTGGACCTTCGCGATCGCCCGGAACACCGACAGGACCTCGAGGCCGCGCTCGTCGAGCTCCTCGCCGGCGCGGATCGCGGCGATCGTCTCGCGGTGCACCTTCGAGTGCTGGCGCACCTCGATCTCGGCGAGGTGGAAGCCGAAGGTCTCGAGCTGCCAGACGAAGTCCTGGAGGTCGCCGAAGGCGGCGCGGACGTCCTCGGCCTCGACCAGGGACTCCTGGAGGGTGCGCAGCTCGGCCAGCAGCTCGGCGGCGGCGGAGTAGGCCAGCGGCCCCTCGGAGCGGGTCGCGGCCAGGCGCTCGGCCGCGAAGAGCAGGACGCGGCGGTGCGCCTCGTTGGGCGAGCGCTCGGCGATGTCGGCGGCGAGCTCGGGAGCCCGCTCGACGCAGGAGGCCCAGAGCGCCTCGACGGCGGCCGACGGGGGAGTGGTCGACGCGTCGAGGGTCAGCGCGCGGCCCACGCGGCGGGCGACCCGCTCGAGGCCCATGAGGACGTGCTCGGAGGCGATGTCCACCGCCGCGAGGGTCGTCTCGGCGGTGACGAAGGGATTGCCGTCGCGGTCGCCGCCGATCCAGGTGCCCAGGCGGACGAAGGCCGGTGCGACCGGTGCCCGGGTGCCCGAGCCCTCGCCGAGCAGGGCGTCGTCGAGGCGGCGGTAGACGCGGGGGAGCACCGAGAACAGCGACTCGTCGAAGACGCTCATCGCGGTGCGCACCTCGTCGAGGGGAGTGGGCTTGGACTCGCGCAGCGGAGCGGTGCGCCACAGCGTGTCGACCTCGGCCAGCAGCCTGCGGCGGATCTCCACCAGCACGACGCCGCCCATGCGCGGGTCGTCTCGCTGCTCGAGCAGGTCGCTGATGCGGCGGATGGTCGAGGCCACCGCGCGGCGGCGCGCCTCGGTCGGGTGCGCCGTGAGGACCGGGCGGAACTCCAGCCGGGACAGGCGCGCGAACGCCTCGTCCTCCCCGAGCTCGCCGGTCAGCCGGCGCATCGAGGCGAGGATCGAGTCCTCGGGCGACTGCGCGCCGGCGTCGGCCTCGCGCCGGCGCAGCACGCGGACGCGGTGGAACTCCTCCGCCACGTTGACGAGGTGGAAGTAGCAGGTGAACGCCCGGGCGACCTCCTCGGCGCGCTCGAGCGTGAGCGAGGCGACGAACTCCTCCGCCTCCGCGGTCCCGGCGGCGTCGCCGCTGTCGTAGGCGCTGATCGTGAGCGCGCGCAGGCGCTCCACGTCCTCGTAGAGGGAGGGCTCGCCCGACTCGCGGAGCACCTGGCCGAGCAGCTCGCCCAGCAGGTGGACGTCGGCGCGGATCCTCTCGTCGAGCGGAGGCGCGGTCGTCCCGTCGGCGGAGGAGGGGGCGGTGGCGGAGGCGGGTGCTGCGGTCGCGGCGGACGCGTCGGGGAACGGATGCACGGGAGAGACCTTAGCGGCGGTGCGTATCGAGCACATGACGCCTGCGTCACGATCCGAACTGGAATGATCGAGGGGTGACCGTGACAACCGCACCCCCCGCTCCCGCCGTCCAGACCGAGCAGGCGGCACCCCATGTCGTCGTGCTGTTCGGCGCCGTCGGCGACCTGGCCCGGCGCAAGCTCATCCCGGGGATGGCCCACCTCGCGCTCTCCTCCCTCGCACCGGACCTGCAGATCGTCGGCACCTCGCTCGAGGAGCACGACGACGCCTCGTTCCGCGCCTTCGCGAAGCTGGCCTACGACGAGTTCGGGAGCCGCTCCCTGACGCCGGCGCAGTGGGACGAGTTCGCGTCCAAGCTCCGCTACGTCCCGCAGTCCGCCGGTCCGGCCGCGCTGGCCGCCGCCGTGACCGACGCCGAGGCGGTCCTCGGCCCGGACGTGAGCCGGCTGCACTACCTCAGCGTCCCGCCCAGGGCAGCTCTCTCCGTCGTGCGGATGCTCGCCGAGGCCGGGCTGGTCGAGCGCTCGCGGATCATCATGGAGAAGCCGTTCGGCGTCGACCTCGAGAGCGCGGTCGTCCTCAACGCGGAGCTCCACGAGACCTTCAGCGAGGAGCAGATCTTCCGGATCGACCACTTCCTCGGCAAGGAGCCGGCGCAGAACATCCTCGCCTTCCGCTTCGCCAACGGCCTCTTCGAGCCCATCTGGAACCGCAACTTCATCGATCACGTCCAGATCGACATCCCCGAGCGCCTCACGCTCGACCGTCGCGCCGAGTTCTACGAGTCCACCGGCGCGTACAAGGACATGGTCGTCACCCACCTCTTCCAGGTGCTGGCGTTCATGGCGATGGAGCCGCCGACCGCGCTGGAGCCCCAGGCCATCAGCGAGGAGAAGAACAAGGTCTTCCGCTCGATGCGTCCGCTGAACCCCGAGAACGTGGTGCGCGGCCAGTACATCGGCTACCGCGACGAGCCGGGCGTCGCCGCCGACTCCGAGACCGACACGTTCGTCGCGCTGAAGTGCGAGATCGACAACTGGCGCTGGGCGGGAGTGCCGTTCTACCTCCGCACCGGCAAGCGGATGGCCGAGGGTCAGCGCATCATCTCGATCGCGTTCCGCGAGCCCCCGAAGAGCATGTTCCCGCAGGGCTCCGGAGTCGGTGCCCACGGCCCGGACCACCTCACCTTCGACCTGGCGGACGCCTCGAAGGTCTCGCTCTCGTTCTACGGGAAGCGCCCCGGTCCCGGCATGCGGCTCGACAAGCTGAGCATGCAGTTCGCGCTCCAGGAGACCGACCGCGCGGGCGACGCGCTCGAGGCCTACGAGCGCCTGATCCTCGACGCGATGCGCGGAGACCACACGCTGTTCACCACCGCGGAGGGCATCGAGCGGCTCTGGGAGGTCTCCGCGCCGCTCCTGCAGGATCCGCCGCCCGTCCGTCTCTACGCGCCCGGCTCCTGGGGGCCGAACGCCATCCACCAGCTGATCGCGCCGCACGCCTGGCGCCTGCCGTTCGAGCGGGTCTGGCGCGACAAGCGCTGACCACGCCGCCGTGCGCCCCGCCTAGGCTGGGCGCATGGCGCGCACCGGTGAGGACCGGATCTGGACGGTCCCGAACGTCCTCAGCATGGTGCGCCTCGCCCTGGTGCCGGTGTTCCTCGTGCTCGTGGTCCTCGACGAGGACGCGCTCGCGCTCCTGACCCTCGTGGTCTCGAGCCTCACCGACTACCTCGACGGCTGGATCGCGCGCCGCTTCGACCAGATGACGCGCCTCGGCCGCGTCCTCGATCCGGCCGCCGATCGGCTCTACATCTTCGCCACCGTCCTGGGCCTCGCGGCCCGCGGACTGGTGCCCTGGTGGCTGGTCGCCGTGCTGCTCGCCCGCGACCTGATGCTCGTGGTCCTGGCGGTCGTCCTGGCGAACAACGGCTACGGACCGCTTCCCGTGCACCACCTGGGGAAATTCGCGACCTTCTGCCTCTTCTACGCGCTCCCGCTGATCATGCTGGGGCAGGCGTTCCCGGCCCTCGCGCCCGCCTCGCTCCCCATCGCCTGGGCCTTCGCGCTGTGGGGCGCGTTCCTCTACTGGTGGGCCGGGATCGTCTACGCCGTCCAGACGCGGGACCTCGTCCTGGGGGTCCGCACAGGTGCTCAGGGGTCCGACGAGGGTCACGATTCGGATACGCTGACCTGATAGGAGGTACGTCTTGGTCGAGCCCGTCGGTGGAGCATCATCCGCCCAGCACAATTCCGTTCCCGGTGAGCCGTCGACGGAGACGACTCTGACGTTCACCGACGACATCGGCGCCCAGCTCGCCGCTCTCGACAACCGCGCGTCCCGCGAGGAGGCCGAGGCCGTCGGGGCTCTGCCCTCGGGATCCGCGCTGCTGGTCGTGCGCCGCGGACCGAACACCGGCGCCCGCTTCCTCCTCGACACCGACTCCACGACGGTCGGCCGTCACCCCGACGCGGGCATCTTCCTCGACGACGTCACGGTCTCGCGCCGGCACGCCGAGTTCGTCCGCCGCGGCACGGCGTTCGAGGTCCACGACCTCGGCTCCCTGAACGGCACCTACTTCGACGGGGTCCGGATCGAGTCCGCGATCCTCACCGACGGCTCCGAGGTGCAGGTCGGCAAGTTCCGACTCACCTTCTACGCGTCCCGCGCCGACCTCGTCGCCGCTCCGGACGCGTGAGCCGTGGGCCGCTCCTCCGCGCGCGCCCTCCCCACCGGCTCCGCCGCTCTGCTGAGCATCGGGCAGGTGCTGGCCAGGCTGACCAGTGAGTTCCCGGACGTCACCCCGTCCAAGCTGCGCTTCCTCGAGGAGCAGGGGCTCGTCTCGCCGGCCCGCACCGACTCCGGCTACCGCAAGTTCTCGGGCTCCGACGTCGAGCGGCTCCGGATGATCCTCGCTCTGCAGCGCGACCACTACCTCCCCCTCAAGGTCATCCGCGGATACCTCGACGACATCGACGCCGGGCGCGAGCCCGCCCTGCCGGCCGGTGTCGGGGGTCCGAGCGCCTCGCTCCTCGGCCCCGCCACGCGGTTGACCCGCGAGGGCCTCGCGGCCGAGTCCGGTGCCACGCCCGCTCTCGTCCAGGAGGCCATCGCCGCCGGGCTCGTGCGGGGCGGGGACGTGTTCGGGGACGAGGCCGTGACGACGCTCAAGGCGCTCGTCGACCTCGGCCGATCCGGTATCGAGCCCCGCCATCTCCGACCGCTCCGCGTCGCCGTCGAGCGCGAGATGTCGCTCATCGAGAGCGTCGTCGCCTCCAGCGCCCGCCGCGGAGAGGCGTCCGGCTCCGCCGGCGCTGCCGAGAACGCGGTGGGGCTCGCGACCCAGCTGGGCACGATCCGCGGGGCGATGGTGCGCAGCGCCCTCTCGCGGATCGCCCGCTCGTGAGGGCCGCGCCGCCGGCCGTCGGGCGGCCCGTGCGACACGCCGCGGCGCCGAGGCCGATGTCGTTTACTCGGCCTGCGCCGGTCGGTACGGTAGGGAGCGCGTTCGGAGGATCCGGCGTCCGGATCCGAGAGGCACAGGGATGAGAGAAGTCAGCCGCGACGTCAGCGGCCAGCGCGACCTCGTCCTGTTCACCGACGGACTGCCCGAGCTCGACGCCGACGCGGGCTACCGCGGGGCCGTCGCGGCGCGCGCCGCGGGGATCACCTACCGGCAGCTCGACTACTGGGCGCGGACCGAGCTCGTCGAGCCCACCGTGCGCGGCGCGTCCGGCTCCGGAACGCAGCGCCTCTACGGCTTCCGCGACATCCTCGTGCTGAAGCTGGTCAAGCGCCTGCTCGACACCGGGATCTCGCTCCAGCAGATCCGCACGGCGGTCAACCAGCTCCGCGAGTCCGGGGTCGACGACCTCGCGCAGACGACCCTGATGAGCGACGGCGCGAGCGTCTACCTCTGCACCTCGAACGACGAGGTCATCGACCTGCTCAGCCGCGGCCAGGGCGTCTTCGGCATCGCCGTCGGCAAGGTCCTCCGCGAGGTCGAGTCGAGCCTCGTCGAGCTCGACCACCAGTCGGTCGACCCTGGCGACGAGCTCGCCCAGCGCCGCGCCTCCCGCCGCGTCGGCTGACCGCCCACCGCTCGCGGGTCGGCCGCGGCCCCGGGGACTCCCGGGTCTCCTCCGCGCGCTCAACTGGTCAGGAGCGGACCCGCCTGCAGCCGCGCTGTGCGAGCAACGGGCGCCACCCGAGTCTCACCGTGCTGGTCGAATGGCGGGCCCCGCCCGCGTGAACCGTCCGCCGGACGCGAGCTCCCCGCCGATCACGCCCGCTCACCCTGCTGGTCCGATGACGGGCTCCGTCCGTGTCCCGCCCCGCGGATCCGACGATGGGCTCCTCCCACGCATCGAGAGTCCGCGCTGAACTCCGACGCCGAGCGTCCGCCGGCGCCGTCCCTGGCATTCCTCGAGCATCGAGCATCGCCCGCGTCCCGAGACCTCGAGCCGGAGAGGTCCGGCGGACCCGCCGGCCCTAGGTCGCGGCGGGGACCTGCTCGCCGATGCGTCCGGTGCGGATGACGCGGTCGAGCAGCAGGTCGAAGTTGTGCGCCATCTCCTGGGCGCTCTCCCCGGGCCAGACGTGGACGGGCTTCGCCGCGCCCTGCGCCTGCTGGAGGGAGGTGCGCTCCGGGAGCTGCGGGCTGAGGACGAGCGGCCCGAACATGTCGCGCAGCTCCTTGATCCGGAACTGGTGCTCCAGCGACTGGACGCGGGCGCGGTTGACGATGATGCCCAGCGGCTGGAGGCGGGGGCTGAGTCCGCGGCGGATCTCCTCGATCGCCCGGAGCGCCCGGTCGGCGGCGGCCACCGAGAACAGGCCCGGCTCCGTGACGACGGCGACGCGGTCGCTCGCGGCCCAGGCCGTGCGGGTCAGGGCGTTGAGCGAGGGGGCGCAGTCGATCAGCACGAGGTCGTAGTCGGCCTCGACGCTAGCGAGGGCCTCCTCGAGCTTCCAGATGTCGCGGATGCTGGGGTGCGGCCCGTCGAAGTTGATCGCGGAGGGGCTGCCGATCAGCACGTCGATCGTGCCGTGGTGCTCCTTGGTCCAGCCGGAGGGGGCGATCGCCGAGCGGACGATCTTCTCCTTCGGCGACGTCAGGACGTCGGCGATGTTGAGGTGGCCGGCGACGTTGATGTCCATTCCGGTCGACACGTCGGACTGGGGATCGAGGTCGACGACCAGCGTTCGCAGGCCCTTCGAGAACGCCGCGGATGCAAGGCCGAGCGTCACCGTGGTCTTGCCGACGCCGCCCTTGAGGGAGCTCACGCTGAGTACATGCATGGCTGACTACTTTACGTTCCTCCGGGCGGCAGAACCTAACCGTTCGCTGCACGCGCCGTCCGCGCCGTCTCCGGAAGCGGGCCGCACTAGCAGTCGGAGCGCGCTCCGACCAAGCCGCCCGGCGCGATCCGGGCCCGCCGGTACACTCGTCCTGAGCGGAAGGAGGCTCGTTCGCATGGATGAGCGCAACGACGAACAGCCCGACACCGGCACCGGTCCCACGCCGCGGACCGCCATGGACGCGGCTCGGGAATCGGGTCAGTACTCCCCGCGAGCGAGCGACACCGCTCCGACCCTCCTGCCCGACGGCGTGCGGATCACCCCGCCCGGCCCGCGGCGCCGCTCCACCGCCCCCGCTCCGGTCGAGGACGAGGACGCGATCGACGTCGGCCGCCTCGGCCTGCCGCCCTCGCGCTCGCACGCTCTCGTGCCCCCGGAGCCGAGTCCTGCTCCGACCCCCTCACCGGCTCCCGCTCACCCGTCAGGCGCGAACGGACCGGTCTCGGCGGGGATCCCCGCCCGAGCGGAGTCCGCCGAGAAGCCCGCGGCGTTCGAGTCCGCGGGGGAGCCCGCCGTCGTCCCCACGCGCCGCGACCGCCTCCGCGCCGAGTCCTCGAGCGTCGCTCCCGCCCCGTCCGCGCCGAGCGCCGCCGTCCCCGAGTCGGCGTCGATGCTCACCCCGGACAGGCTCCTGGAGGTCAACCGCAAGACCCGTCCCGCTCCCACGGGCGGCTGGCACCGCTTCCTCTACGGCCTGACCTTCCACACGGTCAACCTCGGCGACTCCGCGAAGGTGAAGGCGTGGAAGGCGATGGACGAGCGGATCGGTCGGCAGTTCGAGGGCGGCACCCGCTTCGTCCCGGTCATGACCCGCAAGGGCGGCGTCGGCAAGACCACGGTCACGACGCTCCTGGGCATGGCCCTCGCCGACGCGCGCGAGGACCGCATCATCGCGGTCGACGCGAACCCCGACCGCGGCACCCTGGCCGAGCGCGTCCCCAAGCAGACGCGGGCGACCGTCCGCGACGTCGTGAACCGCGCGGCCGGCGTGACCGGGTTCACCGAGTTCTCGACGATGGTCTCCCGCGACGAGACCCGCCTCGACGTCCTCGCCTCCGACACCGACCCGCAGCTCTCCGAGGCCTTCGACGAGGACGACTACAACGTGGTCGCCGACCTGGTCGAGCGCTTCTACTCGATCATGCTCACCGACTGCGGCACGGGCATCGTGCACTCGGTGATGCGGCCCACGCTGCAGCGCGCCGACACGGTGGTGATCGTCTCGGGCGGCAGCGTCGACGAGGCCCGCCTGGCCTCCGAGACCCTCACCTGGCTGGACGCGAACGGCTACGGCGCCCTGGTGCGCAACGCGGTCGTCGCGCTCAACACGGCGACGCAGGGCACGAGCCTGGTGAAGCTGGAGGAGATCGAGTCGCACTTCCGCTCCCGCGTCCGCGACATCGTCCGCATCCCCTACGACCCGGTGCTCGCCGCCGGCTCCGTGGTGAAGTGGGAGCAGCTGCGCGAGGGCACGAAGGACGCCGCACGCCTGCTCGCCGCGCTCGTGGTCGAGGGCATGCCGGTCCGACGTGTCTGAGCCCCGGGGCTCCGGGGCGGCGTCCGCCGCGCACCAGGACCGCACCGACGGGCCCGACGCGTCCACCGACGCCTTCGACCTGATCGTCGTCGGGGCCGGCTCCGGCAACTCGATCGTCGGTCCGGAGTTCGACGGCCTGCGGGTCGCGATCCTCGACGACGGGGAGTGGTTCGGCGGCACCTGCCTCAACGCCGGCTGCATCCCGACCAAGATGTTCGTCCACGTCGCCGACGTGGTCACCGACGTCGACCAGGGCGGCCCGATCGGCGTCCACTCCCGCCTCCGCCGCCCCGAGTGGGCCGAGGTGCGCGACCGTGTGTTCGGCCGGATCGACGCGATCAGCGAGGGCGGTTTCGAGTACCGCGATCAGCGCTCCCCGAACGTGACCGTCCTCCGCGAGAGCTTCGGCTTCGAGTCGCTCGGAGACGGCGACCGCCCGCACGTCCTCGTCAGCGCCAGCGGTGCCCGCATCAGTGCTCCGCAGGTGGTCGTGGCCGCCGGCTCGCGGCCAAGGCCGCTCCTCGCCGCGTACGAGCCGGACCCCCGCATCCAGGACTCCTCCTCGGTCATGCGGCTCGACGAGCTCCCCGAGCGGATGCTGATCCTCGGCGGCGGCGCCGTGGCCGTCGAGTTCGCCCACGTCTTCTCCTCCTTCGGCACGGCCGTGACCGTCGCCGTCCGCGGCGACCGCCTCCTCCGCGCCCTCGACGAGGACGTCTCGCGCCGGTTCACCGGGATCGCCGCCGAGCGGTACACGGTGCTCACCGGAGTGAGCGCCGAGAGCGTCGACGCCCGCCCTGACGGGCTTCGCGTCGCCCTCAGCGACGGCACGACGGTCGAGACCGACCTGCTCCTCGTCGCCCTCGGCCGCGACCCCAACAGCGACACGGTCGCCGCCGCCTCCGTCGGGATCGATCTGCACGAGGACGGCCGGATCAGCGTCGACCCCGAGCAGCGCGTCCTCTCCGGCGGACGCCCCGTGCCCGGCCTCTTCGCCCTCGGCGACGTGTCGTCCCGCTGGCAGCTCAAGCACGTCGCCAACCACGAGGCGCGCCTCGTGGCGCACAACCTCCTGCACCCGGGCGAGATGCTCTCCGACACCCTCTCGCCGGTGCCCGGCGCGATCTTCGCCCACCCGCAGATCGCCCACTTCGGGCTCACCGCGGCCGAAGCGCGGGACCAGGGCCTGGACGTCGTCACCGTCACCCAGGAGTACGGCTCCACCGCCTTCGGCTGGGCGCTCGAGGACGACTCCAGCGCCTGCCTCCTGGTCGTCGGACTCGACGGCACCCTCCTCGGTGCGCACATCATCGGGCCGCAGGCCAGTATCCTCATTCAGCCGCTCGTCCAGGCCGCCAGCGCCGGCACCGGCATCCGCGGACTCGCCCGCAGCCAGTACTGGCCGCACCCCGCAGCGAGCGAAGTCGTCGAGAACGCCCTCCTGAGCGCGGAGGAGGCCCTGAGGGAGCGCACCACATGACCGAACGCCAGATCCGCATCTTCGGGGACCCGGTGCTGAAGACCCCGTCCACGACCATCGAGACGGTCGACGCCGGCGTCCGCGGCCTCGTCGAGGACCTCGTCGACAGCGTCCGCCCGCCCGGACGCGCCGGCGTCGCAGCCCCCCAGATCGGCGTCAACCTCCGCGCCTTCAGCTACAACGTCGACGGCGTCATCGGCTACATCCTCAACCCCGAGATCATCGAGCTCAGCGGAGACCCGCAACCGGTCGACGAGGGCTGCCTCTCCGTCCCGAACCTCTGGTACCCCGCGATCCGCTACCCGCACGCGAAGGTCCGCGGTACCGACCTCGACGGCAACGAGATCGTCCTCGAAGGCGACGGCCTCATGGCCCAGGCCCTCCAGCACGAATGCGACCACCTCGACGGACGCCTCTACCTCGACCGCCTCTCCAAGGACGACCGCCGCGCCGCCATGAAGGCCGTCCGGGAATCCGACTGGTTCTGAGTTGGATTCCGAGCCGGTCCTTGCCCGGCTCGGCGCGGTCGGCTTTTCGGGGTGGGCGCGTTCTGTGGAGCGTCGTGCGTTCCGCCGACGGGAAAGCGCTGGGACGCGCTTTCCCGGATACGGCTGTGTCGAGGGGGAGCCGGTCCCTGCCCGGCTCGGCGCGGTCGGCTTTTCGGGGTGGGCGCGTTCTGTGGAGCGTCGTGCGTTCCGCCGACGGTGAAGCGCTGGGACGCGCTTTTCCGGATACGGCTGTGTTGGTGGGGAGCCGGTCCTTGCCCGGCTCCACGCAGTCGGCCGCTCGAGGTGGGCGCGTTCCATGGAGCGTCGTGCGTTCCGCCGACGGTGAAGCGCTGGCACGCGCTTCACCGGATACGGCTGTGTTTTGGGGAGCCGGTCCTTGCCCGGCTCGGCGCGGTCGGCTTTTCGAGGTGGGCGCGTTCCATGGAGCGTCGTGCGTTCCGCCGACGGGAAAGCGCTGGGACGCGCTTTCCCGGATACGGCTGTGTTGAGGGGATCTGGTCCCTGCCCGGCCCGGCGCGGTCGGCACCGCGACAGGGGCGCGTCGAGGAGAGCGTCGGGCGTTCCGCCGACGGGATAGAGCTGGGCGCGCTGTCCCGGAGGCGGCTGCGATCGGGACGGCCTGCTGGTGACGCGGGGAGAGCGCGGGGTCAGCGGAGGGAGATGCCCTCGGTGGCGGGGGCGGCGGAGTAGACGGCGGCGATGGTGTCGGCGAAGTCGGCGAGGATGACGTTCCGCTTGATGCTCATCTTCGGAGTCAGGTGACCGCTCGCCTCCGTGAACTCGGTCGGGAGGATCACGAACTTCCGGATCGACTCGGCGCGGGACACGCGCTCGTTCGCCGCATCGACGGCCCGCTGCACCTCGGCCAGAACGACCGGGTTCACGGCCGCGTCCTCGAGTGAGAGGCCCTTGTCCTGCCCGTTGTTGGCGAGCCACGTCGGCAGCATCTCGGAGTCGAGCGTGACCAGAGCGGCGATGAACGGGCGCTGATCGCCGACGACGACGACCTGGCCGACCAGCGGGTTCGCGCGGATCGGATCCTCCAGCGCCGCCGGAGCGACGTTCTTGCCGCCGGCGGTGACGATGATCTCCTTCTTCCGCCCGGTGACGCGCAGGTACCCGTCCTCGTCCAGAGTTCCGAGGTCGCCCGTGCGGAACCACTCGCCGTCGAACGACTCGGCCGTCGCCGCCTCGTTGTTCCAGTAGCCGCCGAAGACGTCGATGCCGCGCACCTGGATCTCGCCGTCGCCCGCGATCCGGATCGAGACCCCGGGCATCGCCGGGCCCACCGAGCCGATCTTGAACCGCTCGGTGCGGTTGACGGTGGCGGGCGCCGTCGTCTCCGTGAGGCCGTAGCCCTCGAGGATCTTGATGCCGAGGCTGTGGAAGAAGTGCCCGAGCCGGTCTCCCAGCGGCGCCGAGCCGGACACGGCGAAGCGGACGTTCCCGCCCATGGCGGTGCGCAGCTTCGAGTAGACGAGCCGGTCGAAGAGGAGGAACTGCAGCTTCAGAGCGAGCGGCACCGAGCCCGCCTCGAGCGCCATCGAGTGGGCGACGGCGACGTCGGCCGCGCGGCGGAAGATCTTCCCCTTTCCCCCGGCTTCGGCCTTCTGCTCGGCGGAGTTGTAGACCTTCTCGAACACGCGCGGCACGGCCAGGAGGAACGTCGGCTTGAAGGACGCGAGCGAGGGGAGCAGCTGCCTGGTGTCGGCCTGGTGCCCCACCTTCACCCCGCCGTGCACGCAGAGGATCGCGATGAAGCGGGCGAACACGTGCGCCGTGGTGATGAACAGCAGCGTCGACGCGCCGGGCTGGTGGATCAGCTCCGTCAGGGCGACCGCCGAGTTGCGGCTGAGCTCGACGAAGTTCGAGTGCCGGATGATGCAGCCCTTGGGGCGGCCGGTGGAGCCCGAGGTGTAGATGATCGTCGCGATGTCGGTGCCGGTCGCCAGCGAGCGGCGGCGCTCGATCTCGGCGTCCGGCACGTCGACGCCGCGCGCGACGAGCTTGTCCAGATCGCCCAGCCCGATCTGCCAGGCGAGTCGGACCTCGGGAAGGTCGGCGCGGATCTCGTCGAAGCGGGCGAAGTGCTCGGGAGTCTCGACGATCACGGCGTGCGCGCCGGAGTCGGCGAGGTTCCACTGCACCTGCGCGGGGGAGGAGGTCTCGTACACCGGGACGAGGACCCCGCCGGCGAACCAGACGGCGAAGTCGATCAGCGTCCACTCGTAGCGCGTCTTGCAGATCAGCCCGACCTTCTCGCCCGGCTCGAGGCCGACGGCGACGAAGCCCTTCGCGAGGGCCGTGACCTGGTCGAGGAACTCCTGCGCCGTCACATCGCGCCAGCCGTCGCCGTCGGGCAACCCGAAGAGCGGGCGATCGGGCGTCTCGCGGACGCGGTCCAGCAGGAGGGCGGTCGTATTGGCCTGGGGATCGGCCGGAACCACCAGGGGGGAATCGAACTGGTCCACGGCAACTCCTTCGGTACCTGAATGAACGTCGTCTCCACCCTACCGGCGCGGCGCAAGCTGTGGATCCGTTCAGGGTAACGATCCAGCGGTGGCTCCGCGAGGAGGGCCGACACGCGTCGCCGGGTCTCGCCGCTGAGCCGCATCGGAGCGCTCGCGGTCACTACACTCGTCCTGGCCGCCGCTCAGGGCGGCCCGCCGACGCTGCCGCGCCGGTGGCGACGGGAAGGCGGTTCGCGTGCACGCGATCGGGATCGACATCGGCGGCACGAAGATCGCCGGAGCCCTGGTCGACGAGTTCGGGGGGATCCTCCGCGAGGACCGTCGGCCCACGCCCGCCGGGCACCCCGAGCTGATCGTCGACGTCGTGGTCGAGATGGTCGAGCATCTGCGCTCCGGTCTGATCCCGGGAGACGTCTCCGCGGTCGGAGTCGCCGCCGCCGGCTTCATCGACGCCTCGCAGTCGATCGTCTACTACGCCCCGAACATCAACTGGCGCAACGAGCCCTTCCGCGAGAAGCTCTCGGCCCGCATCGACCTGCCGATCATCATCGAGAACGATGCGAACGCCGCCGGCTGGGCCGAGTTCCGCTACGGCTCGGGCCGCCTCGTCAGCGACATGCTGATGCTCACCATCGGCACCGGAGTGGGTGGCGCGATCGTCATCAACGACCGGCTCCTCCGTGGCGGCTTCGGCGCCGCGGCCGAGATCGGGCACATGCGCGTCGTCCCCGGAGGCCTGCCCTGCGGCTGCGGCGCCCGCGGCTGCATCGAGCAGTACGGCTCGGGCCGCGCGCTCCAGCGCTTCGCCGGCGAGCTGGCCGACGCGGGCGGGATCGGCCAGGGCATCGCCGACGCCCGCGCCCGCAACGGCGGCGAGCTGAACGGCCACCTCATCTCCGAGCTGATCACCGCCGGCGACCTCGGCGCCCTCGCGGCGCTGCGACAGCTCGGCCACTGGCTGGGCGAGGCGGCGGCCAGCCTGAGCGCCGTCCTCGACCCGCAGATGTTCGTCATCGGCGGCGGAGTGGCGCAGGCGGGCGACCTCCTGCTGGACCCCATCCGCCAGGCCTACCTCGACAACCTCCCCGCCCGGGGCTACCACCCCGAGCCCGAGTTCCGCATCGCGGAGCTCGTCAACGACGCCGGAGTCGTGGGGGCCGCCGACCTGGCGCGCCTGCACGCGAGCTCCCTCTAGCGGCACCCGCCGCACCCGATCCGCCGCACCGCCGAGGAGCCCGATGTTCTACTGGTTCATGAAGCACATCGTCGCGGGCCCGCTCCTGAAGACGATCTTCCGGCCGTGGGTGGTCGGTGCCGACAAGGTGCCGCAGAACGGCGGCGTGATCCTCGCGAGCAACCACCTCTCCTTCATCGACTCCGTGATCCTCCCGCTGGTGATCGAGCGGAACATGGTCTTCCTCGCCAAGAGCGACTACTTCACCGGCAAGGGCCTCAAGGGCTGGGCGACGCGGACGTTCTTCACCGCCACGGGGATGCTGCCCATCGACCGCTCCGGCGGCAAGGCATCGGAGGCCTCGCTCAACACGGGGCTCCGCGTCCTCGCGGGCGGCCACGCCCTGGGCATCTATCCCGAGGGCACGCGCAGCCCCGACGGCCGCATGTACCGCGGCCGCACCGGAGTCGCCCGCATGGTCCTCGAGGCCCGCGTGCCCGTCATCCCGGTCGCCATGATCGACACCGCGCGCATCATGCCCATCGGCAAGCGCCTGCCGAAGCTGGGCCGCATCGGCATCGTCTTCGGGGAGCCGCTCGACTTCAGCCGCTTCGAGGGCATGGAGGGCGACCGGTTCATCCTCCGCTCGATCACCGACGAGATCATGTACGAGCTCCTCGCCCTGAGCGGCCAGGAGTACCTCGACGTCTACGCGACCTCGGTCAAGGAGAAGCGCGCGGCCCTCACCCGCTGAGCGCCCGCTCGATGCCGGGGCCCCCTCCCGGCCGAGCGCCCTGCCAGGCGATAAGCTCGTCAACCGCTGCCGTCCGTCCGGACGGCGGCCCTCCGCGCGCCGCTGGCGCCCGTCAGAACCGGGAACACCCTCGTGGTCATCGATCCGAACGAACCGTACGTCCTCGCCGCCCCCTCCGTGGTCGCCGGCCTGGACTATTGGCGCGAGCTCGAGATCAAGCAGCAGCCGCAGTGGCCCGATGCGGAGGCCGTGCGAGCGGCGTCCGCCGAGGTGGCCGCGCTCCCTCCGCTGGTGTTCGCCGGCGAGGTGGACCAGCTGCGCGAGCGTCTCGGAGCCGCGGCCCGCGGCGAGGCGTTCCTCCTGCAGGGCGGCGACTGCGCCGAGACCTTCGCCGGAGCGACCGCCGAGCAGATCCGGAACCGCGTCAAGACCGTGCTGCAGATGGCCGTCGTCCTGACCTACGGCGCGAGCATGCCCGTCATCAAGATGGGCCGGATGGCCGGCCAGTTCGCGAAGCCGCGCTCGAGCGACCTCGAGACCCGCGGCGACGTGACCCTGCCCGCCTACCGCGGCGACATCGTCAACGGCTACGACTTCACCCCGGAGTCCCGCGCCGCGGACCCGCGCCGCATCGTGCAGGGCTACCACACCGCCGCCTCGACGCTGAACCTCATCCGCGCCTTCACGCAGGGCGGATTCGCCGACCTGCGCCTCGTCCACTACTGGAACAAGGGCTTCACCGAGAACCCGCAGAACCAGCGCTACGAGCAGCTGGCCCGCGAGATCGACCGCGCGGTCAAGTTCATGGTGGCGTGCGGGGCCGACTTCGAGGGCATGAAGCGCACCGAGTTCTACACCGGCCACGAGGGCCTGCTGATGGACTACGAGCGCCCCATGACGCGCATCGACTCGCGGACCGGCACGCCGTACAACACCTCCAGCCACTTCATCTGGATCGGCGAGCGCACCCGCGAGCTCGACGGCGCGCACGTCGACTTCCTGTCGCGGGTGCGCAACCCGATCGGCGTGAAGCTCGGCCCGTCGACCACGCCCGAGACGATGCTCGAGCTGATCGACAAGCTCGACCCCGAGCGGGAGCCCGGTCGCCTCACCTTCATCACCCGCATGGGTGCCGGGAGGATCCGCGACGCCCTCCCGCCGCTGCTCGAGGCCGTCAAGCGGAGCGACGCCCTGCCGCTGTGGGTGACCGATCCGATGCACGGCAACGGCCTGACGACGCCGACCGGCTACAAGACCCGTCGCTTCGACGACGTGGTCGACGAGGTCAAGGGCTTCTTCGAGGCGCACCGCGCCGCGGGGACGCACCCCGGCGGCATCCACGTCGAGCTCACGGGCGACGACGTCACCGAGTGCCTCGGCGGCTCGGAGCACATCGACGAGGCGACGCTCGCCACCCGGTACGAGTCGGTCTGCGACCCGCGCCTCAACCACATGCAGTCCCTCGAGCTCGCGTTCCTCGTGGCGGAGGAGCTCCGGGGCCGCGCGATCTGATCCGGCCCCGACCGCCGGTCGAGTCCCCGTCGAGGGGCTCGACCGGCGGCGTCAGGTCGTGATGGTGATCGACAGCTGGATCGTCGTGCCGCGCTGCACGAGATCGCCGGCCTTGTTGGACTGGTTCGTGACCTTGGTCAGCTCGTTCGGCGCCGCGTCGATCAGCGGGCCGAGCGTCGTCAGGGAGTAGCTCCACGACAGGTCCGCCGCCTCGAGGGCCGCCTTCGCCTCGTCGCGGTTCATCCCCACGACGTTCGGCACGGCGACGGGCTCGGGCCCCTTCGACACGACGACCGAGACGGTGTCGCCGGTCACGGCGGGCGCCTCCGGGTTCGCCTGCGTGAGGACGACGCCCGCGGCCACGGTGTCGCTCCAGTCCTCGCCGCTGCGGTCGAGGGCGAGACCGGCCGCCTCCGCCTTCGCCGTCGCGTCGTCGATCGAGAGGCCGACGACGTTCGGGATCGGTCCGAGACTCACCACCATCGCGATGGTGCTGGTCTCGGACATCGTCTCGGGCAGCGCCGATCCGTCAGGCAGCGAGGCGGAGACGACCACACCCGCGTCGACGTCGGCGTCGAAGATCTTCGAGACGTCGCCGACGGTGAAGGAGCCGCCCGTCACCGCGGCGGCAGCGTCGGCCTCCGAGAGGCCGGCGAGCGACGGGACCGGCAGCTGGCGCGGCCCGCTCGAGACGGTCAGCGTGATGACGGAGCCCTTGTGCACCCCCTGCCCGCCGGGCGGATCGGAGCTCACCACCGTCCCCGCGGGCACGGTGAGGTCGGGCGTCTCCTGCGGCTGCACCTCGAAGCCCTGCGCCTGCAGCTGGGCCGTCGCGTCCTGCTGCGACTGGCTGACGACGTCCGGGATCGACACGATCGCGCCGGGTCCCTCGCCGAACCACCAGGCCGTCCCGCCGCCGATGAGCGCCAGGAGGAGCACGACCACCGTGAGCAGGACGCCGCGACGCCGTCGGACGCGGCGCCTGCTCGCGAGCCGGGCGACGGTGTCGTCGTCCTCGTCGACCACGAGCACCGCTCCGGGCGCCGGCGCCGGGTCGAAGACCGAGGTCTGCCCGGGCTCCGCCGGATCGAAGACGGCCGTCGCGGGCGCCGGATCGGCGACGGGCGCCGGGAGCGGGGTGACCGCCTGCGTGTCGCCGCGGCGGTCGCTCGGTGTGATGCCCATGAGCCGCTCGGCCTCGAGCAGCTGCGCGAGCATGACGCCGGCGTCGCGGGGCCGCATGTCCGGGTCGCGCTCGGTCGCCCAGAGGACGAGCTCGTCGAGCGAGGTGGGGACGGAGGCGACCGTCGCGCTGGGGTACGGGACGGAGTCGTTCGCGTGCTGGTACGCGATCTGCATCGGCTGCTCGCCCGTGAAGGGCTGCTCTCCGGTGAGCATCTCGTAGATCATGATCCCGATGGCGTAGATGTCGCTGCGGGTGTCGGCGGTGCCCCGCGTGACCAGCTCGGGGGAGAGGTAGGCGATCGTGCCGAGGAGGGCCTGGCCGGAGGCGGTGTTGGCGGAGGCGGCGCGCGCGAGGCCGAAGTCGCCGATCTTGATCCGGCCGTCGTCGGCGAGGAGCACGTTCTCGGGCTTGAGGTCGCGGTGGAGGATCCCGGCGCGGTGCGCGGCGGCGAGACCCGAGAGCACGGAGTGCATGATGTCGACGACCTGCTGGGCGGTCAGCCGGCCGCGCTCCTTGAGCAGGTCGCGCAGGGTGATCCCGGGGAGGTACTCCATCACCAGGTAGGCCATGTCCGAGTCCTGGCCCTGGTCGAAGACGCTGACCACGTTCGGGTGGGCGAGACGGGCGGCGGAGCGCGCCTCCTGGACGAAGCGGTTCTTGAACGTCGCGTCGTCGGAGAGGTGGCCGTGCATGACCTTCATCGCCACGCGGCGCTCGAGGCGCTGATCGTGCGCGAGGTAGACCGTCGCCATGCCGCCGCGGGCGATCCTCGAGCGCACCTCGTACCGGCCGTCGACGAGACGGCCGAGGAGAGGGTCGAGCTGGCTGGTGGTCACGCGACGAGTCTAGGCAAGACCCCCGGGGGAACCGGTGAGCGACGCCCGGGCGGCGCAGGACGGGCCCGACTCCTTCTCCGGACGCCCGCAGTTGGCGGCCCTCCGGGCTCGTGGCAGTCTTGACGCGTGACCGACTCGTCCGCTTCCCCCGCCACCTCGACCGATTCCGAGCTCGAGTGGCTGACCGTCCCCGACCTCGTGGAGCTGACCGGGCTCGGCGCCGGCCGGGTCCGCCGCCTCCTCGAGGAGCGCCACCTGCTCGGCACCCGCCGCGACGGCGTGCTGAAGGTCCCCGCCCTCTTCCTCCGCGACGGGGAGCCGATGAGCGAGATCCGCGGCACCGCGATCCTGCTCGCCGACTCCGGCTTCACCGACGACGAGGCGGTCGACTGGATGCTGACGGTCGAGGAGAGCCTGGGCACGAGCCCGATCGTCGCCCTCCGCGCCGGCCGCAAGGCCGAGGTCCGGCGGGTCGCCCAGGCCCTGGCCTGATCCCGCCGGTCCGCTCCTAGGAGGTGCGGACCGTGACCTGGGCGGCCAGCTCGCGCAGCTCCGCCACGCCCTCCGCGCGGAGCGGCGCGTCGGGGAGGACCGCGATCGCCGCGGCCACCTCCTGGTCGATGCGCTCCTCGAGCCGCTCGAGGGCGCCGCTGCCCGCGATGATCTCCTGCGCCCGCGCGATGGACGCCGCGTCGGCGTCGTTCCGGCCCACGACCGCGTCGAGCTCGGCCCGCTCGTCCGGCGAGCACGCGCTTCGGGCGAGGCCGAGCAGCACGGTGCGCTTGCCCTCCCGCAGATCGTCGCCGGCCGGCTTGCCCGTCACCGCCGGGTCGCCGAAGACCCCGAGGACGTCGTCGCGCAGCTGGAAGGCGATCCCGACCGGGAGCCCGAAGCGGCGCAGGGCGTCCAGCTGCGCGTCGTCGCCGCCGGCGAGGGAGCCGCCGATCACCAGCGGCGCCTCGATGCTGTACTTCGCGCTCTTGTAGACCACCACCCGCTCCGCCCGCTGCAGGTGCTCGTGCTCGGGGTGCTGCACCCATGCGCTCTCCTCGAGGATGTCGAGGTACTGGCCCAGCGTGACCTCGGTGCGCATCAGGTTGAACTCGGCGCGCGCGCGCTCGGCCGCGACTCGATCCCCGAGCGACCACTCCGCCGCGGCGAAGATCTCGTCCGACCAGACCAGGAGGAGGTCGCCGAGGAGGATCGCGGAGGAGCGGCCGAACTCGTCGCGGTCGCCGGTCCAGCCGCCGTCGGCGTGGAAGGAGGAGAAGCGCCGGTGGGCCGCGGGAGCGCCGCGGCGGGTGTCGGAGTTGTCGATCACGTCGTCGTGGACGAGGGCGGCGGCGTGGAACAGCTCCAGCCCGGCGCCCACCCTCGCGATCGGATCGGAGCCGCTCGGATGGGCCTCGCTCGAGGTGCTCGACACCGCGTTCCAGCCCGCCTCGCAGAAGCGCGCGCGGAACCGCTTGCCCCCGCTGAGAAAGTCCCGCGAAAGGTCGCCGAGGGCGGAGACGTCCTCTCCTATGGAGCGCAGAATTGGCGTGCGCCCGGTGAGGAATTCATCGATTCGGAGCTGGACGCGATCGACCAGTCGAGAGCTGTGGTTCACCCGACCAGCCTATGCACCGAAGGTGCCTGGTGCCTGCGTCGGGCTCGGTCTACACTGAAGCGCCGCCCGACCGGTCGAGCCCAGACGCCGCCTATTCCGGTGCCGATCCCCGAAAGGGTCGACGCCGCACCCTGAAGGGGTCACGATGCCGCTTTCGGAACACGAGCAACGGCTCCTCGATGAGATGGAGCGGAACCTCTACCAGAACGACGCCGATTTCGTGGCGGCGGTCGGCAAGGGGCGCGGCGGCACCAACTACCGGGCCCTCGTGCTCGGCATCCTGCTCGGCATCCTCGGTCTCGCCGTGCTCGTCGCGGGCGTGGTCGTGCGCCAGCCCCTCGTCGGCATCCTCGGGTTCGCCTTCATGCTCGGCGGCGTGATCGTGGCCATGCGCCCGGCCGCCGGCGGCTCCGCCGAGCCCGGCCTGCCCGACGTCGGCCGTCCGTCGAAGCCCCGCTCGGGCAACCGCCAGGGGTCCGGCTTCATGGACCGTCTGAACGACAGGTGGGACAACCGCGGAGACGGGCGCGGCTAGCCTCCCCTCCGCTCCACCACAGGGTCGATCCTCACGGATCGGCCCTTTTTTCGTGCCCGCGGCCTCCCTCCCGCGGCATTCCCCCTCCACTTCGCCCCACTGTCGCGATTCCGCGGAAACACGCGGATGACCGGGGCCTCTCCAGCGCGCCCCGCGCCGCGCCGGGGTTGTGAGTGGGGGGAAGTGGAGTACTGTGGAGGACACACCATCCTTGGCCGGAAGAAGTGGGGGGCAGTCCGTGTTCCTCGGCACCTATTCCCCCAAGCTCGACGAGAAGGGCCGCGTGATCCTCCCCGCCAAGTTCCGCGACGAGCTCTCCTCCGGAGTCGTCGTCACGCGCGGCCAGGAGCGGTGCCTGTACGTGTTCAGCCAGGCCGAGTTCGAGGTGATGCACGAGAAGATCCGGCAGGCGCCGGTGACCAGCAAGCAGGCGCGGGACTTCCTCCGGGTATTCCTCTCGGGCGCGAGCGCCGAGACGCCGGACAAGCAGAACCGCGTGACCCTCCCGGCTCCGCTGCGCGCCTATGCCGGCCTCGACCGCGACCTCACCGTCATCGGAGCGGGCAACCGCGCCGAGATCTGGGCGCAGGGCGCCTGGGAGACCTACCTGCAGGAGCAGGAGTCCGTGTTCTCCGACACCCAGGAGGAGGTGATCCCCGGCCTGTTCTAGGTCCTGTCGCGCGACTCCCAGCCACTCGGCGCCCGGACGCACCTTCCCCGGTGTCCGGACGCGAGGTGGATGGGGATCGGACGACAGGAACGGGAACGGCGGGACCGCCATGGCAGAGAACACTCCGAAGGACGCTCCGCGCCCGACCGAGGAGCGGCACCTCCCGGTGCTGCTCGAGCGCTGCGTCGAGCTCCTGGCTCCGGCGCTGGAGCGCGACGGGGCGGTCGTCGTCGACGCGACGCTCGGCATGGGCGGGCACTCGCTCGCGCTGCTCGAGCGCTTCCCCGGCCTGCACCTCGTGGGCCTGGACCGCGACCCCGAGGCGCTGCAGCTCGCGGGGGAGCGGCTCTCCGCCCACGCCTCCAGGATCGACCTCGTGCACGCCGTCTACGACGAGCTGCCCGACGTGCTCGACGAGCTGGGCATCGACACGATCGACGGTGCGCTCTTCGACCTCGGCGTCTCCTCGCTCCAGCTCGACGAGACCGAGCGCGGGTTCTCCTACTCCAAGGACGCGCCGCTGGACATGCGGATGGACTCGACCGCCCCGCTCACGGCGGCGAGCATCATCGCCGACTACGACGAGACCGCCCTGCGCCGCATCTTCCACGAGTACGGCGAGGAGCGCCTCGCCGCGCGCTACGCCAAGAAGATCGTGGAGGCCCGTCGCGAGGCTCCGCTGGAGCGCTCCGGCCGTCTCGTCGAGATCATCCAGGCGGCGACCCCGGTCGCGATCCAGCGGAACGGCCACCCCGCCAAGCGCGTCTTCCAGGCGCTGCGGATCGAGGTCAACCAGGAGCTGTCCGTCCTTGAGCGGGCGATCCCCGCCGCGCTGGGCCGGATCAACGAGGGCGGGCGGATCGTCGTCGAGGCGTACCAGTCGCTCGAGGACCGGATCGTCAAGCGCGCGCTCCAGGCCGCGTCCTCCTCCACCGCCCCGGCCGGCCTCCCGATGGAGCTGCCGGAGCACCGACCCGAGTTCCGACTCGTCATCCGCGGAGCCGAGCTCGCCTCCGACGACGAGAAGGCCCGCAACCCCCGAGCGACACCCGTGCGTCTGCGCGCGGCCGAGAGGATCAGGAGCACCGCATGAGCGCCACCGCCGTCATCGACCCCGCCGTCATCGACACCGCCCGCCGAGCACGCCCCGAGGAGGAGGCGCCCCGCCCCCGCATCGAGGCCGTCCCGGCCGGTCAGGCGCAGTCGCGCCCGAAGCTCGTCTACGGGATCGTCGCCGTCGCCGGCCTCTTCGCGATCATCGTCGTCCAGCTCCTGGTGAGCGTCGGCCTCTCGCAGGGGGCCTACCAGATCTCGGCGCTGCAGACCGAGCAGAAGTCGCTCACCCGCAGCAACGCGGAGAAGCAGGACGCCGTCGACACGCTGAGCTCGCCGCAGAACCTCGCCACCGCCGCTCAGGGCCTGGGCATGGTCGCCAACACCGCGCCGGTCTACCTCCGCCTCTCGGACGGCGCCGTGCTGGGCGACCCCTCCTCCGCCGCGTCGAGCGAAGTCACGGGCACCGCCTCCGCGCCGCTCGTGCCCAACGCCCTCGTCCCGGCTCTCCAGCCCGGCGCGAGCGCGTCCTCCCCGGCTGTCGACGGCGCGGCCGTACCGTTGCAGGGCGAGCTGCCCGCGCCCATCACGCACTGACGCACGGCGTCGCGGTCCGCCTCCGTGCGGGCACCCGCCCCGCGGGGCGCACGACGACCATCCGGACCCGACGAACGGCGGCCCGCCCGCCCGGAGCAAGAAGGACAACGCCGCAGTGAGACACCACCGCTCGAGCAGACGCCGCACGGCCGTCACGTTCGTCATCATCGTCGCCGTCGTCGGACTCTTCATCGGCAAGCTGGTGGACATCCAGATCGTGCGGGCGAACGAGCTCACCGATGCGGCCGCCCAGAACCAGTCGAACAGCGTCGTCACCTACGGCCAGCGCGGCCCCATCGTGGACCGCTCCGGGACGGTGCTCGCGGACACCACCACGCGCTACCGGCTGACGACCTCGCCGAAGAACGTGGCCGAGTTCCCGCGCGAGCTGGGCGAGGACCAGAAGGTCATGGTCAGCGTGCAGCAGGCCGCCTCCGAGATCGGCGCGATCACCGGGCAGTCGGTCGAGCAGATCACCGGAGCGGTGGACGCCGCGCTCGCGAAGGACGCCAAGGCCAACTACCTTATCCTCTCGGAGGGGCTCGACCTCGAGGCCTACCAGAAGCTCGTCGCGCTCGACATCCCGTGGACCTACTTCGAGACCCAGCAGGGACGCAGCTACCCCAACGGCGCGGTGGCCGGCAACCTCGTCGGCTACGTCGGGGCGGACGGAGCGGCCCAGGAGGGCATGGAGTATGCGGAGAACACCTGCCTCGCGGGGCAGAACGGGTCCGAGAGCTACGAGCGCAGCGCCGACTACGTCCGGATCCCGGGCAGCACCGTCTCGGAGACCCCGGCCGTCGACGGCGGGACGCTGAAGCTCACCATCGACTCCGACCTCCAGTACTACTCCCAGCAGGTCCTCTCGCAGCGCGTCGCCGAGGTCGGCGGCAGCTACGGGATCGTCGTGGTGCAGGAGGTCAAGACCGGCAAGCTGCTCGCCGTGGCCGAGACGCCGACCGTCGACCCCAACAACGTCGAGGCGAGCGCCTCCGCAGACCGCAGCTCGCGCGCCTTCCGCGCGCCGTTCGAGCCGGGCTCGACCTTCAAGCCGATGACGGCCGCGATGCTGATCGACCAGGGCCAGGCGGGCCCGACGACCCAGGTCGTCGTCCCGGACTCCTTCGAGAAGGACGGCGCCTCGTTCAGCGACGACTTCGCGCACACCCCGACGAACTACACGCTGACCGGCATCCTCAAGGACTCGTCGAACGTCGGCATCTCGATGCTCGGCTCCCGCCTGTCGGCCCAGACCCGCTACGACTACCTGCAGAAGTTCGGTCTCGGCACGCCCACCACGAGCGGCTTCCCCGGCGAGGAGGGCGGCCTGCTCGCCGACTACCAGGACTGGGACAACCAGACGAACTACACGACGATGTTCGGCCAGGGCGTCTCGGCGACCGCAGTGCAGGTCGCGAGCATCTACCAGACGCTCGGCAACGGCGGAGTGCGGCTCCCAGCGCAGCTGATCGACGGCTGCACCACGGCCGACGGCTCCGTCGTGGACGTCCCCGATGCGACGGGCACCCAGGTGGTGTCGAGCTCGGCCGCGAAGCAGGTCGTCGACATGCTGCAGACCCATTACAACGAGGGCTGGCTGGCGAACGACATCCACGTCGACGGCTACAACATCGCCACCAAGACCGGTACCGCGCAGCAGCCCGACGGGAAGGGCGGCTACTCGAAGAGCTACACCGTCTCGCTCGCCGGGCTCGCGCCGGCGGAGGACCCGGAGTACGTCGTGACGGTCACCATCGCCGATCCGGTTAAGATGAACACGTCCCAGGCGACGGCTCCCGTCTTCCAGCAGGTCATGACCCAGGTGCTCAAGACCAACCGGGTGGAGCCGTCCACGGTGCCGCCCGTCGAGTACCCGACGACGTGGTGAGCCCCGCCGGGACCACGATCCACGCACCAGAACGAGAGAAAGAGCGGGCAGTGCACGACCCTCGCCCGCAGTCCTCCCTCCGCCCCGAGCACCCCGTGCCGCGGAGCCTCTCGCAGCTCGTGGCCGAGTTCTCCCTCGGCCCGGTCCGCGGCCTCGAGGGCGTCGAGGTGAGCGGAGTCACGCTGGACTCGAACCAGGTCGAGTCCGGGGACCTCTACGTCGGTGTCGCAGGACGCCGTGCCCATGGCGCGGCCTTCGCGTCGGCCGCCGCGGCGTCCGGAGCCGTCGCCGTGCTGACCGACCCGGCCGGAGCGGAGCTCGCCGCCGACAGCGGCCTGCCCGTGCTGGTGACCCCCGACCCGCGGGCCGCCCTCGGCGACGTCGCCGCGTGGATCCACCGCACCCGCGAGGACGTCCCGACGCTCTTCGGCGTGACGGGGACCAACGGCAAGACGAGCGTCGTCTACATCCTCGACGCGCTGCTGCGCCGGCTCGGAGTCGTCTCCGGCCTCAGCTCCACCGCCGAGCGCCGGATCGGCGACGTCGCCGTGGTCAGCTCGCTGACCACTCCCGAGGCGAGCGAGCTGCACGGCCTGCTCGCGCGGATGCGCGAGTCCGCCGTCCGCGCGGTCTCCATCGAGGTGTCGGCGCAGGCGCTCACGCGGCACCGGATCGACGGCCTCGTCTTCGACGTCGTCGGCTTCACGAACCTCAGCCACGACCACCTCGACGACTACTCCGATCTGCGCGAGTACTTCGAGGCCAAGGCCGACCTCTTCGAGCCGGAGCGCGCACGCCGCGGCGTCGTCACGGTCGACAGCGCCTGGGGGCGCGAGCTCGCCGAGCGCAGCCGCATCCCCGTCGCGACACTCGCCGGCTCGCCGGTCGTCGGAGTCGCCCCGACGACGCCCGCCGACTGGTCGATGACGGTGCTGGACGCGACGCCCGACAGCACCACCTTCCGCCTGGAGGGGCCCGAGAACCGCTCCGTCGTCGTCACCGTCTCGCTGATCGGCTGGTACATGGCGTCCAACGCCGCGCTGGCGATCGTGATGCTGGTGGAGTCGGGCTTCGACCTGGACGCCGTCGCGCACGCGCTCGAGGACAGCCGTCTCGACGTCTACATCCCGGGCCGCGCAGAGCTCGTCTCGGGGGAGCGCGGACCGCGCGTCTACGTCGACTACGGCCACACCCCCGACGCGTTCCAGAACGCGCTCGAGGCGCTGCGGTCCATCACGCCCGGCCGCCTGTTCATGGTGTTCGGGGCGGACGGGGACCGCGACACGACCAAGCGGAGCGACATGGGCGCCATCGCCGCCCGCCTCGCCGACGTCGTGGTCGTCACCGACTTCCACCCGCGCTGGGAGGATCCGGCCGCCATCCGCGCCGCGCTCCTCCAGGGCGCCCGGGCCGCCGTGCCCGACCGGGAGATCCACGAGATCGCCGACCCGCGCGCCGCCGTGCGTGCCGCCGTCGCCCTCGCGCGCGAAGGGGACTCGATCCTCTACGCCGGGCCCGGCCACGAGGACCACCAGGAGATCGCAGGAGTGCACATGCCGTATTCGGCCAGAGACGACGTCCGTCACGCGCTGCGCGAGGCGGGCTGGCTGTAGATGATCGCCCTCACCCTCATCGAGATCGCCGAGGCCGTCTCCGGACGCCTCCACCTGGCCGGCTCGTCCGCCACGGCCGCCACCGTGATCGACGGAGCGACCGAGACCGACTCCCGCGAGATCGCGCCCGGCGGGATCTTCGTCGCCAAGCGCGGCGAGCACACCGACGGCCACCTCTTCGCTCCCGCCGCTCTCGAGCGCGGTGCCGCGCTCCTCATCGTGGAGCGCCCGCTCGACCTCGACGTGCCGCAGGTCCTCGTCGACGACTCCGTCGAGGCGCTCGGAGCGCTGGCGACCGAGGTCGTCCGGCGCGTCCGCGCGAAGGGCGGGCTCACCGTCATCGGCGTCACCGGCTCGAACGGCAAGACGACGACCAAGAACCTCCTCCGCACCGTCCTCGAGCGGGTCGGAGAGACGGTCGCTCCGCGCGGATCCTTCAACAACGAGGTCGGCGCGCCGATCACGATGCTCCAGGTGTCCGAGTCGACGCGCTTCCTCGTCGCCGAGATGGGCGCGAGCGCGGTCGGCGAGATCCGCCGCCTCGTCCGGATGGCCAGGCCCGACGTCGGCGTCGTCCTCGCCGTGGGCCTCGCGCACGCCGGCGAGTTCGGCGGGATCGAGCGCACGCTCGAGGCCAAGACAGAGATGGTCGCCGACCTCACCGCCGACGACGTCGCCGTGCTGAACGCCGACGACGGCCGGGTCGCCTCGATGGCGGGCCGCACCGCCGCCCGGGTCCTCTGGTTCGGCCGCGGCGAGAGCGCGGACGTCCGCGCCGTCGACATCGACGCGACCGCCGACGGCACCCGCTTCGCCATCGAGGTCTCGGCGGGGGAGGGCCGCGAGGCCGCTCGCGCCGAGCTCCTGCTGCGCGTCCTCGGCGAGCACCACGTGATGAACGCCCTCGCGGCGACCGCCGCCGCGCTCTCTGTCGGAGTGGCGCTGCCCGCGATCGTCGAGGCTCTCGCGACCGTCACCCTCGCCGAGCGCGGCCGCATGGAGGTCCTGGGCGGCGAGGACGTCCGCGTCATCAACGACGCGTACAACGCGAGTCCCGACTCCACCGCGGCCGCCCTGCGCACCCTCGCCCAGATCGCGAAGCCCGGGGGGCGCACCGTCGCCGTCCTGGGAGAGATGAGCGAGCTCGGCGAGTGGGCCGACGAGGAGCACGAGCGCGTGGGCCTGCTGGCCGTGCGCCTCAACATCTCCCAGATCGTGGTGGTGGGCCGAGGCGCCCGCCGGATCCACGTCGCGGCCGAGCGCGAGGGGTCGTGGAGCGGCGAGTCCGTCTTCGCGGAGACCTCCGACGAGGCATTCGACCTCCTCGAGGACTACCTGCGACCCGGCGACACCGTGCTGGTCAAGTCGTCCAACTCCGCGGGGCTGCGCTTCCTCGCCGACCGTCTCGGGGAGCGTCACCGATGAGGGCACTCCTCCTGTCCGGCGCGTTCTCGGGAGCCTTCACGCTCCTGATGACGCCCCTGTTCATCCGCCTCTTCCACCGCCTGCAGTGGGGCCAGTTCATCCGCGAGGACGGACCGAAGTCGCACCACGTCAAGCACGGTACGGCGACGATGGGCGGCATCGTCATCATCATCGGCACCGTGGTCGGCTACTTCCTCGGGATGCTGTTCGGCAACCGGGCGATCGCGCCGTCGGCCCTGCTGGTGCTCTTCATGATGGTCGGGCTCGGACTCGTCGGCTTCGTCGACGACTTCCTGAAGACCCGCAACCAGCGCAGCCTCGGCCTCGGCGGCTGGGCGAAGATCGCCGGGCAGGTCATCGTCGCCGCGGCCTTCGCGGTGATCGCGATCGTGGTCCGCGACTCCAACGGGCTCACCCCCGCGTCCACCTCGATCTCGTTCATCCGCGACCTGCCGTTCGACTTCGCCTCCCTCGGCTGGATCGGCATCGGCCTGTTCGTGCTGTGGATCTGCATCATCGTCACCAGCACGTCGAACGGCGTGAACGTCGCCGACGGGCTCGACGGACTCGCGACCGGGTCCTCGATCCTCGCGATCGGCTCCTACGTCATCATCGGGTTCTGGCAGTCGAACCAGTGGTGCTTCGACCAGCACCTCAACCCCGAGGTCGTCGACAAGTGCTACCAGGTGAGCGACCCGTTCGACCTGGCCATCATCGCGGCGGCCGTCTCCGGTGCCCTGGTGGGCTTCCTCTGGTGGAACACCTCGCCGGCGCAGATCTTCATGGGCGACACCGGCTCGCTCGGCCTCGGCGGCGCGCTCGCGGCCCTGGCGATCCTCACCCGGACCGAGCTGCTGGTCATCCTCATCGGCGGCCTGTTCGTCATCGTGACCGGCTCGGTCATCCTCCAGCGGATCTACTTCAAGCTGACCCGGGGCAAGCGCATCTTCCTGATGAGCCCGCTCCACCACCACTTCGAGCTCAAGGGCTGGGCCGAGATCACCGTCGTGGTCCGGTTCTGGATCATCGCCGGCATCTTCGTCGCCGCCGGAGTCGGGCTCTTCTACCTGGAATGGCTGTCGCTGGCATGACCGATCCCGCCCGTCCCGACTCCCTCCGCAGCTGGCACTCGGACTGGCGCGGCCTGCGCGTCGCCGTGCTGGGCCTGGGCGTCACCGGGTTCTCGGTGGCCGACACCCTGACCGAGCTCGGCTCCGAGGTGCTGGTCCTCGCCGACCGCGCCGATGAGGAGCGCGAGCGCCTGCTCGAGGTGATCGGCGCCCGCCTGCACCGGGCCGACCGCCTCGACTCCGCTCCGGAGGAGCTGCACGCGTTCGCACCGGAGCTGGTCGTGGTGTCGCCCGGCTTCCGGCCGACGCACCCGATCCTCGTGTGGGCGGCGGAGTCCGGGATCCCCGTGTGGGGCGACGTCGAGCTCGCCTGGCGTGTCCGCGACAAGGTCGTGCGCGCCGACGGCACTCCGGCCGACTGGGTGGCCGTCACCGGCACCAACGGGAAGACCACGACCGTCCAGCTCACGGCGACGATGCTCGTGGCCGGCGGCCTCCGCGCCGCCCCGTGCGGCAACATCGGCGTGCCCGTGCTCGACGCGGTCCGCGACCCGCAGGGCTTCGACGTCCTCGTCGTGGAGCTCTCGAGCTACCAGCTGCACTACCTGGGCGCGATCGAGCCGATGGCGAGCGCGTGCCTCAACATCGCCGACGACCACCTCGACTGGCACGGCTCGTTCGACGCCTACCGCGCGGCCAAGGGCAAGGTCTACGCCGGCACCCGCGTCGCCTGCGTGTACAACCGCGCCGACGCGGCGACCGAGCAGATGGTCCTCGACGCCGAGGTGGTGGAGGGCGCCCGGGCGATCGGGTTCGGCCTCGGCGTGCCCGGCCCGAGCGACTTCGGGATCGTCGACGGCATCCTCTGCGACCGCGCCTTCCTCGAGGACCGCCGCACCAGTGCCCTCGAGATCACCACCGTGGACGAGCTCGCCGCTCGGAACCTCGCCGCTCCGCACATCGTCCAGAACGTGCTCGCCGCGGCAGCGCTCTCCCGAGCGTGCGGGATCGAGGTCGCGGCCGTCCGCACCGCGCTGGCGTCCTTCGAGCTCGACGCCCACCGCATCCAGGTCGTCGCCGAGCGCGACGGGGTGACCTGGGTGAACGACTCCAAGGCCACGAACCCGCACGCCGCCGACGCCTCGCTGCGGGCGTACCCGTCGGTCGTCTGGGTCGTCGGCGGGCTGCTCAAGGGCGTCGACGTGGACGCCCTCGTGGCCGCGCACGTCGGCCGCCTGCGGGGCGCCGTGGTGATCGGCGCCGACCGCTCGGCGCTGCTCGCGGCATTCCGACGACACGCGCCCGCCCTCCCCGTGAGCGAGGCGGTGCCGGACGACACTGGTGCGGTGATGCAGGCGGCCGTCGAGGCGGCCGCGACGCTCGCCCGCTCGGGGGACGTCGTCCTGCTCGCACCCGCCGCGGCCTCGATGGACCAGTTCCTCGACTACGCGGCTCGGGGCCGCTCCTTCGCGGCCGCCGTGGCGACACACCTGGGAGGGGGAGCCGATGACCGCTCCGACGACGAGCCGCCCCGCGGGCCGCTCGCGCAGTGAGCCGCGCGGGAAGGACCGGAGCGGGGCCCGCTCCGCGCGGATCGTCCTGTCGAAGGTCTTCGCCTCCCACTCGCCGAACTTCTACCTCCTCTTCGGCACCACGCTCTTCCTGGTGCTGTTCGGACTGACGATGGTGCTCTCCTCCTCGTCGGTCACCTCCTACGTGTCGAGCGACGACTCCTTCGGGGGCTTCCTGCGCCAGGGCGGGTTCGCCCTCCTCGGGATCCCGATGATGCTGGTGGTCTCGCGGCTGCCCCTCGGCGTCTGGAAGCGCGTGACGCCGATCCTGCTCATCGCCGGCTGCGTCCTCCAGTGCCTCGTGCTCTTCACACCGCTCGGCGACTCCGTCGGCGGGAACCGCAACTGGATCCGCCTCGGCGCCTTCAGCATGCAGCCCTCCGAGATCATCAAGCTCGCGCTCGCCCTCTGGCTGGGGCTCCTGCTCGCCCGCCGCTACCGGTCGCCGAAGGACTGGAAGGACGCGCTCATCCCCGTCCTGATCGTCGGCGGCGCGGCGATCGGACTGGTCCTCATCGGAGGCGACCTGGGCACGGTCGTGATCATGGCGGGCATCGTCCTCGCCGCGCTCTTCTACGCGAACGTCCAGATGAAGGTCCTCGTGCCGATCGTGGTGGTCGGCGCGATCGGAGCGGTGCTGTTCGCCGTCTCCAGCGACAACCGCCTCACCCGGATCATGTCCTTCCTCGGCGACTGCTCCAACGTCGAGGAGTACCAGAACTCGTGCTGGCAGCCGGTGCACGGCACCTGGGCGATGGCCTCCGGCGGGATCTTCGGCGTGGGCCTCGGCAACTCCAAGGCCAAGTGGTCCTGGCTGCCCGCCGCGGACAACGACTACATCTTCGCCATCATCGGCGAGGAGCTCGGGCTGATCGGAGCGATCGTCGTCCTGGCGCTGTTCGTGGTCCTCGCGGTCGCCTTCTTCCGCGTCATCCACGCGTCCTCCGATCCGTTCGTGCGGATCAGCACCGGCGCGATCATGGTCTGGCTGATCGGCCAGGCGTTCGTCAACATCGGCGTGGTCCTGGGGGTGCTTCCGGTGCTGGGAGTCCCGCTGCCGCTGATCTCCTCCGGAGGCACCGCCCTGCTCAGCTCGCTCCTCGCCATCGGCGTCGTCCTCTCCTTCGCCCGCACCCAGACCGCGCCCCTGCCCGGCGCGGGCGTGCTGCGCCGCAGGAAGGCGGCGGCGGAGTGACCCGCTACCTCCTCGCCGGCGGCGGCACCGCCGGCCACGTCAATCCGCTGCTCGCGACGGCCGACGAGATCCGCAGGCGGAACCCGGACGACGAGGTGCTCGTGCTCGGCACCGCCGAGGGGCTCGAGGCCCGCCTCGTCCCCCTCCGCGGCTACGAGCTCTCGGTGATCCCGCGGCTGCCGTTCCCACGCCGTCCGAACGCGGCGGCGCTGCGGTTCCCCGGAGCCTTCCGTGCGACCATCGCCGGCATCGTCCGGACGATCCGCGACCGGCGGATCGACGCGGTGGTCGGCTTCGGCGGGTACGCGGCAGCACCCGCCTACCTGGCGGCGCGCCGCGCCGGCGTCCCCTTCACCGTCCACGAGGCCAACGCGCGCCCCGGGCTCGCCAACCGCCTCGGCGCGCGCGCGACCCGCTCGGTCGGCGTGGCCTTCGAGGGCACGCCCCTGCCGCACGCGCGGGTCGTCGGCATGCCGCTGCGCCGCGAGATCGCCGAGCTCGACCGGGCCGCGCGCCGCGACGAGGCGATGGCGGCGCTGGGCCTCGACCCGTCCCGGCAGACCCTCCTGGTGACCGGCGGCTCCCTCGGCGCTCGACGGATCAACGCGACGGTGCATGTCGCCGCCCGGGATCTCGTCGCCACCGGCTTCCAGGTCCTCCACATCACGGGCGACCGCGCCGAGATCACGGACCCGGGGGTGGCCGGCTACCACCTCCTCGCCTACTGCGACCGGATGGACCTCGCGCTGTCCGCCGCGGACGTGGCCGTCTCCCGCGCGGGGGCGGCGACGGTCAGCGAGCTGACAGCCCTCGGCCTGCCCGCGGTCTACGTCCCGTACCCGGTCGGCAACGGCGAGCAGCGCTACAACGCGCGCGGCGTCGTCGACGCCGGGGGAGCGGTCCTCGTCGAGGACGCCGCCTTCCTCCCCGGCTGGGTCCAGCGGGAGCTCGTACCGCTCCTGGGCGACACCGCCCGTCGCGACGAGATGGCGCGCCGGGCCGCCCGCGTGGGAGTCCGCGACGGCTCCGGGCGGCTCGTCGACCTGATCGAGTCGACCCTCTCCGAGCCGCGCTGAGCCCGCTCCGCGCGGCTCGGGAGAGCACTCCCGCCCACCGTCTACACTGATCCGGCGCACCGCGGGAGGCCCCTCCCGCCCGCCGCGACCCACCCGAAAGCGAGAGCCCCGTGATCAAGCCCGACCTCGGCATCACCGTCCCCGACGAGCTCGGCTCGGTCCACTTCATCGGCATCGGCGGCTCCGGGATGAGCGGGATCGCCCGGCTGTTCCACCACGCCGGGCACCGGGTCACCGGTTCCGACGTCCGCGAGTCCCACCCCATCGAGCAGCTGCGGGAGCTCGGCGTCCCGGTCGCCATCGGCCACGACGCGGCGAACCTCGGGGACGCCGAGGCGGTCGTCGTCACCTCCGCCCTGTGGCCCGACAATCCCGAGTACCTGCTCGCGAAGGAGCGCGGCCTGCCCGTGCTGCACCGCTCGCAGGCCCTCGCCTGGCTGGTGCGCGGCAAGCGCCTGGTCGCGGTGGCCGGAGCGCACGGCAAGACCACGTCGACCGGCATGATCGTCACCGGCCTGCTCGGCGTCGACGCCGACCCCAGCTTCGTCAACGGCGGCATCATCGAGAGCCTCGGCACCTCCTCCGCCGCCGGCTCCGGCGAGGTCTTCGTCGTCGAGGCCGACGAATCGGACGGCAGCTTCCTCCTCTACGACACCGCGGTCGCCCTCATCACGAACGTCGACCCGGACCACCTCGACCACTACGGATCGCTGGAGGCGTTCGAGGAGGCCTTCGTCACCTTCGCCTCCTCCGCGAGCGAGCTCGTCGTCATCTCCTCCGACGACCCCGGCGCCGTCCGCGTCACCGAGCGGCTGGACGGCGGACGGGTGCTGACCTTCGGCGAGGCCGAGGGGGCGGACGTCCGCGTCGTCGACCTCGACCTCGTCGGCCCCGTCGGCTTCTCGGTCGAGTACGAGGGCAGGCGCTACTCGGCCCGCCTCCGCATCCCCGGCCGGCACAACGCGATCAACGCGGCCGGCGCGTTCGCAGTGCTGGTGGGCCTGGGCTTCGATCCGGCCGCCTCGCTCGAGGCCGTGTCGGCGTTCGGAGGCACGGAGCGCCGCTTCGAGCTGCACGGAGCGGTCCGCGGAGTCAGCGTCTACGACGACTACGCCCACCACCCCACCGAGGTGGCCGCCGCCCTCTCCGCCGCGCGCACCGTGGTCGGCGAGGGCCGCATCATCGCCGTGCACCAGCCGCACCTCTACAGCCGCACCCGCCTCTTCGCCCGCGAGTTCGCCGAGACGCTCGAGCGCTACGCCGACGAGACGATCGTCCTCGACGTCTACGGGGCGCGCGAGGATCCGGAGCCCGGAGTGACCGGAGCGCTGGTCAGCGAGAAGTTCGCCGACCCGTCGCACGTCTCGTTCGTCCCGGACTGGGCGGAGGCGGCCCGCCTCGCGGCCGGCATCGCGCGCGAGGGCGACTTCGTCATCACCCTCGGCTGCGGCGACGTCTACCGGATCATCCCGCAGGTGCTCGAGTCGCTCGGCGCGAGCGAGGCCGCGCCGGTCGCACGATGACCGCGGTCCTCGCGCCCGAAGCGGGGGAGCGGCCGTGAAGCGGCCCGACGGCGGACGCCCTCCGGCGCCCGGTCGGAGCGTCCCCACGCGCGGCGGCGAGCCGGAGCCGGACACCGAGCCGATCCGGATCGTCTCCGCGATCCGCGTGGACCCGGAGCCGGCCGAGCGCACTCCGTCGCGCGCGGGCGCGGTCCGCCGCACCCTCTCGGGCCTGCGCCTGCCCGGTGCCGAGAACCGGGCCGTCTCCCGGGCCGCCCGCGAGCGGAGGCGCTACGAGCGGGGGGAGGTCCGCCGCTTCACGAAGCGCGCGCGTCGGCGCCGCCTGATCGCCCTGGTCGTGGCCGGGTCGTTCGTCGCCCTCGCCCTGATCGTCGGAGTCGCGGCCTTCTCGCCGCTCATGGCCGTGCGCACGATCGAGATCTCGGGCACCCAGCGCGTCGACGCCGCCGCCCTGCAGAGCGAGCTCGACGACCAGCTCGGCGTCCCGCTCACCCTGGTGGACCGGGACGAGGTCGGCCGCGTGCTGGGCGCGTCCCCGCTCATCCAGAGCTACTCGGTGCAGACCCGGCCGCCGAGCACCCTCGTGGTGTCGATCGTCGAGCGCACGCCCCTCGGCGTGATCGCGGCGGGGGGCCGCTTCGAGCTCGTGGACGCGGCCGGAGTCGTCATCGAGACGGCGGACTCGGCGCAGCCCGGCTACCCGGTCCTCACCACCGCGTCCGGTGACGCCTCGGGAGCCGGCTTCCGCGCGACCGCACGGGTGCTGCGCTCCCTGCCCGCGTCGCTCGCTCCGCAGGTGACGGCCGCCACGGCCACGACCGGCGACGACGTCTCGCTCACCCTGCAGAACGGCACGGAAGTCGTCTGGGGCGGGTCGGATGAGTCGGCGCTCAAGGCCGTCGTGCTCGAGAAGCTGATGGCCGCGACCGACCCCGCCGTCGTCGGCACCTACGACGTGTCCTCGCCCCAGGCCGCCGTCGTGGCGCCCCGGCCCTGACCGGCGGCGGTTCCGCGCGTTCTTTCGAGCGTTGCGGGCGTGTCTGCTGGGAGCGCGACCGGACTCCGCCTACCGTCGGAGCCGAACCCCAAATGCATACTCAGCATAACTTTAAGCCTCAACTACAGGTTTAAGGTTCAGCCCGGAGGCCGGAGACGTGACTTCAAACCAGAACTACCTCGCCGTGATCAAGGTCGTCGGCATCGGCGGTGGCGGCGTCAACGCCGTCAACCGCATGATCGAGCTCGGCCTGCGCGGTGTCGAATTCATCGCGATCAACACGGACGCCCAGGCGCTCCTGCTCAGCGACGCCGACGTCAAGCTCGACGTGGGCCGCGAGCTGACCCGCGGACTCGGCGCCGGCGCCGACCCCGAGGTCGGCCGCCGCGCCGCCGAGGACCACGCCGAGGAGATCGAGGAGGTCCTCGCGGGGGCCGACATGGTCTTCGTCACCGCGGGCGAGGGCGGCGGTACCGGCACCGGCGGCGCGCCCGTCGTCGCGCGGATCGCCAAGTCGATCGGCGCCCTCACCATCGGCGTCGTGACCAAGCCCTTCGGGTTCGAGGGACGCCGTCGGCAGACGCAGGCCGAGGCCGGCGTCGCGACGCTGAAGAACGAGGTCGACACGCTCATCGTCGTTCCGAACGACCGCCTGCTCGAGATCAGCGACCGCGGCATCTCGATGCTCGAGGCCTTCGCGACCGCCGACCAGGTGCTCCTCGCCGGCGTCCAGGGCATCACCGACCTGATCACCACGCCCGGCCTGATCAACCTCGACTTCGCCGACGTGAAGTCGGTCATGCAGGGCGCGGGCTCGGCGCTGATGGGCATCGGCTCGTCGCGCGGCGCCGATCGCGCGATCAAGGCGGCCGAGCTGGCCGTGGCCTCACCGCTGCTCGAGGCCAGCATCGACGGCGCGCACGGCGTGCTCCTCTCGATCCAGGGCGGCTCGAACCTCGGCATCTTCGAGATCAACGACGCGGCGCGCCTCGTCCAGGAGGCGGTGCACGCCGAGGCGAACATCATCTTCGGTGCCGTGATCGACGACACGCTCGGCGACGAGGTGCGCGTCACCGTCATCGCCGCGGGCTTCGACGGCGGAGAGCCGGGCGGGACCGCTCAGGCCGCGATCGCCCAGCCGCGCCAGCAGCAGAGCTCGGCGAGCGAGTCGGCCGCCGAGCCCGTCCCGGCTCCCGCCGCCGCCCCTGCGGCCGGCTCGATCTGGTCGAGCACCCCCGTCGCCGCCCCGGCCCCTGTCGCCGACCCGTCCTTCGACGACGACGACAGCGACCTGGACATCCCCGACTTCCTCAAGTAGTCGTGCCGGATCCGGAGCTGGCCGCGCGCTGGGCCGAGGTCTCCGAGCGGGTCGCCGACGCGACCCGCTCGGCCGGTCGCGAGGCGTCCTCGATCACGACCATCGTGGTGACCAAGTTCCACCCCGTGTCGCTGCTCCGCGACCTCCTCGAGCTGGGCGTCGTCGACTTCGGCGAGAACCGGCACCAGGAGGCGCAGGAGAAGTCGGCCGAGCTGGCGGGGACCGCTGCGCGCTGGCACTTCATCGGGCAGCTCCAGAGCAAGAAGGCGCGCCAGGTGCGGCGCTACGCCGACGCGGTCCACTCCGTCGACCGGCTCGCGCTCGTCCCGCTGCTGGAGGCGGGGGAGGAGCCGCTCGACGTGTTCCTGCAGGTCAACCTCACCGAGGATCCCGACCGCGGGGGAGCGTCGCCCGCCGACGTCGAGCCCCTCGCCGAGGCTCTCGCCGGGGCGCCCGGCCTCACGCTGCGCGGCGTGATGGCGGTCGCTCCGCTGGACGAGGAGCCCCGTCCGGCTTTCGCCCGGCTCCGGTCGATCTCCGACCGCGTGCGCGCCGTCGAGCCCTCCGCCACGGCGATCTCGGCGGGCATGTCGAACGACTTCGCCGAGGCGATCGCGGAGGGTGCGACACACCTGCGAATCGGATCGGCAATCACCGGAGAACGCCCCGCCCGCACCTAACCTCGTGGTGACCCACCTGTGGGAGCACACACGACACGGAGGACACCCCATGGCCAACCCGCTGAAGAAGACGATGGTCTACCTCGGACTCGCCGACGAAGAGGTCGAGTACGAGCGCGCAGAGCCCGTCGAGGCGGCCCCGGCGACGGCCCACCGCGCACCGGTCTCCCCGGTGCAGCCCGTCCCTCCCGTCGAGCCGGTGCAGCAGCCCCGCGCGACGGTCACCCCGCTCCGCAAGCCCACCCCCCAGACCCCGAAGGCGACGGCACCCGCCGAGATGAACGAGATCCTCACCGTCCACCCGAAGCAGTACCGCGACGCGCAGGTCATCGCGGAGAACTTCCGCGACGGCATCCCCGTGATCATCAACCTCTCGCAGATGAGCGATGCGGACGCCCGCCGCCTCATCGACTTCGCGAGCGGACTCTCGCAGGGCCTCTACGGCCGCATCGAGCGCGTGACGAGCAAGGTCTTCCTGCTCTCGCCGTCGCACATCACCGTCGCCGGCGACTCCGCCTCCGCCGAGAGCGACGCCGACGCGTCGTTCTTCGCGAAGTCCTGATCCCGGGGAGCCCTGGCCCCCGGTGACCTCCGTCGTCTCGCTCCTCGGGAGCGTCCTGTACTTCGTGCTGCTGCTCTACTTCTTCGCGATGTGGGCGCGGTTCGTGCTCGACCTCGTCCGCGTGATCCGACGCGACTGGCGCCCCCGCGGTGCCGGCCTCGTCGCCGCGGAGGGCGTCTACACCGTCACGGACCCGCCGATCGGCTTCTTCCGACGCCTGATCAAGCCGGTCTCGATCGGTCCGATCGCCCTCGATTTCGGCTGGAGCCTCACCATGCTCTGCGTCATCGTGGGCATGTACATCGCCACGTGGCTCCAGCGCGCCTGACCGTCCCTGTATCGTTGGCACGTCCGGACGTTCCCCGCGGTGTCAGCACTGCGCCGTGCGCCTGAAGTTGCTAGCTTTAGTCGCGCGTTGTTAAACGTGTACCTACTTGAAATCGAAGGTGGAAAGCCATGGCGCTCACTCCCGAAGACGTTGTCAACAAGCGGTTCCAGCCGACCAAGTTCCGTGAGGGATACGACCAGGACGAGGTCGACGACTTCCTCGACGAGGTCGTCGTGGAGCTCCGCCGCCTGAACCAGGAGAACGAGGAGCTTCGTCAGCGCCTCTCCTCCGGCGACAGCCGCCCCTCGGACGCCCGAGTCTCCGACGCCCCGCGCGAGAGCACTCCTGCTCCCGCCCCGGTGGTCGATGAGGCACCCGAGCCGGAGCCGCAGCCCGAGCCCGAGCCCACCCCGGCTCCCGCACCGGTCGTCGCTCCCGTCAGCTCCTCGCAGTCGGCTCCGGTCGACGAGGCCGAGAGCTCCAGCGGACTCCTGCAGCTCGCCCGCCGCCTCCACGAGGAGCACGTGCGCGAGGGTGCCGAGAAGCGCGACGCGCTCGTCGCCGAGGGTCGTGCCACGGCCGCCCGCATCGTCGCCGAGGCCGAGGCCAAGCAGCGCCAGCAGGTCGCGAAGCTCGAGGAGGAGCGCGCGACGGTCGAGCACCGCATCGACGAGCTGCGCACCTTCGAGCGCGAGTACCGCCAGAAGCTGAAGAGCTACATCGAGGGCCAGCTCCGCGACCTCGACACCCAGCCGGCGTCGACGGAGTCCTCGCTGTCTGGTTTTGGGGCGTAGTCCCGCCGCAGCGGACGTCAGGCCGAGGGTGCTCGTCACCCTCGGCCTCGTCGCGCTCGCGGTCTTCGCGATCGATCAGACCGCGAAGTTCCTGGTCACGACGAACCTGACCCTGGGCGAGGACGTCCACGTCCTCGGCGACGTCCTGATCCTGCACTACGTGAAGAACCCGGGTGCCGCCTTCTCCCTCGCGAGCGGGTCGACCTGGATCTTCTCGATCATCGCGGCGTGCGTCGTCGTCGCCGTGATCTGGTTCTCGCGCCGGATCCGCTCCACCGCGTGGGGCGTCTTCTTCGGCCTGCTGCTCGGCGGCACCCTCGGCAACCTCTTCGACCGGCTGTTCCGAGAGCCCTCCTTCGGGCTCGGACACGTCGTCGACTTCCTCTTCACGCCGTGGCTGCTCCCGGCGATCTACAACGTCGCCGACATCGCGATCTGCACGGCGATGGCGCTGTTCGTCCTCCTGAGCGTGCGGGGCGTCGGCCTCGACGGCACCCGCGAGCGCGCGGGCCGCGTCGAGCAGGTCGCGTCCGAGGACGGCGCTCCCGCCGCCCCCGGAGCGGGCGCCCCCGCAGCGGCCTCCTCCGTCGAGGAGGCGGCCCGCGACGCCGACCGCCCCGGCGGACGCTGATGGTGCAGTCCCGAGAGCTGCCGGTCCCGGACGGGCTCGACGGCCTCCGCGTGGACGCGGCCGTCGCGAAGCTGCTCGGCTTCTCACGCACCTTCGCGGCCGAGGTCGCCGAGGCGGGCGGAGTGAGCGCCGACGGACGGGTCCTCGACAAGAGCGACCGCGTGCGCGCCGGCACCTGGCTGAGCGTCGAGTGGAACCCGCGCGAGGAGCCGCGGATCGTGCCGATGGCGGTCCCCGGCCTCGGCATCGTGCACGACGACGACGACATCGTGGTGATCGACAAGCCCGTCGGAGTGGCCGCGCACCCCGCCGTGGGCTGGGACGGACCGACGGTGCTCGGCGCCCTCGCCGCCGCGGGCTTCACCGTGTCGACCTCCGGTGCGGCCGAGCGCGCGGGCATCGTGCACCGGCTCGACGCCGGCACGAGCGGCCTCATGGTCGTCGCGAAGTCCGAGCGCGCCTACACGCACCTCAAGCGCGCGTTCCACGACCGCACGGTCGAGAAGGTCTACCACGCGGTCGTGCAGGGCCACCCCGACCCGCTCGCCGGCACGATCGACGCCCCGCTCGGCCGCCACCCGTCCTCGGACTGGAAGTTCGCGGTCCGCGCCGACGGCAAGCCCTCGGTGACCCACTACGAGACGATCGAGGCCTTCCCGTTCGCCTCCCTCCTCGAGATCCACCTCGAGACCGGCCGCACCCACCAGATCCGCGTGCACATGGCCGCCCAGCGCCACCCGTGCGTCGGCGACGCGATGTACGGCGCCGATCCGACCCTCTCGAAGCGGCTCGGCCTCACCCGCCAGTGGCTCGACGCAGTCCGGCTCGGCTTCACCCACCCGGGCTCGGGGGAGTGGGTGCAGTTCGAGGCGTCGTACCCCGACGACCTGGTGCACGCCCTCGAAGTGCTGCGCGGGGAGTGATCCGCGCTCTCCCGGCCGGACCCGCGTCCGGCGCGGTTAGACTTCTTCCCGCCGTGTCCACGGGCCCTCCCGGGTCGCCGGCCATCCCTCCCCTGCCCGCAGTCCGCCGGAGGCGCATCCTTGCCGAGTAACGATTCCTTCGTCCACCTCCACGTGCACAGCGAGTACTCGATGCTCGACGGTGCAGCGCGGGTGAAGCCGCTGATCGACGCGGCGGTCGAGGAGGGCATGCCGGCCATCGCCGTGACCGACCACGGGAACGTGTTCGGCGCCTTCGACTTCTGGCGCACCGCGACGGCGGCGGGGATCAAGCCGATCATCGGCACCGAGGCCTACCTCACCCCGGGGACGCACCGCTCCGACAAGACCCGCATCCGCTGGGGCGACGGCGGAGGGGACGACGTGTCCGGCTCCGGTGCGTACACCCACATGACGCTGCTCAGCTCGACCACGACGGGCATGCACAACCTCTTCCGCCTCTCCTCGCGCGCGTCGATCGAGGGCTACTACTTCAAGCCGCGCATGGACCGCGAGATCCTCTCGCAGTACTCCGAGGGCCTGATCGGCACCACGGGCTGCCCGAGCGGCGAGGTCCAGACACGCCTGCGCCTCGGCCAGTACAAGGAGGCCCGCCAGGCGGCCGCCGACTACCGCGACATCTTCGGCAAGGAGAACTTCTTCGCCGAGATCATGGATCACGGCCTCGACATCGAGCGGCGGGTGATCGGCGACGTCATCCGGCTCGCGAAGGACCTCGACCTCCCGTTGGTCGCCACCAACGACCTGCACTACACGCACGCGCACGACGCGACCTCGCACGCGGCGCTGCTCTGCGTGCAGTCCGGAACCACCCTCGACGACCCCAAGCGCTTCAAGTTCGACGCGGACGAGTTCTACCTCAAGTCGCCGCGCGAGATGCGCCAGGTCTTCCGCGACCACCCCGAGGCCTGCGACAACACGCTCCTCATCGCGGAGCGCTGCGACGTCCAGTTCGACACCTCGGCGAACTACATGCCGCGCTTCCCGGTGCCGGAGGGCGAGACCGAGGACACCTGGTTCGTGAAGGAGGTCGAGGCCGGACTGCGCGAGCGCTACCCGGACGGCATCTCCCAGGAAGTGCGCGAGCGGGCGGACTACGAGACCCGCGTCATCCTGCAGATGGGCTTCCCCGGCTACTTCCTCGTCGTCGCCGACTTCATCAACTGGTCCAAGCGCAACGGGATCCGCGTCGGTCCCGGCCGCGGCTCCGGTGCCGGCTCGATGGCGGCCTACGCGATGAAGATCACCGACCTCGATCCGCTGCGGCACGGCCTGATCTTCGAGCGCTTCCTCAACCCCGACCGCGTCTCCATGCCCGACTTCGACGTCGACTTCGACGACCGTCGCCGCGGCGAGGTCATCCGCTACGTCACCGAGAAGTACGGCGACGAGCGCGTCGCGCAGATCGTCACCTACGGCACCATCAAGGCGAAGCAGGCTCTCAAGGACGCCTCGCGCGTCCTCGGCTTCCCGTTCGGGATGGGCGAGAAGCTCACGAAGGCCATGCCGCCCGCGATCATGGGCAAGGACATCCCGCTCAGCGGCATCAACGACCCCGCCCACGCGCGCTACAAGGAAGCGCTCGACGTGCGCAACGTCATCGCCGAGGACCCGCAGGCCAAGCTGGTCTTCGACACCGCGCTCGGGCTCGAGAACCTCAAGCGCCAGTGGGGCGTGCACGCGGCCGGCGTCATCATGTCCAGCGATCCGCTGCTGGACATCATCCCGATCATGAAGCGGGAGCAGGACGGCCAGATCGTCACGCAGTTCGACTACCCCGCGTGCGAGTCGCTCGGGCTGATCAAGATGGACTTCCTGGGGCTGCGGAACCTCACGATCATCGACGACGCCCTCGACAACATCCGCGCCAACCGCGGACAGGACCTCGTGCTCGAGGACCTCGAGCTCGACGACCAGGCCGCCTACGACCTCCTCGCCCGCGGCGACACGCTCGGCGTGTTCCAGCTCGACGGCGGCCCGATGCGCGGCCTTCTCCGACTGATGAAGCCCGACAACTTCGAGGACATCTCCGCAGTCCTCGCGCTCTACCGGCCGGGCCCGATGGGCGCCGACTCCCACACCAACTACGCGCTGCGGAAGAACGGCGTGCAGGAGATCACCCCGATCCACCCGGAGCTCGAGGAGCCGCTCTCGGAGGTGCTCGGAGGGACCTACGGCCTGATCGTGTACCAGGAGCAGGTCATGTCGATCGCGCAGAAGCTCGCGGGCTTCACGCTCGCGCAGGCCGACCTGCTGCGGCGCGCGATGGGCAAGAAGAAGAAGTCCGAGCTGGACAAGCAGTTCGAGGGCTTCTCGGGCGGCATGATCGCCAACGGCTACTCGATGGAGGCCGTCAAGACCCTCTGGGACATCCTGCTGCCCTTCTCCGACTACGCCTTCAACAAGGCGCACTCGGCGGCGTACGGCGTCGTCTCCTACTGGACGGCGTACCTCAAGGCGCACTACCCCGCGGAGTACATGGCCGCGCTGCTCACCAGCGTGGGCGACTCCAAGGACAAGATGGCCGCCTACCTCAACGAGTGCCGGCGGATGGGGATCAAGGTGCTCCCGCCGGACGTCAACGAGTCGATCGGCTTCTTCACCGCCGTCGGCACCGACATCCGCTTCGGCCTCGGCGCCGTCCGCAACGTCGGCATGAACGTCGTCGAGGGCATCCGGGCCGCCCGCGAGGAGAAGGGCCGCTTCGAGACGTTCCACGACTTCCTCCGCAAGGTGCCGCTGCAGGTGACCAACAAGCGCACCATCGAGTCGCTCATCAAGGCCGGCGCCTTCGACTCGCTCGGCTCGACGCGCCGCGCCCTGGTCGAGGTGCACGAGGACGCCGTCGAGGCGGCGGTGGGGGAGAAGCGCAACGAGGCGAACGGCCAGGTCGGCTTCGACTTCGACAGCCTCTGGGACGAGCCGCAGGCCGCGATCCAGGTGCCCGAGCGGCCCGAATGGGCCAAGCGCGACAAGCTCGCCTTCGAGCGCGACATGCTCGGGCTCTACGTGTCCGACCATCCGCTCGCCGGACTCGAGACCGAGCTCGCCAAGCACTACAGCACCACGATCGCCGACCTGCTGATCTCGGAGACGATCGCCGACGGCGAGACCGTGGTCGTCGCGGGCCTCGTCACGAGCGTCCAGCACCGCATGGCCAAGGCGTCCGGCAACCAGTACGGGATGATCCAGGTCGAGGACTTCGGCGGCGAGATCACCTGCATGTTCATGGGGAAGGCGTACCAGGAGTTCGCCCCGGCGCTCACGAACGACTCCATCGTCGTCGTCAGAGGCCGCGTCAGCATGCGCGACGACGGGATGAACCTGCACGCGTTCAGCCTGTTCGCCCCCGAGATGAGCCAGGACGGCGACTCGGGACCGCTCACCGTCTCGATGCCCGAATCGCGCGCGACCACCGACACGGTCTCGCAGCTCAGCGACGTGCTCATCCGCCACTCCGGCCAGACCGAGGTGCGCCTGAAGCTCATCAAGGGCGACACGGCCCGCGTGTTCGAGGTGCCGTTCCCCGTGCGCATCACCCCGGACCTCTTCGGCGAGCTGAAGAGCCTGCTGGGGCCGAACTGTCTGTATTGAATTCCGAGCCGGTCCCTGCCCGGCTCGGCGCGGTCGGCTGGGGAGGGTGGCCGGGTTCGTGAGAGCGTCGTGCGTCCGGCTACGACGATCCGCTGGCACGCGGATCGCCGGTTCGCTGTGTCTGTGGCGAGCCGGTCCTTGCCCGGCTCGGCGCGGTCGGCTGGGGAGGGTGGCCGGGTTCTCAAGAGCGTCCTGCGTACGGCTACGACGATCCGCTGACAGGGATCGCCGGTTCGCCTCGGAGGGTGCGGCGAGCGGGTGGGGGATCGGGGGCATGCGGCCGCCGGTGTCCTTCTGGTGGTCGAGTGATGGCGGAGCGGCGGCGAGACCAGGGCGATGGAGGCGACTCCGGCGGCCTGCGCGGGCACGGCGTTCATGACGACGCTCGACGGGTAGACCGCCTTGCCGCCGGGGA
>NZ_PSUB01000013.1:0-83721 GCF_002931595.1 Rathayibacter sp. AY2B9
GAGGGAAACGCCCGGTCACATTCCGAACCCGGAAGCTAAGACTCTCAGCGCCGATGGTACTGCAGGGGGGACCCTGTGGGAGAGTAGGACACCGCCGGAAACCATTCACGATGGCCACCCAGAAATGGGTGGCCATCGCTGTTTAACCACCACCTCGAATCCCCGCTGCTCACTAGAACGTGGTGCGGGTTAGGGTGGTGCGACGGTTACGGCCGTCCTCCCCGCCCTCGGGCGGGTCAACTCCACAGAGCATCACCACGACAGGCGAGGAACGCATGGACGACTCAGGATCCGACCGCAACGACCGGGACTCCGGACGTCGTGACGAGCGGCCGCCTCGCGCCGGCGGCCCCGGCCGCTCCTCGAACGATCGCGGCGGCTCGGGCGATTCCCGCCCCCGCCTCGACGGTGATGCTCGTCCTCCCTATCGTGGCGGTGGCGACTCCCGTCCGCAGCGTGATGGTGACTCGCGTCCTCCGTACCGCGGTGGTGGCGATTCCCGTCCGCAGCGCGACGGGGACTCTCGTCCTCCGTACCGTGGTGGTGGGGACTCCCGTCCGCAGCGTGATGGGGACTCCCGTCCGCAGCGTGACGGGGACTCTCGTCCTCCGTACCGTGGTGGTGGGGACTCCCGTCCGCAGCGTGATGGGGACTCCCGTCCTCCGTACCGTGGCGGTGGGGATTCGCGTCCGCAGCGCGATGGGGACTCCCGTCCTCCTTACCGTGGCGGTGGGGATTCGCGTCCGCAGCGCGATGGGGACTCCCGTCCTCCTTACCGTGGCGGTGGGGATTCGCGTCCGCAGCGTGATGGGGACTCCCGTCCTCCGTACCGTGGCGGTGGGGATTCGCGTCCGCAGCGCGATGGGGACTCGCGTCCTCCTTACCGTGGTGGTGGGGATTCCCGTCCGCAGCGCGATGGGGACTCTCGTCCTCCCTATCGCGGTGGCGACTCTCGTCCGCAGCGAGACGGCGACTCTCGTCCTCCTTATCGCGGTGGCGGCGACTCTCGTCCGCAGCGTGATGGTGACTCTCGTCCTCCTTATCGCGGTGGCGGCGACTCTCGTCCGCAGCGTGATGGTGACTCTCGTCCTCCTTACCGCGGTGGCGGCGACTCTCGTCCGCAGCGTGATGGTGACTCCCGTCCTCCTTACCGCGGGGGTGGGGATTCCCGTCCTCAGCGCGATGGGGACTCCCGTCCTCCTTACCGTGGAGGTGGGGACTCCCGTCCGCAGCGCGACGGTGACTCGCGTCCTCCCTATCGCGGTGGCGACTCGCATCCGCAGCGGGACGGTGACTCTCGGCCTCCCTATCGCGGTGGCGACTCGCGTCCCCAGCGTGACGGTGACTCGCGTCCTCCGTTCCGTGGTGGATCGCGCGACGGGGGAAGCAGGCCGTGGTCGGACGATCGTCGGGGCGGCGGAGACCGCCAGGGCGGCGGACGCGGACGCGAGGGCTTCGGCGGCGGACGCGGCGGCCCCCGCGAGGAGCCGGAGCTCACCGAGGAGGAGCGCGAGCGGCGCTCCCTCCAGTCGGTGCGTCCGCGCCACGACGACCCGGACCTTCCCGACGACGTGCAGGCCAAGGACCTCGACAAGGTCGCCCGCAACGAGCTGCGCACGCTCTCGAAGGACAACGCCGAATGGGTCGCCCGTCACCTGGTGATGGCCGGCCGCCTCCTCGAGGAGGACCCCGAGCTGGCGCACCGCCACGTGCTCTCGGCGGCCCGTCGCGCGGGACGCATCGCCGTTGTCCGCGAGTCGCTGGCCATCTCGGCGTACGCGACGGGCGACTTCGCCCTGGCGCTGCGCGAGCTGCGGACCTTCCGTCGGATCTCCGGCTCGGACGAGCAGGTGCCGCTGATGGTCGACTCCGAGCGCGGCGTCGGCCGACCCGACAAGGCGCTCGAGCTGGGACGGTCGATCGACCGCACCACGCTGAGTCCCGGCGCGCAGGTGTCGCTGGCCATCGCCATGTCCGGCGCCCGCCTCGACCTCGGCCAGGCGGAGCTCGCTCTCATGGAGCTCGAGATCCCGCAGCTGGACCCGGACCGCGCGTTCTCGTACAGCCCGGATCTCTTCGCCGCCTACTCGCTCGTCCTCGAGGAGGTCGGCCGCTCCGAGGAGGCGGCCGAGTGGCAGCGTCGCGCCGACATCGCGGCGCAGGCCGTCTTCGCGGCCGAGGGCGGCGGTGACGACGAGACGATCGAGGTGATCGAGGAGGAGCACGAGTCGGCCGACGCCGCGTCCGCTCCCGATCGCGCCGAGGAAGGGACCGCGGTCGACGACGCGGACGACTACCTGGACGACGAGGACGGCCAGACCGCCGTCGACGACGCGGACGAGGACGAGGTCCACCGGACTGTGTCCGAGGAGATCGACGACGACGACGCGGACGCGGACGACGCCGATGCGACCGCTGACGCCGAGGCCGACCTCGTCGACACGGACGAGCCGACCTTCGCGGACGAGTCCCTCGAGTCCGACGATCTCGCCGAGACGGACGCGGACGAGGCTCTCGACTCGGCCGAGCCGACCGCCGACGAGTCGGTCGAACCCGCCGACACCACCGAGGAGGACGCCGATGTTCCGCAGCAGCAGGACTGAGCCCACTCCGCTCGACGGCCGCGACTCCGTCCTGGCCGACCTCGACGGGGTCGTCTACAAGGGTGCCGACGCGATCCCCTTCGCGGTGGAGAGCCTCAACCGAGCGGCCGAGACGCTGCGGGTCGGCTACATCACCAACAACGCCTCCCGCACGGACGCGTCCGTCGCCGGGCACCTCTCCGAGCTGGGGCTGAGCGTCCGGCCCGAGGACGTCGTCACCTCCCCGCAGGCGGCGGTCGTGCTGCTCGCCGAGCTGGTGCCGGCCGGCTCGACGATCCTCGTCGTCGGGGCGGAGGGCCTCACCTCCGAGGTCGAGCGCGCCGGGTTCACCGTGACGCGCAGCGCGGAGGACTCGCCGGCGGCGGTCATCCAGGGCTTCGCGCCCACGGTCGGCTGGGAGCAGCTGGCCGAGGCCTCGTTCGCGCTCCACACGGGGATCCCGTGGGTCGCGACGAACACCGACTGGACGATCCCTGTCGCGCGCGGCATCGCCCCGGGCAACGGGACCCTCGTCTCGGCCGTGCACACCGCGGTCGGCCGGCTCCCGGTCGTCGCGGGCAAGCCCGAGCGGGCCATCTTCGACGCGGCGACCGCGCGCTTCGGCTCGACGAACCCGCTGTTCCTCGGCGACCGGCTCGACACCGACATCGCCGGCGCGAACGGCGCCGACATGGAGAGCGCCCACGTGCTCACCGGGATCGACCGGGCCAAGCAGCTCCTCGCCGCGGAGCCCAAGCTCCGGCCGACGTACATCCTCGGCGACCTTCGCGAGCTGCACCTGCCCTACCCGGCGACGACGGTCTCGCGGAACGGCACGCACGCCGTCCGCGGCGCCAAGGTCCGCCTCGACGGCGACTCCGTGGTGATCGTGGACGCCGGCGACGACGCGACCGATCTGCTCCGGGCCGCCTGCTCGGTGATCTGGTCGTCCGGCCGCGCGATCTACGGCCTCGACGTGCCGGAGTCGCTCTACAGCTGAGCCTGCTCGGCGGGCTCCCGGCGTCCCTCGCGGCGCAGGAGCCCGTCGAGCCGGCCGGCCAGACCGACCGCGACGATCGCGATCAGCGCGGCGTACGAGAAGGTCGCGGCGAAGACCCCGGTCCCGGCCCCGATCAGCCCGGTGACCGCCGCCGCGAGGAGGCCCGTCAGCGCGAGGGAGACCGAGGCGCCGGTCGAGTCGGCGATCTGCAGGGCCGAGCTGTTGAAGCCCTCCCGGCCCGGAGCGGAGAGCGCGAGCGTCATCGTCCCCATCCGCGGGAACATCGTGCCCATGCCGCCGCCGGCCAGGAACCAGCCCACGCCCGCGACGATCGGGCTGAGGGCGAGCACCGTGACGAGCAGCACGACTCCGATGCCGGCGAGCACGAGCGACGTGCCGAGCCGCATCGCTCCGCCGTGGCTGAGGCGGGTACCCGGGCGTCCCTGGATGTTCGAGCCGAGAGCCCAGGAGACGGCGCCCGCGGTGAGCATGGCGCCCGAGAGCCAGGGCGGCAGGCCGTACTGCTCCGAGAGCAGCAGCGGCAGGTAGACCTCGGTGCCGAAGAACGCCGCGGCGACGAGGGCGCGGAGGAGGATCACCGACGGCAGGACGCCCCGAGCGCGCAGCGTGCCGTCGGGCAGGAGCGCGCGAACCGCCACGACCACGACCACCACGGCGGCCGCGGCCAGGAGCCCGGCGAGATCGGGCGCGAGCTCGGCGCTCGTGCTCAGCACGACGACTCCGGCCGAGACGACCACGGCGCGGGCGATGCGGCCCACTGCCCGGCGATCGAAGGGGAGGCGCTCGCGCGGCTCGAGCGAGCGGAGCGTCGGCGCGATCGCGGCGCTCGCGAGGGCCACCAGGGCGACGACTCCGAAGAAGACCCAGTGCCAGCTCGCGAGCTCGGCGACGACTCCGGCCACCAGCGGCCCCACCAGCGACGGCACGACCCAGGCCGCGGCGAAGGCGCCGAAGATCCTCGGATGCAGCTGGCTCGGGTAGACCCGCGCGACGAGCACGTAGAGGGTGACGGTGATCCCTCCGCTGCCCAGCCCCTGCAGCAGGCGGGCCGCCACGAAGACCGGCATCGCCTGCGCGGCGCCCGCGGCGACGAGACCCAGGGTGAAGAGCAGGATCGCGACCACGAGCGACGGCGTCGGGCCGCGGCGGTCGGCGGAGGATCCGGCCGCGACCATCCCGACCACGGCGGCGGCGAGCGTCGCGGCGAAGGCCAGGGGATAGAGGGCGCGACCGTCGAGGTCGGCGCTGACGATCGGCATGATCGTCGTCACGGCGAGCGACTCGAACGCGCAGAGGAAGACGAGGCTCGTCGTTCCGATGGTCGTCAGGAGGAGGGGAGCCGAGGTGATGCCGCGGCGATCACGAGAACGCACCTGCTCAACAGTACGCCGAGCGCAGAGCCGGTCAGCGGTAGACGGCCCAGTCGTCCTTCGCGAGCACCGTCGGGGTGCCCTCGATCTCGACCAGCCAGCCGCGGTCGTCGCGCTCGAGGTAGCGCCCCTGCACGATCTCGGGGGCCCAGCCGCCGTCGCGGGAGGAGATCCAGCGGACGAAGCGGACGGTGCCTCCGCGCCGGAACAGTGTGCCGTTGTGGTCGCTCATGCGGGGATCTTCTTCACGGAGAGGTCGTCGGGCGACGAGGTTTCGGGGAGGAGGTGGAGGCCGAGGCGGCCGTTCGAGGCGTTCGAGAGCTCGCGCAGCCAGTGCGGGTTCAGCTCGATCGCGGCGGTGCCGTCGTACTCGTAGCGGGTGGGGATGCCGGGGTGGAGCCACAGTTCGGACCGGCGGCCCTCGGCGTCCTCGATCGTCAGGAGGAAGCCCTCGCCGCGGCGGAACCGCGAGGTGATCACGGTCTGGAGGTGGGCCAGGGCGCGGTCCTCGAAGGAGTGCGAGCTGGCGGGTGCGCCGTAGAGCAGTCGTCCCATCGCGCGCACCTCCTCACCGTCGGCGGCGCACGGAAGGCGTGCCGCACCGTCGACACTAGGTATTGCTAAGTCGGTTGACTAACAGTCTCGGCGCCGACTGCGCTTTCGGGACACACGCCGTCCGAACGCCGGAGAAGTGGTTCGATGGGGGCAGCGAGTTCCCGTCCGGGGCGCCTGCCGCTCGGAAGGTGCACCTCGATGGACGCTCGGCCAGACCTGTTCGCTCTGCTCGCGCGATTGCGCACGGCGGAGCGCGACTACGACGGCCGTGTGGAGCGGCGCCTGGGCATCGGCGCCACGGATCTCGCGGCCCTGCGGCTGATCGGGGTCGGGGAGCGGCGCGACGAGATCGTCCGCGCCGTCGACCTGTCCGCGGCCCTGTCGATCACGACGGCGGCCGTCTCCCTCCTCGTCGACCGCCTCGCCCGCGCCGGCTACGTGGACCGCACTCCCGACCCGTCCGACGGCCGCGGCCGCATCCTCTGCCTGACGGAGCGCGCGCAGAAGGCCATCGTCGGCACCGACGACCCGACCTACGAGCAGATCCGCGCGATGGTCGCGAAGGTGCCCGAGTCGGAGGCCGCGACCGTCGCGGTGCTGCTCGACGGCCTCAGCCGCATCCTCGAGGGGCAGCCGCCGCCCGAGCTCGTCGACTGATCAGCGCTGCAGCGTGGCGCTCGGCGACTCGCCGAACCGCTCCGCGTAGGCCGCGCTGAAGCGGCCCGCGTTCCCGAAGCCCCAGTGCCGGGCGACGGCGGCGACCGTCGTCCCGAGGGGCGGACTCACGGCGAGCTCCTCCCGGGCGCGGTCGAGCCGCACCAGGCGCAGGTAGGCGATCGGGCGCATCCCGAGCACCCGCTGGAACGCGGACTGCAGGCCCCGGACGGTCAGGCCCGACGCCGCCGCCATCTCGGCGGGGCCGATCGGCTCGCTGCAGTGGGCGTGCACGTACTCGACGGCCGTGCGGATCCGTGCGTTCCGGGGGGCGAGGAGCTCGGGCGGGACCGGAGCGGACTCCGGAGGGTAGAGGTCGAGCAGCGCGGAGGCCGTGGCGCGGGTGAGCTCGTCCCAGAGCAGCGGCTCGACGCGCTCGCTGCGCAGCGCGCGGGCGGAGTCGGCGACGGCGGTGCGCCAGCGGCGGATCGCCGCGGCGTCGGGGCGGTGCTCGGAGTCGAAGACGAGGGACCCGACGAGGCCCCGCTCGGCGGCGACCCGGTCGACCACTCCCCGGTCGAGGTGCACCAGGCGCTGGTCGAAGTCGACGTAGTCGAAGGCGAACGGCCGGCCGACGGGGAAGAGGACGGGACGGTTCTCCTCCATCGCGATCGAGGCGCGGCCGACGTCGATCCGGCCGGAGCCGCCCACGATCCACTGCACGACGACGTCGTCCGAGTCGCCCACGCCGCCCGCGAGGTGCCCGGACATCCGCGAGGTGCGGAGGGTCATCCCGCCGTCGCCGATTGCGGCGTAGCGGTAGCTGAAGTCTGCAGCGGTGGTGGCGGCGCGCCACTCGTCGCCGTTGTAGAGCCGCGCGAGGCTGTGCCGCGCCTCGTCCGGATCCTCGCCGCGGGCCTCCAGCCGGACGCGAGGGTGGTGATCGTCCACAGGTCGTTCCGGTGCCTCAGCGCGTGAGGCGCTCGATGAGCTCGCGGTAGCGCGCGGCCGTGCGCTCGACGATCTCGGACGGGAGGGTCGGCGGGAGGCCCTGGCCGTCCCAGTTGTCGGAGAGCCAGTCGCGCACGATCTGCTTGTCGAACGAGCGGCCGCGGATGCCGGCGTCGTAGTCGTCGGCGTCCCAGTAGCGGGAGGAGTCGCTCGTGAGGACCTCGTCGCCGAGGGTGACGACTCCGGTCCCGCGGTCGACCCCGAACTCGAACTTCGTGTCGGCCAGCAGCACGCCGCGGGCCAGGGCGATGGTGGACGCCTCGCGGAAGACGGCGAGCGAGAGGGTGCGCAGCGCCTCCGCGGCCTCCTCCCCGACGATCTCGACCGTGCGCTCGAAGGTGATGTTCTCGTCGTGCTCGCCCTGCGGGGCCTTCCACGCGGGGGTGTAGATCGGCTCGAGGAGCGCGTCGCCGTCGTGGAGGCCCTCGGGGAGCGGGACGCCGCAGACGGAGCCCGTCTCCCGGTACTCCTTCCAGCCGCTGCCGGAGAGGTAGCCGCGCACGACGCACTCGATCGGGAACATGTCGAGCGTCTTCACCAGCATCGACCGGCCGCGGACCGCCTCGGGGATGTCGCCGGGGATCAGGTGGTTGGGGACGTCGGAGAGCTGCGCGAACCACCAGAGGGAGAGCGTGGTCAGCAGCTCGCCCTTGCCGGGGATCCCGGGCTCGAGGACCGCGTCGTACGCGCTGACCCGGTCGCTGGCGACGACGAGCATGCGGTCGGCGCCGAGCACGGGGTCGGCGTCGTCGGGGGTGTAGAGGTCGCGCACCTTGCCGGAGTAGGCGTGCTGCCAGCCGGGCAGCGGCGCCGTGGTGTCGAAGGACAGGGAGTCGTCGCGGGTCACCGCACCATTCTCCCCGATCCGGGGGGCTCCGCGGCTCCTGAAGACCTCCTGTGTCCTGGCGGATCGGGGCTGTCAAGCACGCGCGGCCGCCGATCCCGCGCGCCTAGCGTCGAGACATGACCTCGCAGAACGACCAGACTCCGCAGAACGACCAGTACACGTTCCAAGACCCGACCGCGATGTTCGCCGACATCGACACGGAGGCCCAGTACCAGGAGGGCTCCGGCCTCGACTCGAAGATGGACGACCCCGCCGACCGCGGCGAGTCGACCTACCGCGGCTCCGGCCGTCTGACCGGGCGCAAGGCGCTCGTCACCGGAGGCGACTCGGGCATCGGCGCGGCCGTCGCCATCGCCTACGCCCGCGAGGGCGCCGACGTCGCGATCGTCTACCTCCCCGAGGAGGAGTCGGACGCGAAGAAGGTCGTCGCGCTGATCGAGGAGGCCGGCCGCACCGCCGTCGCCATCCCCGGCGACATCACCGACCACGACTTCGCGGTGGGCGCCGTCGCGAAGGCCGTCGAGGGCCTGGGCGGACTCGACATCCTCGTCAACAACGCGGGCAAGCAGCAGCACGTCGAGGACTTCCTCGAGCTCTCGGACGAGCAGTTCGACGAGACCTTCAAGACCAACGTCTACGCGATGTTCTGGATGACGAAGGCGGCCGTGCCGCACCTCGCCCCGGGCTCCGCGATCATCAGCACCTCGTCGATCCAGGCCTACCAGCCGTCGCCGATGCTGGTCGACTACGCCAGCACGAAGGCCACGATCAACACGTTCTCGAAGGCGCTCGCGCAGCAGCTCGCGCCCAAGGGGATCCGCGTGAACGTCGTCGCCCCGGGCCCGATCTGGACGCCGCTGCAGACCGCGGGCGGCCAGCCGTCCGACAAGCTGCCCGAGGTCGGCTCGCAGACGCCGCTCGGACGCTGGGGCCAGCCGGCCGAGCTCGCTCCCGCCTACGTGTTCCTCGCCTCCCCGGAGTCGAGCTACGTCGTCGGCGAGACGCTGCACGTCAACGGCGGCATGCCCACGCCGTAACACTCGGCGCTCACGGCGGGCCAGGTCGCGGCGCGGAGGAACCCTCTTCCGCGCCGTGGCGGGGCCCGCCGTTTTGGTTGTCGTAACAATCGACTGCTGTGCAGGTTCGTGCGCGAGAGTCGGTGCATGACCGATTCCCTGCCGATCCTCGACCTGTCCCGCCTCGACCAGGGGGAGGCGGAGGCCGCCGCCTTCCGCCGCGACCTCCGGGAGACCACGCACGACGTGGGCTTCTTCTACCTCGTCGGCCACGGCGTGCCCCAGGACCTCCTCGACGACGTCGTCGCCGTCTCCCGCCGCTTCTTCGACCTGCCGGAGGAGGAGAAGCTCGCGATCGAGAACACCCTCAGCCCGCAGTTCCGCGGCTACACCCGCTTCGGCGCCGAGCTCACCAACGGCGACGTCGACTACCGCGAGCAGGTCGACATCGGCATCGACCGACCGGCCGTTCCCGCCGGGCCCGGCGTCGCCGACTACGAGCGCCTCGAGGGGCCGAACCTCTGGCCCGAGGCGCTGCCGGAGTTCCGCGAGGTCTTCGAGCGCTGGCACGCGGAGCTCGCGGCGGTCGCGATCCGGCTGCTGCGCACCTGGGCCGTCGCACTCGACGCCCCGGAGGACGTGTTCGACGAGGCGTTCGCCGAGCGGCCGTTCTCGCTGGTGAAGGTCGTCCGCTACCCGGGCACCTCCGACCCGGAGCCCAAGCAGGGCGTGGGCGCGCACCGCGACGGCGGCGTGCTGACGCTGCTGCTGGTCGAGCCCGGCAAGGGCGGCCTGCAGGTCGAGCACGACGGCTCGTGGATCGAGGCACCCGCGATGGAGGGCGCGTTCGTCGTCAACATCGGCGAGATGCTGGAGCTCGCCACGGGCGGCTACCTCAAGGCCACGCTGCACCGCGTGATCTCGCCGCTGATCGGAACGGACCGGATCTCGATCCCGTTCTTCTTCAATCCCGCGCTCTCGGCCACCATGCCCTCGCTCCCGCTGCCCGAGGAGCTCAAGTCCGGCCTCTCGGTCGACCCGACGAACGCGCCGATCCTCGAGACCTACGGCGAGAACGCGCTGCGCTACCGGCTCCGGGCCCACCCGAACGTGGCGGCCGCCCACCACGCGGACCTGCTCGCTCCCACCGTCTGACCCGGGAACGACGAAGGGCCCCCTTCCGCGCGAGCGCAGGAGGGGGCCCTTCGTCGTCAGTGCGTCAGCAGCGTGCGGCGGCCACGGGGACCGTCGCGGTGAACGCGGGCTGGCCGGTCGCCGATCCGGTCACCGTCACCGTGCCGGCCGGCATCGAGGCCAGGCGGGTGGTGAAGGCGCCGGAGGCGGACGATCCGGGTGCGACCGCGGTGAACGACTTCGAGCCGTAGGCCGAGGTGATCGTGACGTCCGCGGCAGCGGTGTCGGTGTTCTTCACGGTCGCGGTGAGCACGATCTTGCCGGCGACGCAGCGCGTGGCGACGGCGGGGACGAGCTCGAGGGTGTCCAGCGGGACGGCGGCCGAGACCGACGTGCGCACCAGCTTGTCCGCGTACCCGGTGTAGGAGGCCGTGACGCCGGTCACGCCCGCCGGGACCGAGACGCTCGCCGAGCCGCCGGAGAGCAAGACGGTCGAGGTCCACGAGCCGCCGGTGAAGGTGACCGAGCCGACGACGTCGCCCCTGTCGGCCGCCGCGACCGTCGCCGTGACCGTGCGGCCGTCGGCGGTGAGGGTCGTGGTGGAGTCGACGGCGGTGACGCCGGTCCAGTTCTTCATGGCGGTGAGGACCGTCTGCGGGACGCTCACGAACGCACCGTGCCGCGGGCTGGCCGGGAGGCCGGCGCGGCTCTTGGGCGAGACGTTCCAGTCGGCCGACTGCGAGAGGCGGTTCGTCTGCGAGCTGCCGGCGATGGCCGCTCCGGAGGTGAGGAAGGCCTTGTAGCCGCCGTCGCCGTAGTTGTCGACGAGGAACGCGTAGCCGTCGCCCGTGCCGGTGGTGTCGTTCGGGTCGCCCGCGTTCAGCTTGATGATCTCGGGTCCCTCACCGGCCTGGCCGGTCTCGAGCGAGGTCATCCGGGTGTCGGTGAGCTGCCAGGTGGTGTTCGGGTCGGCACTCCAGTTCGAGGAGGTCGTCCCGGCGGTCAGGACCTTCGACTTCTCGAGGAAGATGTCCTTCCCGGCCTCGAGGGTGCCGGCGGCGCCGCCCTCCTCGTTCTTGGTGAAGCGGTAGTAGTAGTCGCCGATCTTCGTGATCGTCGAGTCGATCCGCGCGTAGCCGGTGTCCTGCCAGGTGGCGGGAGGAGCGGTGAAGGTGCGGAAGTCGCGGGTGATCACGGAGAAGACGCGGGAGTAGAGCTTGTCGTTGTTGGTCTTCGTCGCGTCGGAGTAGAGGCGCGAGGAGAAGAACACGACGTAGGACTGCAGGGCGTCGTCCCAGTACGCCTCGGGCGCCCAGGTCATTCCGGCGGCCGGCTGGTTCACCGTGATGCCGGTGTCGGCGCCGTTGGTGCGGGTCCACTGCACCAGGTCGGTCGACTCCCAGACCTCGATCTTCAGGCTGCCCTTGGACTGGGCGTCGCCCCAGCCGGTGCCGCAGGAGATGCAGAGGTCGGTGGCGACCATGTAGTACTTGTCGCCGTTGTGCGAGCGGAGGATGAACGGGTCGCGCAGGCCCTTCGTGTCGGTCGTCGAGGTGATGACCGCCTTGCCGCCGTTGACCGGCGAGAAGGTGAAGAAGTCGTTGCCCGAGGTCGCGGCCTGGTAGATCTTCTCGTCGCCGTCCGACTTGAAGTACGCCGAGGCGTAGCCCGCGTCGGGAGCGGTGCGGCCGAGCTCGGCGACCGTCAGCGTGAAGGCGCGCGTCTCGGTGACGCCGTTGAGGGTGGCCGTCGCGGTGAGGGTGACGGTCCTGTCCCCGGAGCCGTAGGCCGGTCGGGTGACCACGCCGCCGCCGCGGTAGGGGTCGGCCGCGCCGACCGTCGGAGCCGCGTAGGAGGTGTTCGTCGGAGTGACGAGGGCCGGGTCCGAGGAGGTCCAGGTGATGTCGGTGCCGTTACGGGCGCCCTTCACTGCGAGGGGGAGGTTCTCGGTGGTGCGCGTGGCGAGCTTCAGCGCGTCGAGGTCGTCGTTGATGCTCGGGGCGAGCACGACCACCTCGAAGGCGATCGTCGCGCCCTGGGCGGTGGTCGCCGTCAGGGTGACCGGGGTGTTCTGCGCGATCGAGCGCGAGACGACGCCGGTGGCCGAGACGACCGCGCTGTTCGAGGAGGTCCAGGTGAGCGGGACGCCGCTGCTGGAGGCGGGCAGCGTCAGGTTCGAGGAGACCTGGGTCAGCGACGGGTTGCCGGCCAGCAGGACGGGCTGGATGTCCGAGCGCAGCAGGGCGGAGGTCGCGGACGCCTTCGCCGCGGCGGTCGGCATGCTCGAGGCGACCTGCTCGGCGGTGAGGGAGGTGTCCCAGAACTTCACGTCGGTGACGTCGGCGGTCACGAGTGCGTCGCCGGAGTAGAGCGAGCGGCCGAGGTAGCCGAGCGTGGACCCGGTCGGGACGATGCTCGCCATCGACTTCGCGGTGTTCGCGGTCGAGATCTGCGTGCCGTCGCGGTAGAGGGTCAGCACGGTGCTCGACCCCGTGCCGGTGCCGACGAGCGTGAGCGTCGTGAACCCGGGGTTCAGCGTGCCGCCGAACGGCATGCGGGTCTCGCCGTTGCTGGTGGGCTCCTTGACGCGGATGCCCGCGAGGACCTGTCCGCTGGGCGAGCCGTCGGGGTTGCGCGGGTTCACGAAGACGTGGTTGCCGAGCTGCGTGGTGTTCCACGGGCCGACGCCGTCGCCGATGACCCAGCCGAACTGGTTGGCGGTGGTCTGCGTCTTCACCGTGTACTCGACGGCGAAGGCGTTGTCGGCTCCGGTGACCAGGCCCTGGGGGAGGCTCGCGTAGCCGTCGTTCTTGAACCGGGCGACCTGGTCGCCGCCGGCGTTCGCGAAGGACGCGTCGGTGAGGCCGGTCAGGGTGGCGTTGCGTCCGTTGCCCGAGATGTCGAGCAGGGCCGAGCCGGCGTGCGACATGTCGTAGTGCGCGGTGGGCGCCGGGACGTCGACGGCCTGCGCCGAGACGGGGACGAGAGCGCCGGTGAGGGCGACGCTCGTGCAGGCGAGAGCGGAGAGGAAGAGGGATCGCACGCGGCGCCGAGGCGCGGCGGCAGGGGGCTCCGGGGAGCGTCGTCTCATCGTCGAGACCTTTCCTTCAGGGGAGGGATGCGTCGAGCCGAGGGGACCGACGCGTGTGTTCACGTTAACATGTGAGCCGCCTCAGAGCCATGGGGGAATTGCTCCGGCGGCGAGAGCGAACCATGCGACAGGGGAGCGCATCGGCGCAAGACCTGCACCCCCGAGCGCCCAGGGCGTAGCGTGAGCGCACCGCATCCTGGCCCCCGGTGACGGAACCATGCCCATCCGCCTGCCCTGCGAGGACTTGACCATGACGACGCTCTTCCACACCGGTGGCTCCCTCTCCCTCGACGACGCGACCGCCGACGCCGTCGTCCGCTACTCGCTCGCGCTCGCGCAGCGGCACCGGATGAGCACGGTCAGCGTCGCCGACGACTCGGCTCCCTCCTCCGTCGTGACGCTCACCGTCGGGCTCGGCGTCCCCCTGGTGGTCGCAGGGGCCGGTAGCGCAGCGGCGGAGTCGAGCACCGAGATCCTCGAGCGCCTCGACGCGCTCGACAGTGCGGGCGGACCGGTGCCCGCCTCGGACGTCGACCCCCGCGCGACGTGGGAGCTCGAGAACGAGTACTGAGCTCTGAGCCGCGGCGCCGCCGGCGCGGATCCGCCCCGCTCCTGCTCCGCGCGCGCGGAGCGTCAGCGCCGGTAGTCGCGGATGATCTCCTGGGCGAGCGTCGTGATCGGGGTCGACGTCGCTCGCGCGCGGACCCGCAGCACCTCGAAGGCCTGCTCGACCGTGGTGCGGTGGGCGTAGGCGAGGATCCCCTTCGCCTGCTCGATCAGCACCCGGCTGTCGAGGGCGTGCTGCAGCTGCTCCTGAGTGACCGTGCTCTGCTGGAGCGCGCGCTGGTGCAGGATCCCGATCGTCGCGACGTCGGCGAACGCCTGCACGACCGCGATGTCGTCCGGATCGAGCCGCCCCGGCCGGGCCTGGAAGAGGTTGAGGGAGCCGATCGTCGTCCCCGCCGAGCGCATCGGCACGCAGTGCGCCGAGAGCACGTCGAGCTCGACCGCCAGCGTCCGGAACTCCGCCCACTCCTCGCCCACGGCGCGGGCGTCCTCGACGATCACCGGCCGCCCGGTCTCGAAGCACTGGATGCACGGGCCCGACCCGCTGTCGAGCTGGAGCAGCTCGATCAGCCGGGTGTCCTCGTCCGTGGAGGCGAGCACCTCGAGGGAGCCGGTGGAGTCGGCGAGGACGAGCCCCGCCGAGACGGCGTCGAAGAGGGTCGCGCTGCTCTCCACGAGGGTCTGGGTGAAGTCGACGACGTCGTAGTCGTCGACCAGTGTGTCGGAGAGGGCGACGAACGTCTGGATGACGCTGCGCTCGCGGGAGTTCGTCACCATGTGTCGTCCTGGGCGGTGAGAGGGCGGTCGGGGAACCCGTCGTGCCGGGCCACGATGCCGGAGGCGACATCGACGACGGAGCGCTGCTGGGCGAAGGCGTGGGCGCGCAGCAGCAGCTGCGCCTCCTCGGCCGTGCTGCCGTAGCGCGCGATGATCATGCCGGTCGCCTGGTGCACCACGCGTCGCGAGCGCGGATTCGTGCTCTCCTCGACCTCGTTGTCGCGCAGCACCGCGGCCAGCACCAGCAGCGCCGTCGCGGTGGTCGAGGCGCTGATCCGGCCGAGGAGGGAGTCGCTGAGCGACGTGGGGCGGCGGGAGTAGAGGTCGACCGCACCGATCGAGAGCCCCGCGATCGAGAGCGGGAAGGCGAAGACCGCGCGCACCGCCGTGGGGCCGATCGCCTCGGTGAAGAGCGGCCAGCGCTCCTCCGCGCCGGTGTCCGGCACCGAGACGGGGCCGGCAGCGCGGATCGCCTCCCAGCACGGGCCCTCGCCGAGGTCGATCTGGATCTCGTCCAGCCGGCTCGCGGTGCTGTCGCTCGCGGCGACGGTCTCGCCGCCGAAGGGGCTGCCGAGCGTGGAGATCGCGACACCGTCGATCGGATACCCGCGCAGATACGGGTCGCAGAGAGCGTCGGAGTCGTTCACCGCCCCCATTTTAGCCGTCGGCTCCGCTCGGCGCGACGCTCCGTCGGACCGGCGGGGACGACGACGCGGTGACGCGCGGGAGTCCGCCTGGCTGCGCTGCCCGGGCGCACGAGGCGACGGCCCGTGAAGCGGCTCGTCGGGCGCGGACGGTGCATGGTGCGGGGCGACGGGAGCCGGAGGACGGCGGCCTGCACGGCGACGGAGCGGCTCAGGCCGGGGTCGATCGAGCCGGGACGCTCGAGGGCGGCGATGAGGTCGTCGAGGACGGCGAAGGCGGGATCTGTCATCACGGCTCCTGGCCGGGTGTCCGCGGCCGTTGTTCTGCGCGCCGGGGCGCGGGCGGTGTCGATCGGGTGTCGCCGTGCGGGGTCCGCGCACGACGTCGACGAGGTCCTGCACGACGGTACGGGGCGCGGATCGACCGGACGACGTGGTTGACCTCCCCGAGGTCCGCCGCTACTCGTGCTCTGCGTTGAGCTCGTCGAAGTCGTTCGTGATGATCGACAGCGGGGTGTACGGCGTGATGAGGAGGAGCGCCGGGTTCGCGCGTCCCTCGCCGTAGTTGACCGTCAGCCATTGCGGCGTCGGAGAGGCGAGGGCGGCCTCGACCTCGGCGCGGAACTCGTCGAGGCTCCTGTTGTTGACCGTGTAGGCGGTGCCGTTGTAGATCAGGTCGATGCGCTTCACAGCTGATCGCCCTTCGCCGGAGGACGCACCGGTTCGGCGGGCTCCGAGATCACGTACAGCCCGCCCGCGGAGTTCGCGAGGTCGGTGAGCGCGGAGATCCAGGCGGGGTTGATGCGGGGCATCCGGCCGCCGAAGTACTTGTAGCGGAGCGCGTGGGAGGGGTGGATCCAGATCGCGCTGCGGCCGTCGCCCATGCTGTGGTCGTCGCGCCAGCTGAGCAGGAACGACTCGTTGCGGCGCAGCTTCGCGGTGATGACGATCTGCAGGTGCGCGAGCACGCGGTCCTCGAAGTCGATCTCGACGGTCCCGTCGTAGTGCAGCTTCCCCATCGGCGTCTCCAGCCCCTGATCTCCGGCCGGCAGGCGCCCGCCGTTGCCACCACCCTTCCGCAGACCGGAGGGATCCGACAACCCGGCCTGCCATTCTCTGCTCGATCTGTCCAGGTCTTCCGTCAGCGGCGGTCCTCTGTCAACCTCCTCCCTCCACGCAGCCGGCGCTGCCGAGCATGGACGGCATGAAGCACATCCTCTTCGCCGACAAGACGATCCTGGTGGGGGACGAGGCGGCCGACGCACTCGTCGAGTACGCCGTCGCCCTCGCCTCGAAGGGCGCGGCCGACACCGTCGAGTACACGGGGATCGGCGCCGACGGCGGGACGGTCGATGCCACCTTCCTCGTGAACGCCGCGGCCGCCCTCATCGTCGAGACCACGCCGAGCGACCTGCCCGAACCGGACAACGCGGCGGAGGTGGCACGGCTGCGCGCGCGGATCGACGCGCTCACCGGCGAGCATCCCGTGCAGCCCGGCGACGGCGAGCTGACCAGTGGTGCCGACTACGAGGACTCCTACGAGCAGTGAGTGGTTCCCCGTCGTGCGGACCCGGACCCGGACCCGGACCCGGACCCGGACCCGGATGCGACCGGCGTCCGCTACCACTGCGAGGCTCCGCAGTGAACCCCCTGATCGGCTGAGGGGAGGCGGACGTACCGTGGCCCTGCGGGTCGCCGACGACACGATCACCGGTCGACCGCTACGGGCACGGCCGCGGGTCGGCCGGGGAGGACGGACACCATGACCGGAGACCATCCCTTCTGGGTGCGCCTCGCGCGCAAGGAGCCGCAGTGCGCCATCGTGCGCGGCCGGGTCTTCGAGATCGGCGCCCCCGACGAGCGGGACGGCGCCTTCCTCCTCACGGTCTGGGAGAAGGGGCGGCCCGTCGGGCACGTCCTGAACGTGGATCCGCCCGCCTACAAGCCGTGCGGACCCGGGCACCCGGTCGAGCCGCAGCGGGTCGACGGGGTCGAGGAGCTGCTCGAGCTCCTGGTGCCCCAGCGCACCCGGCTCGCGGCGCACGGCTGACGCCGCTCCCGTCCGCGGGGGCCGCCCGAGTCCTGTGCACCGGGAGCGGGGCGAGGGCTGAGCACCCGCTGACGGACGCCCGGGACGGGGGAGTCGTGCGGCCGGGCGGCGGCTGGCATCCTGACCTCGGTGCGACGAGCGCGCCCGCGAGGGGGAGCCCGATGAGCACCACCGAGGACGTCGACGACGGGACCGCTGAGTTCGGGTACCGCCCCTCCCTCACCCGCGGCATCGGCCGCTTCGGCAGCTTCGCCGCGGGCGTGAGCTACATCTCGATCCTGACCGGCACGTTCCAGCTCTTCTCCTTCGGCTTCGCGCTCGGCGGTCCCGCCTACTGGTGGTCCTGGCCGATCGTGTTCACCGGGCAGCTCATGGTCGCGCTGTGCTTCGCCGAGCTCGCCGCCCGCTACCCGGTCGCGGGCTCCGTCTACAACTGGAGCAAGCGCCTCGCCGGGCCGACGGTGAGCTGGCTGGCGGGCTGGCTGATGGCCACCGCGTCCGTGGTCACGCTCGCGGCCGTCGTGCTGGCGTACCAGGCGACGCTCCCGCAGATCTGGAGCGGATTCCAGCTCGGCGGCTCCGCGGGGGTGAGCGCGGTGGTCTGGGGAGCGCTGCTGATCGCGTTCACCACCGCGGTCAACGCGCGCGGCGTGCGGCTGATGGCCCGGATCAACAGCGTCGGCGTGCTGATCGAGCTCGTCGCGGCGGTGCTGCTGGTGGCGGTGCTCGCGGTGAACGTGGTGCATCCGCCGACCGTGCTGCTCGACACCAGCGGCTACGGCGGGAGCACGCCGGGCGGGTACGCCGGCGCGTTCCTCATCGCCGCGATCGCGTCGGCGTACGTGATGTACGGGTTCGACACCGCGGGCTCGCTCGGCGAGGAGACGGTCGATCCGCGCCGGACCGCGCCGACGGCGATCCTGCGGGCGGTGACCGCCTCCTTCGTCCTCGGCGGCCTCATCCTGCTGCTGGGGATCCTCTCGGCGCCCGACCTCGCCGACCCGGCGCTCGGGCAGGCGTCGGGCGGGCTGCAGCGGATCGTGCTGCAGGTGCTCGGCGGCCCCCTCGGATCGGTCCTCCTGCTCTGCGTGGTCGTCGCGATCACGGTGTGCGCGCTGGCGGTGCACACGGCGGCCATCCGACTGATCTTCGCGATGGCCCGCGACAACGCCCTGCCCGGCAGCCGCGTGCTCGCCCGCGTGGACCCGCGGCGCGGGACACCGGTGGCGCCGGCGCTGGTCGTGGGGGTGCTCGCGGTGCTGATCCTGGTCGTGAACATCGGGACGCCGGCGATCTTCACGGCCGTGACGAGCGTGGCGGTCATCCTGATCTACCTCGCCTACCTGCTGGTGACGGTGCCGCTGCTGATCGCCCGGCACCGCGGCCGGTGGCCCGCAGCCGCGCCCGGGCGCTTCTCGCTCGGCCGCGCGGGCCTGCCGGTGAACGTGGTCGCGGTGCTCTGGGGCGCGGCGATGACGGTCGACCTCGCGTGGCCGCGCGTCGAGGTCTACGGGGAGGAGCTGCGCTGGAGCGCGGTCGTCGTGATCGCCGCGGTCGTCGGGATCGGCCTGGCCTGGTTCCTCCTCCGCGGCCGGCACCGCCTCGGCACCCTGCCCGCGCACGCGCTCCCCTCGCCGCCGCCGCAGGGCTGAGTCGCACGAGAAGGCCCGTTCTCGAGGGGGCAGGACGATCCATTCCGGGCGACTCGGCGGCGGCACCGGGAGGAGGATGGGGGAGCGGGTGCTCGGCCGAGCGCCGCGGGAAGGAGCGCGCGTGCGGAACCGCCTGGCGACTCCGTCCCTGCTCGCGCACGCCGTGCTCATCCAGGCCGTCGCGTTCCTGCTCCGGCCGGCCGCCGTCTACCAGGCGATCCGGCTCGACGTGCCGGCCTGGGCGCTCGGGGCGCTCGGCGCCTCGTTCGCGCTGGTGCCGCTGCTGATCGCGCTGCCGGTGGGCGGGCTGGTCGACCGGGTCGGCGCCCGGGCCGTGATGGCCGTCGGCTCGCTCGTCGCGGTGGGAGCGGCCGCGGTGCTGCTCCTGGCGGGCGGGAGCGTCGCGGGGCTGCTCCTCGGCATCGCCCTGCTCGGCGCGGGGCACCTGGGCTGCGTGGTCGGGCAGCAGACCGTCGTCGCGGGCGGCACCGGAGGGACGCGGCTCGACAGCCGCTTCGGCTACTACACGTTCGCCGCGTCGCTCGGACAGGCGATCGGGCCCGCGTTCATCCCGGTGCTCGCGGGCGGCTCGGTGCGGCCCGACCCGGCGCCGCTGTTCCTCGTGGGCGGGATCCTCGCGGTGCTGCTGCTGGTCTCGACGGCGGGGATCCGCAGCCCGTCCCCGCGCGGACCCGCGGCGGAGGGGGCTGCGGCTCCGGGCTCGACGCTCGGTCTCCTCCGGGTGCCGGGCCTCGCGCGCGCCCTGCTGACCAGCGCGACCGTCGTCGCCGCCGTCGACCTGACCGTCGTCTACCTCCCCGCCCTCGGCGCCGAGCGCGGGCTCCCGGCCGGCGTCGTCGGGGCCCTGCTCACCGTGCGCGCACTCGCGTCGATGGCCTCGCGGCTCCTCCTCGGCGCGGCCACCGCCCGGCTCGGGCGCACCCGGGTGATGGTGGGCGGCATCCTGATCTCGGCGCTCTGCCTGGTGCTGGTCGCCCTGCCCGCGCCGACCGTGCTCCTCTTCGTCGCGGTCGCCGCCCTCGGCCTGGGCCTCGGGATCGGCCAGCCCATCACGATGTCGTGGCTGATCGAGCGCACCCCCGCCGACCGCCATGGCCGCGCCCTCGCGCTGCGCCTGGCCGGGAACCGCCTCGGGCTGATCGCCCTGCCCAGCCTCCTCGGCGTCCTCGCGGCGGCGGCCGGAGCGGGCGGTGTCCTCATCGGCACCGGTGCCGCGGTCGGCGCGACCCTCCTCCTGCTGCGCGGGGTGCGCCTGGACTGAGGTGCCGGGGGCGCAGCGGATCGCCGGCGCGCGCCGCGTTCCCGGGCATCTCCGTGGGAAGACCGGAGGATCAGCTGCCCGGCTCCTCCACGCGGACGTCCTCGGCGGCCTTGTCGGCGCGCCAGCCGCGCCAGACCGGCTGGCGGAGGGTGCCGGAGGCGGTGCGCTCGCGGTAGCGGACCTCGCCGACCAGGACGGGCGACACCCAGTGCACGCCGCGCGACTCGAGCGGAGGGACGGAGACGGCGGGCTCCTCGGTGGCGTGCTCGGCCAGGCGGTCGACCAGTCCGCGGCGCTCGCGGTCGCTGAAGCCGGTGCCCACACGGCCCGAGTACGCGAGCCCGTCCTCGCCGGGGATCGCGGTCAGCAGCGCCCCGACAGACCCCTGGAGGCCGCCCTCGCCCTCGCGCCAGCCCACGATCACGACCTCCTGCAGCCGGTGGTGGGTGAGCTTGATCCAGTCGCGCGAGCGGCTGCCCTCCTGGTAGCGCGAGTCGCGGCGCTTGGCGACCACGCCCTCGAGGCCGAGGGTGCGGCTGGTGACCATCGCCTCCTCCAGGTCGCCGTCGAACACGGACGGGACGTGCACGCGCTCGTTCTCGTCGACGAGCTCGACCAGTGCCGAGCGACGGGTGTCGTAGTCGCTCCCGGTCAGGTCCTCTCCTGCGCGCTCGAGCAGGTCGAAGACCATCAGGTGCACCGGAGTGGACCGGGCGGCCGCCTCGATCTCGCGCGGCTTCGTCAGCCCGCCGCGGGTCTGCAGGGCGCCGAAGTCGGGGCGCCCGCGAGCGTCGAGGGCGACGATCTCGCCGTCGAGCACGGCGTCGGCGGCGGCCTCGGCGAGCGGGGCGAGCAGGTCGGGGAACGCCGCGGTCAGGTCGTTGCCGTTGCGGCTCGTGAGGGTCGCGGTGCCGCCCTGCACCCGCACGAGAGCGCGGTAGCCGTCCCACTTCATCTCGATCGCGGCCCCGGGGTCCACGTCGCCGCGGCGTCCGGCCGTGGCGAGCATGGGGCGGTGGCGGCGCGGAGCGGAGTCCTCGGCCGGGCGGTCGGCGGAGGGTGCGGGGCGGGGAGCGGGCGACGCGGCGGACGCTGCCGCCCGGCCCCGTCGCTGCGTCCCGTGCCCGTGACCGGGACCCGGCGCCATCAGGTGCAGGAGCCAGTTCTTCTCGGCGCCCTCCCTCGAGCCCGTGTGCAGCAGGGCGTAGCGGCGGGGCTCGCCGCCGAGCCCGCCGTCGGGGCGGCCGGTCAGCACCGCGATCACCTCCTTCCCCTCGCGCCACTTCTCGAGCGCGTAGGTGCCCTCGTCCCAGATGCGCACCTCGCCGCCGCCGTACTCGCCGGCCGGGATCGTGCCCTCGAAGGTCGCGTACTCGAGGGGGTGGTCCTCGGTCTGCACCGCGAGCCGGTTGGGGTCGCCCTCCAGCGGCGGGCCCTTCGGCACCGCCCAGCTGACCAGGACGCCGTCGTGCTCGAGCCGGAAGTCGTAGTGCAGGCGCCGCGCGTGGTGCTCCTGGATGACGAAGGAGTCGCCCGAGGAGATGCCCGCGGACCCCGCCTCGGGCACCGGCTCCGGCGTCCTCGACGCGTCGCGCATGCTGCGGTAGGTCGCCAGGCGGTCGGAGGAGACGTCCGTCGCGGCGAAGCCCGCCATCCGCTCCGGGGTCGGCTCGAGCCCGGCACCCCGGGCGGCGAGCAGCGGGCGGAGGAGGTCGCCGTCGCTCCGCAGCCGCTCCACCACCTCGTCGGGCGACAGGTGGCGCAGGTCCTCGGCACCCAGCTCCTCCCACGTGCTGGGCGCGGCGGCCGCCGGCCGGAGGCGCCCCCGGAGGGAGTAGGGGGCGATGGTCGTCTTCGCCGCGCTGTTCTGGCTCCAGTCGACGAGGACCTTGCCCTCGCGCAGGGTCTTCTTCATGTCCGAGACGACGAGGTCGCGGTGGTCCGACTCGAGAGCGCGCGCCAGCTCGTGCGCGACCGCCGAGATCTGGTCGCTGGAGGCGGAGGCGTCCAGCGGGCAGTAGAGGTGGATCCCCTTGCTCCCGCTGGTCACCGGCAGCGGAGCCAGCCCCATCCCCTCCAGCAGGTCGCGGGCGAGGAACGCGACCTCGGCGCACTCGGCGAGGCCCGCCCCCTCGCCCGGGTCGAGGTCGAGCACGAGGCGGTCGGGCGGACGGCGCTCGCCGTCGGAGCCCACCCGCCACTGCGGGACGTGCAGCTCGAGCGCCGCCTGCTGCGCCAGCCAGGTGAGCCCGGCGACGTCGTCGACCAGCGGGTACTCGACGTCGCGCGACGAGTGCGCGAGCCGGGTCCGGCTCAGCCAGTAGGGGGCGGAGGAGGGGAGGTTCTTCTCGAAGAAGACCTCGCCCGGATGCTCGGCGGTGCCCACTCCGTCGACCCAGCGCTTCCGGGTGATCGGGCGGCGCGCGAGATGGGGCAGCATCGCGGAGGCGACGGAGGCGTAGTAGGAGAGCACGTCGGCCTTGGTGAAGCCCGTCTCCGGGTAGACGACCTTGTCGAGGTTCGTCAGCCGCAGCCTTCGCCCGCCGACCGAGACGATCTGCTGCGAGGCGGCCATCCCCCCATGGTGGAGGCAGGTGCGCGCCGAGGGAACCCCGGACCGTCGCGGGAACCCGCAGCGAGCCGCCTCCACGACTCGGGGTTCCCTCGGCGGCGGGGAGTAGCGTCGACGCACCACGTCCGAAGGAGCCCTCCGTGCCCGACACGATCGCCGACATCCCCCTCACCACGATCGACGGCACCACGTCGACCCTCGCCGACTACCCGCCCGTGCGGCTGATCGTCAATGTCGCCTCCCGCTGCGGCCTCGCCCCGCAGTACGAGAAGCTCGAGGCCCTGCAGAAGAGCTACGGGGAGCGCGGATTCACGGTCCTCGGCTTCCCGAGCAACCAGTTCCTCCAGGAGCTGAGCGACGAGGACAAGATCAAGGCGTACTGCTCGACGACCTGGGGGGTCACCTTCCCGATGTTCGAGAAGGTCCGCGTCAACGGCCGCTCGGCGCACCCGCTCTACGCGGAGCTCACCAAGGCGGAGGACGAGAACGGCAAGGCCGGCCGGGTGAAGTGGAACTTCGAGAAGTTCCTGATCACGGCCGACGGCACGGTCCACCGGTTCCGCCCGACGGTCGAGCCCGACGACCCGCGGATCGTCGACCTGATCGAGGCGTCGCTCCCCGCCTGATCCCGCTCAGCGGCGGGCGCGGGGCGGAGCACGCCGCCCGTCGCGGCTCAGCGGTCGCGGAGCCCCAGGGCCGAGCGGGCGTCCGCGGGCTCGACGCCCTCGGGGCAGACGATGTCCGAGACGTCGAACGGCGTCGCGCGCGAGAACGGGATCATCTCGATCCCGTCGACGTGGCGCAGCAGCACGAGGCCACCCTCGCCCTCGCGCAGGCTCCGGCGCACCTGGCGCAGGAAGATGCCGGCCATGTCGAGCTCGACGACGAAGGAGCGGCCGCTCACGTCGATCCGGCAGCCGATGACCGGCTGGGAGCCGACGGAGACGGAGTCCGGCACGCGGCGCGGCTCGATCGGCTGCGCCTTGCGGAGCGTCCGCACCGGGGTGAGGGTGGGCAGGCCGGTTGCTCGCGCGGTGTCCGTCATGGTCGTCTCCGTCCGTCGACGTCCGCCGATGGTTCCGGGGACGTCTTCTCGACGGTACTTCGCGTCCCCCGCAGAGGGGACGGGGTTGACGGCCGTGCGATCAGGGGGCAGCGGGGCCCAGGAGCGGTGGAGCTCAGGAGCCCTGGCGCTGCTCCTCGGGCTCCGGCAGGACCGAGAGCTCGCCGTGCATGCTGGCGACGCTGAGCATCTGCTCGATCCACGCGCGGTTGAGCTTGGGCTGGTGCGCCTCGGTGAAGCGGAAGTGCAGCGGCACCGACGGGTGCAGCCAGACGGAGCTCCGGCCGTGTCCGGTGGAGGCGTCCTCCATCCACGAGAGCGAGAAGGCTTCGTTGCGGCGCAGCTTCGAGAGGACGGCGACCTTCAGGTGCGCGAGGACGCGCTCCTCGAATTCGATCTCGAGGTTCTGCGGTCCGTAGATGAGCGTGGCCACGGGCCCCCTTCGTTCATCGGGCCGGCCCTGGCGGACGGCTCCTCGGGGGACGGTATCCGCTCGGACCCCGGTGCGGGGAATCGGGCGGGAGACACGCCGGACCCCCATTGACAGTCCCGCGGACGGGACGTAGCGCTGCCGGGCGTGCTGGGCGCCACGTTAGCCGACGCATGTAGCGAGAGTCGATGCTCCGTCGCGGATCTCCCGTCGGCCGGGGCCGGCCCGGGAGCGAGCGCGGGCACCTCCGCTGCCGGCCGCGCCGCTCCGGATCCTCGTCACGGCCCGGCCGGCGCGTCCCACCCCTCCTGCGGAGTCGCGCAGGTGCCGCGGAAGACGTACTGCGACGGAAGCTTCCGCTGGTGCGAGGACCAGTCGATCGCCGGCCGCCGCTGCTCCGGAGGCAGGTAGCCGAGCCGGTACACCGCCATCAGCTCCAGCTCGTCGGGCACGGCGAGCAGCGACTCGATCCGCGCCCACGCTCCCGGCACCTCCATCGGGAACGACACGAACTGGATCCCCATCCCCAGCTCGACCGTGCTCAGCCAGACGTTCTCCATCGCGGCGCCCATGCTGAACACCGAGTAGAAGGAGGAGAGCTCGCCCGGCCGGTACTCGGAGCGGTCGAGCATCACCCCGAGCAGCAGCGGCGATCCCGCGACGAGCCGGCGGTTCTCCTCGCCGAGCGTCTGCGGGACGCGGAGGGAGTTCATCAGGAACTGCCCGCGCTTCGTGAAGACCTGCTTCGTGAAGGGGCGGAGCGGAGCCGGCAGCTTGTCGAACAGCATCCCGTCGCGCCGCCGCTCCATCTCCTCGCTGCTGAAGCGGAAGTAGGGCTTGTAGCGCTCGAAGAACGTGCCGTTCGACATCGCGGTGGTCATGCTCTCGCCGCTGATCGCGGCGATCCGGTCGATCGTCTCGCGCTCCTCGACGAGCACGAACCGCCACGGCTGGCTGTTGAGCTGCGAGGGCGCCCGGCCGGCCACCTCCATCAGGAGCCGCTGGTGCTCCTCGGAGACGGGGTCGGGCAGGAACGCGCCGTTGGTGGTCTTCCGGCGCCGGACGACATCGAGGAACTCCATGCCTCGATCCTGCCCCGATCGATCGCGCAGAGGGGGGAGCGGCGGCGGCCCGGGGCGCGCGCGGTAGCATCGAGGGTCCTGTGCAGGCTCGAGGGAAGCGGTGGAACGGTGAAGACGAGGGTCATCTTCTACCTTCTCGGAGGTGTGTTCGTGCTCGGCGCGGGCATCAACTCGGTCGTGGGCAGTGGCTTCTCGGTGCCGAACCTGCTGACGATGCTCTGCGGCGCGCTGATCCTCGCGATCGCCGGCTGGCAGGCGCTGCGCTCGTACCGCTCCGACCCCGACCGCGACGTCGAGCCCCCGCGCTAGAAGCCGGGGCGCGTCAGCGCAGGGCTGACCCGGCTCTGAGACGCTGGAGCACTCCTCGGCGCCGCGCCGGCCGCCGCGTCCGCCCGAGAGCGGCGAGCACGAACGGAGCCGCCGCCAGCGCGATCGCCGGGTGCCGACGTCCGTGCGTCCCCGCGAAGGGGATCACCGCCAGCGGGACGGCGGCGGGAGCCAGCGCGGACGCGGCGCGGGTGTCCGACCGTCGCAGCGTCGCCCAGGCCAGAGCGGTGAGCGTCGACGTGCAGATGTAGAGCGCGTGATGGATCCAGTGCCAGCGGCCCGTGCGGAGAGCGCCGGTGGCGACGGCGGTGCCGAGGGCGCAGTTGGCGGAGTAGCTGACAGCGGCGGCGCGCAGCCAGAGCGGACCGGAAGCGCTCACCCTCCGCCGCGTCCTCACACCTCGCCCCGCGCGAGCAGCAGCCGGTAGGGCGCCGCGCGCTCGACCCGCCACCCCTCGGGCGCCACAGCCCGCAGCTCGGCGGCGGTGAAGCTGCGCCGCACCGACAGCGACCCGTCGTAGTGGAGGAACGAGCCGGCCGCGATCGGTCGCGTGGCCAGCAGGTAGGCCGTGTAGGCCAGCCGCGAGCGCTCGATGTCGTTGTGCAGTGCGCGCGGGGCCAGGCGCTCGCTGTCGGCGAGCAGGTCGGCGAGTGATTCCGGCGACAGGTGGTGCAGCACGTGGTTGGAGGTCACCAGGTCGAAGTGCTCGCCCTCGGCGACCAGGTCGGCGCTGCTCGCGCGGCGGAACTCGACTCCGGGCGGCGCGGGCGTCGACGTGGCGAAGGCGGAGGCGCGCTCGTCCGGATCGACGGCGGTGATCGCCAGGCGGAGGCCGTCCTCGCGGGCCCAGCCGGCGAGGGAGCGGGCGACGTCGCCGCCTCCGGAGCCGATGTCGAGCAGGCGGAACGGCTCGTCGGGCCGCAGCAGCGGACGCAGGCGCGAGCGGTAGAGGCCACGCCACCCCGAGACCAGCCGGTTCACGGTGCCGAAGCGGGCGTAGGTGGCGTCGAGCAGGGTGCGGTCGCAGTCCGGGTCGTCCATCAGCTCCTGCTCGGAGACCTCGCGGTGGCGCAGGTCCGGCGCGAGAGGGGCTCGCGGAGTCACTCCCCGCCCCGCTTGGTGAGCAGCGCGAGCTCGACGGTGAGGCCGGGGCCGAACGCCATCGCGCCGATCCGCTCGCCGTCGGCCGCCTCGCCGTGCAGCAGGCGCCGCAGGATGAAGAGGACGGTCGCGCTCGACATGTTGCCGTTGGTCCGCAGCACCTCGCGCGACGGGGCCAGCTGCTCGTCGCTGAGGGCGAGCGAGGCCTGCACCTTGTCGAGGATGCTGCGGCCGCCGGGGTGGATCGCCCAGCGCTGCACGTCGCTCCGCTCGACCTCGGCGCCGGCCAGCAGCGGGGCGACGGCCGCCTCGATGTTCGCTCCGATGATCGAGGGCACGTAGGTGCTCAGCCGCATCGAGAAGCCGTGGTCGCCGATCGTCCACGCCATCTCGGTCTCGCCCTCGTCGGTGAGCGTCGTGGCGAGCGCGTCGAGCTCGAGCACCGGGGTGCCGGGCGCGGCCTCGCGGGCGGTGACGACGGCCGCCGCACCGCCGTCGGCGAAGACGGAGGTCGCGACGATCTGCTCCGGGTCGTTGGAGCTCGTGAGGTGGATGGTGCACAGCTCGACCGCGACGACGAGGACGACCGCCTCCGGGTCGGCCTCGCAGAACTGGCGGGCGGCGCGCAGGCCGGGGAAGGCGCCGTAGCAGCCCATGAAGCCGAGGTGGAAGCGCTGCGTCGAGGGTGCGAGGCCGAGGCGGCGGACCAGCTGGTAGTCGGGCCCCGGGGCGTAGAAGCCGGTGCAGGAGACCGTCACCACGTGGGTGACGTCCTCGGGGGTCATCGACGCGGACGCGAGGGCGCGGCGGGCCGCCTCCGTGAAGAGCTCGGGAGCGCGCTCGGTGTAGACGGCGTTGCGCGCGGCCGTCCCCGGGTCGAGCACCAGGCCGCTCCCCGCGTCGTAGAAGACGCTCGCACCCTCCCGCTCGACCCGGTCGAGCTCGTCGACCACCGTGCTGCGGGTGTCGATCCCGGACGCGTCGAAGGCCGCGCCGATCAGGCGGGACCCGAGCCGGGTCATCGCGGGCTGGGACGCGAAGAGGTCGCGCACCTCGGACTGGCGCAGGACCGTGGTCGGCACCGCCGTCTCGATGCTGCGGATGTGGACACTCACCCGCAGGAACCTATCGCGGAATCCTGCGGGTGAGCGGTGCCCTGGAGCGTGATCAGAGGATCGGCTTCCCGCCGGTGACGGCGATCGTCGACCCGCTGATGTAGCTCGCCTCGTCGGAGGCGAGGAGGACGTAGGCGGGGGCCACCTCGGCCGGCTGCCCGGGGCGGCCCAGCGGGACCTGCTCGCCGAACTCGGCGACGGCCTCCTCCGGCATGGTCGAGGGGATGAGCGGCGTCCAGATCGGGCCGGGCGCGACGGAATTGGCGCGGATGCCCTTCTCGCCGAGCGCCTGCGCGAACGAGGCGGTGAGGCTGAGGATCGCCGACTTCGTGGCGGCGTAGGGGAGCAGCTGGTACGACGGCTGGTCGGACTGCACCGAGCTCGTCGCGATGATCGATGCGCCCTCCTTCAGGTGGGGCAGCGCCGACTTCACGAGGTGGAAGTAGGCGCTGATGTTCGTCGCGATCGTGCGGTCCCACTCCTCGTCCGGGATGTCGGTGACGCTCTCGCGGCTCATCTGGAAGGCGGCGTTGCTGACGAGCACCTCGAGGTGGCCGAAGCGCTCGACGGTCTCGGTGACGACGGCGCGGCAGTGCGCCGGGTCCTGCAGGTCGCCGGGGAGGAGCAGCGCCTCGCGGCCGGCCTCCCGGACCCACTTGGCGGTGTCCTCGGCGTCGTCGTGCTCGTCGAGGTACGAGATCGCCACGTCGGCGCCCTCGCGCGCGAACGCGATCGCGACGGCCTTGCCGATGCCGCTGTCGCCGCCCGTGATGAGGGCGACCTTGCCGCTGAGGCGGCCGGTGCCGCGGTAGGTGGTCTCGCCGTGGTCGGCCTTCGGCGTCAGCTCGGCCTCGGTGCCGGGCGGTGTCTGCTCGGGGGATTCCGGAGTCATGACTCTCCCTCTCGTGTCGTCGGTCGGTCCCTCCATGCAAGCGGGTGGGAGGGAGGGGGCCCCAGGGGGTTGACGCCCGGACCGCTCCGTCGTGTCGTCAAGCCCGCGACACCGAGGGCTCCCTGGGTCTTGACTGAGCGTGTCGCCCTTCTTCGGGGCGCTCGGCCAGGAGGTTCGACATGAGCACGACAGACAGGGATCCGGCTGACGGCGGACTGCCGCGACGGGCAGAGGGCTCGGCGGCGGGCGGCACGGCGCGCATCGACTCCGCTGGGGATACGGGAGCGGCTGCGGCGACGGACCGCTCCGCGACTCCGGACCGTTCCGCCTCCTCGGACCGCTCCGCTTCGACGGACCGCTCCGCCTCGACGGACCGCTCCGACTCCGCGCACTCGGTCCCCGAGCACCGCGCGCCCGTCGACCCCGACTCCGCCGAGGCGAAGCAGGCCCGTGCGGCCGCGCGCAAGGACATCCACCAGCGCGAGCGCGACCGCTTCGGCGGCTTCAAGATCGGCTGCGCCTTCTTCGGCTGGCTCGCCGCCACCGGACTCGCCGTCCTCCTGACCGCCCTCGTCACCGCGATCGGGGCCGCCGTCATCGGCACCCAGGACGTCACCGGCGACCTCGCGGCCGACCCCGCCGCGTTCGGCTGGGCGGGCGCGATCGCCCTGCTGGTCATCCTCCTCGTCGCCTACTACTGCGGCGGCTACGTGGCAGGCCGCATGGCCCGCTTCAGCGGAGCGAAGCAGGGCGTCGGAGTGTGGGCCTGGGCGGTCGTCGTCGCGATCGTCGTGGGCATCGTCTCGGCGATCACCGGCGGCAGCCAGGCGCTCTCCGCGGTGAGCGGCTTCCCGACGATCCCCCTGGACGCCGGCGACGCCACGGCCGCGGCGGTCGTGACGGCGCTCGCCGCCCTGGTCGTCGCGCTGGTCGGCGCCGTGCTCGGCGGTCTCGCCGGCATGCGCTTCCACCGCCGCGTCGACCGCGAGGGCCTCTCCGGCCTCTCCGTCTGACGCTCCCGTCCCTCCTCCCTCCGCGAGACGCCGCTCCGGTACGCCACGCACGCCGTGCAGCGCACCGGAGTGGCAGCTCGCGGAGGGGAGGTAGGGTCCTTCGCGTGACGGGGGAGCGAGGGACGCGGCTGGCGGGCGAGCTGCGGGAGTGGGACGCGGGCGCGCTCGCGGACCTGCGGGACGAGTACCTGGCGTTCCTCGAGCAGCGCGGCGAGTCGGCGCTCGAGCGCGACGGCGGCCCCGAGCACGTCACGGCGAGCTGCTTCGTGCTCTCGCCGAATCTGGCGCAGGTGCTGCTCTGCTTCCACCGCAAGGGCCGGTTCTGGGTGCAGCTCGGCGGTCATGTCGAGCCCGGCGACGACTCCACGGCCGACGCGGCCCTCCGCGAGGCGCGGGAGGAGAGCGGAGCGGCACGGCTGCAGCCGCTCGGCGTCCTGCCCCTCGACCTCGACCGGCACGCGCTCGGCGACGGCTTCGGCCGCTGCTCCCGCCACTGGGACGTGGGCTACGGTGCGATCGCCGATCCGGACGCTCCCGTGACGGTCAGCGACGAGAGCGACGACGTGGCCTGGTGGCCGGTCGACGCGCTGCCCGCCGAGGTGCCGCCGGGGTTCGCCGAGCGGCTGGCCGGGGCGCTCGCCGCGGCGCGGCTGCTCCGTGGTGCGGGGTCGCTCGGCGGCTGATCGAGACCCGCCTCCACCCACCTCGCATACCGGCAGCGCGCCTGCGACGAGTCCTCCCCGTGACTCCGGCGCCGTGCGGCACGATGGGGCGATGAGCAGCACCGCTGACCCCGTCGTCGTCCTCGCCGGTGCGAGCGGATTCCTCGGGACGGACCTCGCCCGCCGCTTCGCCGCCGACGGCTGGACGGTGCGGAGGATCGGCCGCTCCGGGCCGGACGCGCGCTGGGGCGACACCGCCGGCATCACCCGCGTGCTCGACGGTGCGCGCCTCCTGGTGAACCTGGCCGGCAAGAGCGTCGACTGCCGGTACACCGCGGCGAACCGCGCCGAGATCCTCCGCTCGCGCGTGGCGACCACCGCGGAGCTGCACCGGGCGGTCGCGGCGGCCGCGACTCCTCCGCCGGTCTGGATGAACGCGAGCACGGCCACGATCTACCGGCACGAGGAGGAGCGGGCGAACACCGAGGACGAGGGCGTGCTCGGCGAGGGCTTCTCGGTCGACGTGGCGCGGGCGTGGGAGTCGGAGTTCTTCGCCGGGGAGACGCCCGGCGTGCGGCGCGTGGCGCTGCGGATGTCCATCGTGCTCGGAGACGGTCCGGCGACGGCGATCCTGCTGCGGCTGGCGCGGCTCGGCCTCGGCGGTCCGCAGTTCGACGGGCCGTGGCCCTCGACGCGCGCGCGCCGCGAGGCCGGCGTGCACCACGAGCACCGGCGCACCCGCGGCCGTCAGCACTTCAGCTGGATCCACGTGGAGGACGTCCACCGGTCGATCCGCTTCCTCGAGGAGTCGACCCTCGACGGGCCGGTGAATCTCGCGTCGCCGAATCCGAGCGACAACACCGAGCTCTCCCGGCTGCTCCGCGCCGCCGTGGGCCGCCGGATCGGCGTGCCGGCTCCGCGCTTCGTCCTCGAGCCCGCGACGCTCCTGCTCCGCACCGAATCCGAGCTCCTGCTCAAGTCCCGCTGGGTCGTGCCGGCCCGCCTCGAGGACGCCGGCTTCACCTTCGCGCATCCCCACCTCGCCGAGGCCCTCCGCACCCTGGCCTGACCCGCCCCCGCGGGGCGACCGACCTCCGCCGCGAGCCCGTGTCGCGGAGGTCCGAGTCCGAGTGTGGATCCTCCCGCCCCCGGCCACCCTCGAGGCGTCGACCGGAACGCGTGCCGAGCGTTTCGGATGCGCCGATCGCTCCCCGCTCTCCGAGACCAGGCCGCCCTCTGAGCCGACTGCGCCACGCCGCGCAGGGATCGGCGTGGCCGACAGCACGTCGGATGTCGCGCTACTGCGCGACCTTCGCCGCGATGTCGCTCCGATACAGCCCGCCGTCGAGGTGGATCAGGTCGAGCGCGCGGTACGCCCGCTCCCGCGCCTCGGCGAAGTCGGCACCGCGTGCGACGACGTTGAGCACGCGGCCGCCGGTGGCGACGAAGCTCCCGTCGACCAGCTGGGTCGCCGCGTGGGCGATGGTGACGCCGGGTACGTCCGCCGCCGCGTCGAGTCCGGTGATGGTCCGTCCGGTGACGGCGTTCTCGGGGTAGCCCTCGCTCGCGAGGACGACGGTGACGGCGACCTCGTCCGTGAACGCGGGCCACGGGACGGAGGCGAGCGCGCCGGTCGCCGCCGCGTGCAGCAGTGCGGACAGCGGGGAGGCGAGGCGCGGGAGGACGACCTGGGTCTCGGGGTCTCCGAAGCGGGCGTTGAACTCGATCACGCGCAGGCCCGCGTCGGTCACGATGAGGCCGCAGTAGAGGAGTCCGACGAAGGGGGTGCGCTCGCGCTCGAGCTGGCGGATGGTCGGGATGGCGACCGTGTCGATCACCTCGTCGACGAAGGCGCGCTCGCTCTCCCAGAGGTCGGCGAGCCAGGGGAGCGGGGAGTAGGCGCCCATGCCGCCGGTGTTCGGTCCCTCGTCGCCGTCGCTCAGGCGCTTGAAGTCCTGCGCGGGGGAGAGGGGGACGACGTCGTGGCCGTCGGAGAGGAGGAAGAGGGAGACCTCCTGGCCGGCGAGGAACTCCTCGATGAGGACGTCGCCGGACTGCAGCCAGAACTCGGCGTGCGCGATCGCGGCGCTGCGCGACTCCGTCACCAGGACGCCCTTGCCCGCGGCGAGGCCGTCGGCCTTGACGACCGAGGGGAGTCCGTACTCGTCGATGGCGCGGGTGGCGTCGACCAGGGTGGAGACGCGGGTCGCGCGGCCGGTGGGCACGCGGGCCATGTCCATCACGCGCTTCGCGAAGGTCTTCGAGCCCTCGAGTGCGGCGGCGGCCCGGTCGGGGCCGAAGGTGGGGATGCGGCGCTTGCGGAGCGCGTCGGCGACTCCGGCGACCAGGGGCGCCTCGGGGCCGATGACGACGAGCTCGATGCCCTGCTCCACCGCGAAGTCGCTGACCAGCCGGGGGCTGTTCGTGTCGAAGTGGATGACCTCGACGTCGCGCGCGATGCCGGCGTTGCCGGGCGCCGCGATGATCTCGTGGTGCTCCTCCTCCGCGAGGAGAGCCGTGATGATGGCGTGCTCACGGGCACCCGAACCGAGGACGAGGATCTTCACCCTGACAGGATAGGGCGCCCCGCGCCGGGGCTGGTCCCTGTGACGTCCTCCTCCGCAGGGCGGCGCTGCGGACGCCGACACGCCGGGCGGAGCCCCGCGGAGGCCTCCGGGAGCGAGCGGCGGCGGCAGGATGGGTGGATGGCCAAGGGCAGGATCGACGAGGCGAGCGGGCAGTCCGCGGTGCGGGCGGCGCTCGCCGGGGGAGCGGACCGGAACACGACGGCGACGGCGGTGCGGTTCCTCCTGCAGATCATCGAGACGAACGTCCCCGGGCGCAGCGTCGAGGTGCGCGTTCCGCCGTTCGGCGCGGCCCAGTGCGTCGAGGGCCCGGGCCACACCCGCGGGACTCCGCCGAACGTGATCGAGATGGACGCGGCGACCTGGCTGCCGCTCGCGACCGGCTCGCTGCCGTGGAGCGAGGGTGTCGCGAGCGGGCGGATCCACGCCTCCGGAGTGCGCGCGGACCTCACGCCGTTCCTCCCCATCCTGCGCGTCGGCTGAGCGTCGGCGAGTTAACTTCTCGTAAACGCGGCGGCGAGCCGTCGTCAGAACGTTTGACCTGGGCTCCGCCGTCGGGTTGTCTGGGAATAACCCCCTCACGCGGCACGAATCCTCTCCGGATCCACCGCTCGATGCTTGGAGTCCCCTTCACGATGCGCAGTACTTCCCCGGGCCGACGCGGCCTCACCCGACTCCTCTCCGCGACCGCCGTCGGCGCCGTCGCCGGAGCGGCCCTCCTCGGCGCCACGCCCGCCGCGGCGGCCGAGGGCGATGTCGCCATCGACATCCTCTCGATCAACGACTTCCACGGGCGGCTCGCCGCCGACCGCGCCGTCGCCGGAGCCGCCGTGCTCGCCGGTGCCGTCGACTCCTACCGCGCCGCCAACCCGAACACGCTGTTCGTCTCGGCCGGCGACAACATCGGCGCCTCGACCTTCGTGTCGAAGGTGCAGGGCGACATCCCCACGCTCGACTCGCTCAACGCGATGGGCCTCGACGTCAGCACCCTGGGCAACCACGAGTTCGACCAGGGCCGCGCCGACGTCGACGGCCGCGTCGTGGACGCCTCGGCGTTCCCCTACGTGAACGCGAACCTCTACGACACCGCGACCGGCGAGCGCGCCTACTCCCCGTACGTGATCACCGAGCAGGACGGCGTCTCCGTCGCCTTCATCGGCGCGATCACCGAGGACCTCGGCAAGCTCGTCAGCCCCGCCACGATCTCGACGCTCTCCATCGAGCCGATCGCCGAGAACGTCAACGAGGTCGCCGCGCAGCTCCAGGACGGCGACGCCGCCAACGACGAGGCCGACGTGGTCGTCCTGCTCCTGCACGAGGGAGCCGACGCCGACGCGGCCGAGCTGAACACTCCGGAGGCGGACCCCAAGTTCGGCGCGATCGTCAACGCGGTCGCCCCGAACGTCGACGCGATCGTCTCGGGCCACAGCCACCAGGAGTACGACGCGGGCATCGACGCGGGCCGGGCCTTCCCGACCGTCGTGTCGCAGACCGGCAGCTACGCCGAGAACATCGGCCGCATGTCCCTGACCGTCGACCCGGCGACCAAGCAGCTCACCTCGCTCACCAGCGAGGTCGTGCCGCTGACGAAGGTCGTCGACGACCCGACCTCCGACGACCCGGCCAAGACGATCGTCGTCGGCGCCTTCGAGCCCGACCCCGAGGTCGAGACCATCGTCGCCGACGCCCAGGCCGTCGCCGTCCGCGAGGGCAGCGTGAAGGTCGGCACCATCACCGAGGACATCTCGCGCGCCTACCGCCCGGACGGCACCACGACCAACCGCGGCTCGGAGTCGACCCTCGGCAACCTCGTCTCGGACGCCCAGCTGTGGGCCACCCGTGAGCTCGGCACGCAGATCGCCTTCTCGAACGCGGGCGGCCTGCGCGACGACCTGTCCTACACCGCGACTCCGGACCAGCCCGGCGACGCGGACGGCGTGGTCACCTACGCCGAGGCCTCAGACGCCCAGCCCTTCGCGAACACCCTGGTGACCCTGCAGCTGACCGGCGAGCAGATCTCCGACCTGCTCGAGGAGCAGTGGGTGGGCAGCTCCAGCCACCCGCAGCTGAACCTCTCCACCTCGAAGGACCTCACCTACGTCTTCGACGCGACGGCGCCCGAGGGCTCGCGCATCTCGCAGGTGTTCTTCCAGAACGAGCCGATCGACCCGGCCGCGACCTTCACCGTCGTGACCAGCAGCTTCCTCGCGAGCGGCGGCGACGGCTTCAGCACCTTCACCGAGGGCACCGGCACGGCCGACTCCGGCCGCATCGACCTGGACGCCTTCGTCGGCTACATCCAGGACCTCGGCACCGTCAGCCCCGACCCCGTGCAGCGCACGATCGGCCTGACCGACAACGTCCCGGACTCGGGCGAGTACGCGGTCGGCGACACCATGACCGTCGACCTCTCCTCGCTCCTGTTCAGCACCGGAGCCGCGGCCGACACCACCGTGACCGCGAGCGTCGACGGCACCGTCGTCGGCACCGCGACGATCGATCCGACCCGGGCCGTCACCGACGACTCGACCGGTCGCGCCTCGTTCTCGGTCCCGATCGACGAGAGCCTGGCGGGCGGCGCGCACACCGCGACGTTCGCGCTCGACACCACCGGCACCGAGATCAGCGTCGGCTTCGCCGTCGCGGCCGGTGCCGGAGCGGGCACCCCGACTCCCGGACCGACCACGGAGCCGACGCCCGCGCCGACCACGCCGCCCACCACGGGCCCCGCGCCGACGCCGACCACTGCTCCGGTCGCCGGCTCGCACCACCTCGCCGAGACCGGAGTGGACGCGACCCCCGCGTTCGCCGCCGGGATCGCCGCTCTGCTGCTCGGTCTGGGCATGACGGTCGCGCGCCTGCGCCGCCGCACCGCCGCGAAGTAGCCGCACCGCGCGCACGACGGGCCCTCGACTCCGGTCGGGGGCCCGTCGTCGTGTGCGGGGCGAGCCAATGGTCGACCCCCGGGAGCCGCGGCGGGGAGGCGCTCCCCGAGGAGCGGCACCAGCCCCCGGAGACGCGAGAACGCCGCCTCCCGGTCGGGAGACGGCGTCGGAACGCGATGAGGTGCTGTCGCGGAGCGGCGGGGCTCAGTGCTGCGCGGGGACCTGACGGTAGCCGTCGCGGCTGGCGACGAGCACCGTCGACACCGTGCCCCATGCGGCGAGGCCACTGAGGACGACGAGGATTGCGATGCTCATGAGTGTTCTGCCTTTCGTTGCGGCGGCTTCTGATCCATCCGCCGGGATGCTGTGTACAACGTCCAGTGTCCGGCCGCGTGTTCCGTAGGACAATCGAACTGTTCTTGCCCTGACGTGTAGTTTCTCTACATGGACGTGCGACGGCTGGAACTTCTCCGCGAGCTCTCGATGCGCCGCTCGATCACGGCCGTGGCGGAGGCGACGCACCGCACGCCCTCCGCGGTCTCGCAGCAGCTCAAGGTGCTCGAGCGCGAGGCCGGCGTGCCGCTGATCGAGCGCTCCGGCCGCGGCGTGGTGCTCACGGCGGCGGGACGCGAGCTCGCCCGGAGCGCCACCGAGATCGCGATCGCGCTCGAGCGGGCCGACGCCGTCTGGCAGACGTTCAAGAACAACCCGATCGGCGAGGTCACCATCGCGACCTTCCCCACTGCGGGCCAGATGCTCCTCCCGAACGCGCTGGTCGCGCTCCGCAGCGTCGAGGGACTCGTCGTGCAGTGCGAGGACGCGGACCCCGGCACCGACGAGTTCGCCGACCTGACCGCCGACTTCGACATCGTGCTCGCCCACTCGCCCACCGGCAGAAGCGCCTGGGCCGGTCGCGGCCTCGCGATGGCGGAGCTGATGATCGAGCCCCTCGACATCGGCCTGCCGGCCGGGCACCGCCTCGCGGACCGGGCGACGGTCTCGGCGGCGGATCTGGTCGGCGAGACCTGGATCGGCGTCCCGGACGGGTTCCCGTTCGAGCGCGTGATGCAGGACATCGAGACCGCGTCCGGCGAGGCGGTGCGGGTGGAGCAGCGCTTCGCGTCGACCCGCGTGACGGAGGCGTTCGTCGCGGCGGGCCTGGGCATCGCGGTGCTCCCGCGCTACACGGCGGGCGGCGCGGGAGTGGTGGTGAAGCCGCTCCGCGGGGTGAACTCCGTGCGGCACATCGTCGCGCTGATGCGGCCGGACCGGGCGGAGCGGCTCTCGGTCCGCACCGTCGTCCGCGAGCTGCGCGCGCAGGCGGGCCGGCTCGTGCACGCGCTCTGAGCGATCACGGTGCCGTGCCCTCGCCCGCGCGGGGGAGAATGGAGGCATGAGCGATCCCGCCCGCCCCGAGGTCACCCGCGAAGAGGTCGACGTCCGCCGCTCCCCGCGCGTCTGGCGCATCCTGACCCTCGGCGTCGGGCTCGGAGCGATCGCGGCCTTCGTGCTGACCTTCGCGCTGCCCGAGACGCAGGGCTTCTCCCGCGGGCAGGTCTTCGGCTTCAGCCTGCTGCTCTTCGTGACGCTGTTCGGCGCTCTCGCGGGGCTCGTCGTGGTGCTGCTCGACCGGGTCGTCGGCCGGAAGGTCGTCCGGACCACCGCCGAGCGAATCGTCGAGCGCGAGGACGCGGCCGAGGAGCCCGTGGCCGAGGAGGCCCTGCCCGACGCGCGGACGACGTCCGACGAGGACGACCCGCAGACGGGGTCCGACCGGGTCTAGCCGGCGGAGGCGGGCCGCCCTGCGGCCGCTGCACTCCGCCCTGCGCTGAGGGTCCCGCCCGCGGCTCGCGCTCGCGGACGGGACCGCGGCGTCAGCGTCCCCGGCGCGACGAGGAGCGGCGGCTGCTGCTCGCGCTGGACGTCGGGCGCTTGGCGGCGGCGCGCTTGGCCTTCTGCAACTTCGAGATCTTCTTGGCCACGAAGGTGAGCAGGAACGGAAGGATTCGGTAGATCACGGGGGACTCCTCGGGTGCATGCGCGCGGGGCCGCGCACCCTCCGATCATGGAGCGGCGCACGGATGCGCGGCACCCGTTGCGCCGCGCCCGGCGCTGTGCAGAGCTCAGCTCAGCTGCGTGCGCTCCACCCAGTCGAGGTACTCCGGGGTGACGGTGCCCGTGACGTACTCGCCGGTGAAGCAGCTGGTCTCGAGGTCGGTGACGTCCGAGCCCTCGAGGATCGCCGCCTTCATGTCGGCGACCTCCTGGTAGATCAGCTGGTCGGCGCCGATCGCCTCCGAGATCTCGGGGATGCGGCGGTTGTGGGCCACGAGCTCCTGGCGCGAGGGCATGTTGATCCCGTACACGTGCGGGTAGCGCACGGGAGGCGCGGCGGATGCGAAGGTGACCGTGTTCGCGCCGGCCGCGCGGGCCATGTCGACGATCTCCTTGGAGGTGGTGCCGCGGACGATCGAGTCGTCGACGATCAGGACGTTCTTGCCCTTGAACTCGCTCGACATCGCGTTGAGCTTCTGCCGCACCGACTTCTTGCGGACCGCCTGCCCGGGCATGATGAACGTCCGGCCGACGTAGCGGTTCTTGTAGAAGCCCTCGCGGTACTCGATCCCGAGCTTCTGCGCGACCTGCATCGCGGCGGGGCGGGAGGAGTCGGGGATCGGCATGACGACGTCGATCGCTCCGCCCGGGGTGTACTGCGCGATGGTGTCGGCGAGGCGGTCGCCCAGGCGCAGGCGCGCCTCGTAGACCGAGATGCCCGACATCACGGAGTCGGGGCGGGCGAGGTAGACGTACTCGAACGAGCACGGGATGAGTCGCGGGTCCTTCGCGCACTGGCGGCTGGCCATCCGGCCGTCGGGGGTGATGAAGACCGCCTCGCCGGGAGCGACGTCGCGGACGATCTCGAAGCCCTGCGCCTCGAGCACGAGCGACTCGGAGGCGACGACCCAGTCGTCCGGCGCCCCGGTGTTGCTGCGGCGGCCGACGATGAGCGGGCGGATCCCGAAGGGGTCGCGGAACGCCAGCAGCCCGACGCCGGCGATCAGCGCGATGGTGGCGTAGGAGCCCTCGACGCGCTCGTGCACGCGGGCGACGGCGTCGAACACCTCGTCGGCGTCGAGGTCGCGGCCCGACATCGAGGCCTGCAGCTCGTTCGCCAGCACGTTGACCAGCAGCTCCGTGTCGGAGGTGGTGTTGAGGTGGCGGCGGTCGATGCGGAAGAGCTCCTCGGTGAGCTCGCGCGTGTTCGTGAGGTTGCCGTTGTGGACGAGGATGATGCCGTATGGCGCGTTCACGTAGAACGGCTGGGCCTCCTCCTCGCGCTCGGCGTTGCCCTTCGTCGCGTAGCGCACGTGGCCGAGGCCCATGGATCCGAGCAGCGAGCGCATGTCGCGGGTGCGGAACGCCTCGCGGACCTGTCCCGCGGCCTTCTTGATGTGCAGAGTGCTGCCGTCGGCGGTCGCGATGCCGGTCGAGTCCTGGCCGCGGTGCTGCAGGAGGGAGAGGCTGTCGTAGATGGACTGGTTGACCGGTCCGGAGGACACGATCCCAACGATTCCGCACATGCCGGAGGGGCTCCCAAGGGGATAGCAGGGGGGTTTGACGGTCCATCCTGGCACGCGGGGGACTCATCCCCTAATGGTTCGCCGTGGGCGGATCCGTGGTCGCGGGGGTGCTCAGGGCGGCGTCGACCGGCGGATCGGCCGGGCGGTCGGTCGGGGAGCCGCGCGGCCGCTCAGCTGCTCGGAGCCGTCCAGGCGCCGGCGAGGCTGCGGTCCAGGACGCGGCGCCAGCCCTGCGGAGCCGCGGACTCGCGGCTGGTAGTGCCCGCCATCCAGAGCAGGGCCATCAGGTCGTCGTGGGTGAAGTCGGGGGAGAGGGATCCGTCGCGGTGGGCGGCCGCGACGAGACCCCGGCCGAGCTCGATCGAGCGGTCGCAGGCCTCGATGAGGGCGACTGCGTCGGGGAAGCGGCGCAGCATCGCGTCGTTGAGGGCGGGGTCCTCCAGCTGGAGGTCGATCATCCCGGAGACGAAGCGCTCCAGGCGTCCGCGGGAGGACCGCTCGGCGAGAGCGCGCTCGGTCAGGCCCTTCAGCTTCTCGCCGGCGACGGCCGGGACGACGGCGTCGATGAGCTCCTCACGGGAGCCGACGCGGTTGTAGAGGGTGCCGATGCTCACGCCGGCGTGACGGGCGATGTCCTCGAGGGGGGCGGCCAGGCCGCGGGAGCCGAAGACCTCGAGGGCGGCGGCGTGCAGCTTCTCGACGTTCCGCTGCGCGTCCCGGCGCAGGGCCTTCTGCTCGTCCACGTGATCCTCCCGATGATCTTGAGGCGCCACTCAACTTATGATCCAATGAGTGTTGAGGCTGACCTCAACTTAGCAGCCCCGCGCATCGCGCCCCGGGGCGCACGACGACAGGACCTCCCATGCCCCTTCTCACCGTCATCGGCGCGGGCCCCGGCCTCGGCCTCGAGATCGCCCGCGTCTTCGGCCGGGCCGGCTTCACCGTCGCCCTCGTCTCGCGGAACCAGGAGAAGCTGGACGGCCTGGCCGCCCGCCTCGCCGAGGAGGGCATCGAGGCGGCGGGGTTCGCCGCCGACATCGCGCAGCCCGAGACCCTGACCGCCGCGCTGCGGGCGATCCGTGCCGACCTCGGTCCGATCGACGTCCTCGAGTTCTCCCCCGCCGACTCCGCTCTCACCCCGGTCGGCGTCCTGGACGTCACGCCCGAGAACCTGCAGCCGCAGATCGACTTCTACCTCGGCGGCGCGCTCCGCGCCGTCGGCGAGGTGGTTCCGGACATGATCGCCGCCGGCAGCGGGACGATCCTCGTCACCACCGGCGGCGGCTCCGTCTCCCCGCACGCGGCGCTGGCGAACATCAACATCGCCGCCGCGGGCCTGCGGAACTGGGTCCTCAACCTCCACTCCGCGCTCGAGCCCCGGGGCGTCTACGCCGCCCACGTGGCGATCACCGCACTCATCGACGGCGGCCACCCGGACGCGGCGGCCGAGGTCATCGCCCGGTCCTACCTCGACCTCCACCGCAGCCGCGACCGCGCCGAGCTGCACTACGTGGCCTGGGACGCGTGACCGCGGGCGCGGAGCGGGAGCCGCCGGTGCGGCGGACCCGGATCCGCGCCGCGGCGGGAGAGGGCAGTCGGTAGGGTCGTCGCGTGAGTGATGAGACGAGCAGCTACGCCCGCGCAGGAGTCGACACGGCGGCGGGGGACCTCGCCGTCGAGCTGATGAAGTCGGCGGTGTCGGCGACGCACGACAGCCGGGTCCTCGGCGGGGTCGGCGGCTTCGCGGGTCTCTACGACGTCTCCTTCCTCCGCGACTTCCGAGCCCCCCTCCTCGCGACCTCGACCGACGGCGTCGGCACCAAGGTCGCGCTCGCCCAGGCGATCGACAAGCACGACACCATCGGGCAGGACCTCGTCGGCATGGTCGTCGACGACATCGTCGTGGTCGGCGCCCGCCCCTTCTTCATGACCGACTACATCGCGTGCGGCAAGGTCGTCCCGGCCCGCATCGCCGACATCGTCGCCGGCATCGCGCGCGCCTGTTCCGAGACGGGCACCGCGCTCGTCGGCGGCGAGACGGCCGAGCACCCGGGCCTGCTCGGACCCGACGACTACGACGTGGCGGGCGCGGCGGTCGGCGCGATCGAGGCCGACCAGGTGCGCGGCGCCGACCGCGTGCGCGACGGCGACGTCGTGGTGGCGATGGCCTCCTCCGGACTGCACTCGAACGGCTACTCGCTCGTGCGCCACATCCTCGCCGAGCGCGGCATCGGCTTCACCGACCGCTCCGAGGAGCTGGGCGGCGTGGTCGGCGAGGTGCTGCTGGAGCCGACCCGCCTCTACACCCGGCCCCTCCTCGACCTGCTCGACGACGCCGAGCTCGGCCCGGCCGTCCACTCCATCAGCCACGTCACCGGCGGCGGGATCGCGGCGAACCTCGCCCGGGTGCTGCCGCGCGGCTCCTGGGTCGAGGTCGAGCGGGCGAGCTGGAGCCCGTCCGACGTGTTCCGCGCGCTCGCCGGGATGTCCGGCGCGACGCTCGAGAGCACCGAGGGCACCTGGAACCTCGGCATCGGCATGTTCGCCGTGGTCGCGGCGGAGGCGGCCGACGGTGTGATCGCACGCCTCGAGCGCTCGGGCGTCCCGTCGTGGGTCGCGGGCCGCGTCTCGACGGCCGCGCGCGGGTTCGAGGGCTTCGAGCAGGGCGCGAAGGGCGTCGACGGCGGAGCGGTCCGCCTGGTCGGGTCCTACGCGGGCTGATCCCCGGAGGCGCCGCGGATCAGCGCGGTGCGGCGTGCGCGCGCTCCCAGGAGTGCTCGTGCCGGGTCAGCAGCCACGAGCCCGCCGCGCAGAGGGCGCAGGCGGCCGCGGTGGCGAGCAGGGCGGTCGCCCAGGTCGGGGCATCGCGGCTGACGAGCAGGTTCGCGGAGGCGACCAGCACGCCGAGACCGGCGCCCGCGCTGGTGCCGAGCACGAACGGGCCGTCGCGGCGGCTCGCGACGCGCACCGCGACCATGCCGGCGACCGCTCCCGCGCCTCCGACGACTCCGATGCCCGCGCCGGAGGCCGCTCCCATGAGCAGGCCGAAGCTCACCAGCCCGGGCGGGCCGTCGGCGGCGAGGACGCCGGGCAGGTAGAGGACCAGGGCGACGGCGGCGCCGACCGCGCCGCCCACCAGGATCGCGCCGACCAGCAGGGCGGCGGTGACGTAGCCGACCCGCGCGGCAGGCCGCGCGGATCCTCCGGGTTCGAACATTCGCGGCTCCATCGACGCGGCCCGCGGGGCAGCGGGCGGTCCTCGGACAGTACGCCCGAACGCCCCTCGGCGGAACCGCCGTCGGGGATCGGCGGGACTAGCGCCGGAGGGTCTCGCTCGGGAGCTCGCCGAACCGCGTCGCGTAGTGCTGGGCGAAGCGGCCGCCGCTGATGAACCCCCAGCGTGCGGCGACGTCGCCGACCACCAGCGAGCCGATCGATCCGGCCGAGAGCTCCTCGTGCGCGCGCTCGAGGCGGACGTCGCGCAGGTAGTGCCGCGGGGTCTCGCCGAAGGCGCGCTGGAACGCCAGCTGCACGCCGCGGACCGTGAGCCCGGCCGCGTCGGCGATGTCGGCCACTCCGAGGGGCAGGTCGGCGTTGGCCTGCACGAACTCCACGGCCCGTCGGAGGCGCCGAGCGCTGACCGAGGGCGGCACGGCCGGCAGCGGGGCGATGCAGTGGGCGAAGGTCTGCAGGGCGGCGAGCGCGGCGATGCGGGCGACGCCGTCGCGCTGCAGCACGGTGGGCGTGTGCGGGGAGGCGAGGGTGTCGCGCAGGAGCCGGATCGCGGCCCACCAGGCGGTCGTGTCGCGCGCCACGGGGGCGAACCGCAGCGGGCCGGGCTCGGTGCCGTGCAGCTCGGCGGCGATCGCCTCGAGGTGGGCGGCCTCGAAGTGCACGAGCGCGTCGCGGTACTCGAGGGCCTCGAAGCCGAAGGGCCGGCCGCTCGGGAACATGGCCGGGCGTCCGACGACGAGGCGGTGCTCGTCGCGCCCCAGGTCGAGGGAGGCGCGCCCCGCGGTCAGCCAGAGGGCGACGTAGACGTCGCTCGGGGCCACCGTGCCGCGCACCCGGCCCAGGAAGGAGGCGGAGTGGAGGCTCACGGGCCCGGGCCCGGTCGTCGTGTAGCGGAACGCGAACGGCACGACCGAGCGTTCGGCCCGGAAGCCGGAGCCGTTGTACGAGCCGGCGTAGAAGTCGCGCGCCTCGTCGAGGTCGTTCCCGCGACGCTCCGACTGCCACACGGGCAGCCGTGCGGGCGGGGAAGTGCTCATCCGGTCAGTGTCCCAGGGGGCACCGACATTCTGCACTCAGTGGCGGAAAGCGGGAGAACGTGCTCAGCCGAGCGACCCGCGCTCCAGGTCGGGTCCCTCACCCGCCGGATCACCGCCCGCACGCGAATCGGGGCCGCCCCGAGGGAGCGGCCCCGATTCACGGGAGGAGTCACGCACGCTTCTGGTGCGGCTCCTCGACGAGGTCCGTGTCGTCGCCGTCGTCCTCGGCGTCGATCCACTTCGAGTAGTCCGGCTCGTCCGGGTGGCTGAGCTCGCGCTCGAGCGCGCTGTAATCGACCGCCGGGCTGAACGACTTCAGCTCACGGGCGATCTTGGTGTTCTTCGCCTTCTGACGGCCGCGCCCCATGGGTGACCCCCTCACGATGACAGGCCAGACGGGCAGTGAGCCGGCTGGGGAAAAGAGCAGACAGGGAAAGTTGAAATCTACGCGGTAGTTTAGCAGACGGGGGACACGCCACCCCGGGCCTCGATCTGCCGGACGGCCGCCCATCCTCGACCGCGTCAGGAGCACCGTGGACAGCGTCGCCCCACCGCGTCCCGTCGTGGTGATCGGCGCGGGTCAGGCGGGTCTGTCCGTGACCTACTACCTGCGCCGTCTCGGCCTCGTCCCCGGGCGCGACCTGATCGTCCTCGACCGCGGTCCGGAGCCCGGCGGGGCCTGGCAGTTCCGCTGGGAGGCCCTGCGGCTCGGCTCCGCGCACCGCGTGCACGATCTCCCGGGCATGGAGCGGATGGGGCTCTCGTTCCGCACGGCCGATCACCGGCGACCGGCACGGGACGTGGTCCGCGAGTACTACGGGCGCTACGAGGAGGAGCTCGGTCTCGAGATCCGCCGTCCGGAGTCGGTGCGGCGCGTCACGAGTGCGACGCCGCACGACACGGGGTCGCCGCTCGTCGTCGAGTCCGACCGCGCGGTCGAGCGCGCGAGCCTGCTCGTCAACGCGACCGGCACCTGGGGATCGCCCTTCGTCCCGCACTACCCCGGGCGCGACCGCTTCCGCGGCGTGCAGATCGACCCGACCGAGTACGTCCGCGCCGAGGACTTCGCCGGGAAGCAGGTGCTCGTGGTCGGCGGCGGCACCTCGGCGATCGGCTTCCTGCTGGAGCTCGAGCGGGTGGCGCGCTCGCTGACGTGGGCGACGCGGCGACCGGTGGTCTACCACGACGGCGAGCAGCTGGCGATGGAGTCGGCGGTGGAGGCGGTGGCCGAGCAGGACCGCGCCGCCCGCGCCGGGCTGCCCCTCCCGAGCATCGTCGGCGGCACGGGCGTGCAGCGCACCCGCCGGGTGGTCGCCGGGATCGAGCGCGGGCTCCTGCACGAGCGGGGGATGTTCTCGTCGATCGAGGAGGAGGGCGTGCGCTGGCCGGACGGCTCCTTCACGCGCGCCGACGCGATCATCTGGGCGACGGGCTTCCGGCCGGAGCTGCGCCACCTCGCTCCGCTCGGGCTGCGCGAGCGCGAGGGCGGCATCGCGGTCGCCGACGGAGCCTCGCTGACGGATCCGCGCGTCTTCTTCGCCGGCTACGGCCCGACGGCCTCGACCATCGGGGCGAACCGCTCGGGCCGGCGCATCGCGCGCGCGGTCGTGGCGCGCCTGCCCTGAGCGCGCCTGCCCTGAGCCGGCCTGATCTGAGCCGGTCCGCCCTGAGCGGCGCGGCGCCTCAGATCCTGCCGTCCCAGTCCACCGGCACCACGGAGCCGCGGTAGCGGATCCCGTCCACGCGGATCGGCCCGGCGAGCGCGGGCGAGAGCGGCGCGACGACCAGGGTGTCGCCTCCGGGAGCGAGCCCCAGCGCCGCCGACAGCACGGCGACGGAGGCGGCCGCCGACCAGGCCTGCGGTCGGCAGGCCGCCGGGTACGGCACCGGCGCGTGCACCTCGGCGGCGGGGTCGCCCGAGTGCAGCTCGGGCATCCGGTAGCCGAAGCCCTCGGCCGCGGCGATCAGTCCGCGCGAGAGGGTCGTCGCCGCCGCCCCGAAGCCCTCCCGGGCGAGCCCGGTGACGGCGATCGCGGTGTCGTGGGCCCAGACGGAGCCGCCGTGGTACGACAGCGGCCAGTAGCCGCCCGAGCCGGTGTCCAGGGTGCGCAGGCCGAAGCCCGAGTCGAGCCCGGGGGAGACCAGCAGCTCGGCGACCCGGGCGGCGTGCTCGGGGGAGAGGATGCCGGTGCCGAGGAGGTGGCCGAGGTTGCTGGTGATCGTGTCGACCGGGCGCCCGGCCGCGTCGAGCGCGATCGCCGGGTAGCCGCCGTCGGCGTCGTCGATCCAGAACGCCTCCGCGAAGCGCGCCTTCAGCGTCGACGCCGCCTCGCGCCACTCCGAGCCGTCACGGCCGAGGTGCTCGAGCAGCGCCGCTCCGCCGACCATGGCCTCGTGGGCGTAGGCCTGCACCTCGCAGAGCGCGATCGGACCCTCCGCGAGCGTGCCGTCGCGCCACTGGATCGAGTCGCCCGAGTCCTTCCAGCCCTGGTTGGCGAGGCCGTGCCCCGTGGTGTCGACGTACTCGAGGAACCCGTCGCCGTCGGAGTCGCCGTCGTCGCGGAGCCAGCGCAGCGCCGCCTCCAGAGCGGGCAGCAGCTCCTCGACCTCGTCGTCCGGGAGCCCCCAGCGCCAGGCGTCGTGGAGGAGGCAGACCCAGAGCGCGGTGGCGTCGACCGTGCCGAAGTAGAGCGGGGGCAGCGAGACGCCCTCGCCGGGGATCTCGAGGGTCGTGGCGCGCAGCTCGTGCATGATCCTGCCCGGCTGCTCGGCGGTGTCCGCGACGTGGCGGGTGCCCTGCAGGCCGGCCAGGACGCGGAGGGTGGAGGCGGCGATCCCGGTCCCGAGGGGGAGGAGCATCCGCGCCGCCCAGATCGAGTCGCGGCCGAACAGGGTGAAGAACCACGGCGCTCCCGCGGCGAGGAAGGGCTCGCCGGGGCGCTCCACGGTGACCATGCGCAGGGCGTCGAGGTCGTCGAGCGCGGCGCGGCACCAGGAGGCGAGGCGGGAGTCGCCGGTCTCGAGCGCGGTCCCCGCCCATTCGGCCGGTCCGGACGCGGCGGCGACCACGGCGGAGGCGTCCCCCGCGGCGACGCTCCACACGACCTCGACGCTCCCGCGGGCCGGGATCACGACGCTCCAGGTGAGCACCGTGCCCGAGATCGAGGCGCCGGGCGCGCGCAGCTCGGCGCGGACCGGGCCGTGGGTCCAGTCGAGGCCGCCGTCCACCAGAGCGGTCGCGAAGGAGGGCTCGTCGCGGAGCCCCGCCTTCACCACGTGCACGAGCGAGAAGTCGGGGTCGAGGGTCAGCTCGACGGTGGTCGCGACCTCGTCGGGCAGCGCCGACTCGAGGCGGATGCTCTCGCGGACGCCGCCGGCGGAGACCTCCCGCGAGCGGACCACGCGGATCCGCGGGTCCGCGGCGGCGTCGTCGAGATGGCGGGCGAGCGCGGTGAAGCGGGCGGAGGAGGCGCCGTCGCGGCCGGTCGCGATCGCCTCGAGCGCCGCGCCGCCCACCCGGAGGGAGGCGCCCGCGAGCACGCGCACGTCGCCGAGGTAGAGCCCGTGCACGGGGCGGGAGCCGACCTCGCCCGCCTCGTCCGACCACAGCTGCACGGGCGCGCGGAGCAGGACGAGGGAGTCGTGGAGGAGGGGCTGGCGGGGCGGGGTCTGTCGGTCGTCGCGCTCGGTCGTCACGGTCGACTCCTCACTGGATCGTCGGTGCTGGGGGCGTGCCGCCGATCGTCCTCCGCCGGCCCCGGGAGTGCCGGAGCGTGGCGGACGGTTGACAGCGGCGTCGTCGGAGGTAACCTTACCGAAGGATTTGATCGATCAAACCGGTATATTCCGCCGGGTTGGAACGATCAAGAGCACGTCGAGGAGGACGCATGGCACTGCCGACCGTCGAGGACGTCGCCCGTGCCGCCGGCGTCTCGCGCCAGACCGTGTCGAACGTGCTCAACAGCCCGCACATCGTCCGTGACAGCACCCGCGAGCGCGTGGAGAAGGCGATCGGCGACCTCAACTACCGACCGCACGCCTCCGCCCGCCGCCTCCGCACCCGCAAGTCCGGCACCATCGGTGTCCGGATGGACCGCGTGCTCGACGGCATCTCCGGCAGCCTGCTCGACCGCTTCCTCCACGCCGTCACCGAGCAGGCCGACGCGCGGGGCATGCGCATCCTCCTCTACACGGCGAAGAGCCCGGAGGAGGAGATCGAGCGGATCGGGCGCCTCCGCGACGGAGCCGACGTCGACGCCTTCGTGCTCACCTCCACCTTCTACGGCGACCCCCGGACCGCCTGGCTGATCGAGCAGGCCGTGCCCTTCGTCACCTTCGGCCGCCCCTGGGGCGTCGACGACCGCAACGACCCGCAGCACCTCTGGGTCGACGTCGACGGCGCCGCCGGGCTCGCCCAGGCCACGGCGCACCTCGCCGACAGCGGCTGCTCCCGCATCGGCTTCCTCGGCTGGCCGAGCGGATCCGCGACCGGCGACGACCGCCGCAGCGGCTGGGAGCGGGTGCACCGCGAGCGGTTCCCCGACGCGCCACTGCTCGCCGCCTCCTCCGAGGACGACGTCCAGCAGGCCCGGATCGCGGCCATCGAGTTCCTCCGCTCGACCCCGGAGCTCGACGGGCTGGTCTGCGTCTCCGACTCGCTCGCGCTCGGCGCCTCGATGGCAGCCGTGGCCGTCGGCCGGCCCTCCCTCCCGATCGTCGGCTTCGACAACACCCCCGTCGCCGCGGCCGTCGGCCTGCCGAGCATCGAGCAGGACCTCGACGCGGTGGCCGCGGGCGCGCTCGAGCTCCTGCTGGGCGAGCGCGGCGACGACGTCGTCCACCGCTCGCTCGCGCCGGGCGAGGCCCACCGCCTGATCGAGCCCCACCTCGTGCTCCGCACCCCCCTCCACCACCCCGCCGACTGAGGCGCCGTCACTCCGACCGGCGCCCCTCCCCACGAAAGGCCAGACCATGACCCCCACCCACCGCGCGGCACGCTGGGGTGCCGCGATCCTCGCCGGAGGCCTGCTGCTCCCGCTCGCCGCCTGCTCGAGCGGCTCCGACTCCGGTGACGCGGGCGGCGACTCCGCCCTCACCGTGATGATCGGCTCGTCCGGCGACGCCGAGACGACCGCCGTCACCGACGCCGTGAACGCCTGGGGCGAGCAGAACAGCACGACGGTCGACGTGGTCGCCGCCAGCGACCTGACGCAGCAGCTCGGCCAGGGCTTCTCCGGCGGCAACCCGCCCGACCTCTTCTACATGAGCTGGGACCAGTTCCAGACCTACGCGAGCAACCGCTACCTGGAGCCGTACGCCCAGGACGCCGGGGACGCCGACGCCTTCTACCCGGCGCTGCGCGACGCGTTCAGCTACGACGACCGGTTCTACTGCGAGCCCAAGGACTTCTCCACGCTCGGCCTCGTGATCAACACGGATCTCTGGGCGGCGGCCGGCCTCACCGACGCGGACGTCCCCACCGACTGGGCCTCGCTCGAGTCGGCGGCGACGAAGCTGACCGCGAACGGAGTGACCGGGCTCTCCTTCGGCGCCGAGTACGCGCGCATCGGCACCTTCATGAACCAGGCCGGCGGATCGCTCCTCTCGGAGGACGGCACCACCGTCACCGCGGACACCCCCGAGAACGTCGCGGGCCTGACCGAAGTGAAGACGCTGCTCACCGACGGCGTGCTGAAGTTCCCGGCAGCGCTCGACTCCGGCTGGTCCGGCGAGGCGTTCGGCAAGGGCGCGGCGGCGATGGTCATCGAGGGCCCGTGGATCAACGGAGCGCTCGCGGCCGACTACCCCGACGTGAACTACCGCGTCGCCGAGCTCCCCGCCGGCCCCGGCGGGAAGTCGACCTTCACCTTCAGCAACTGCTGGGGCATCCCCGTCGGCAGCGCCACGGCCGAGAAGACGGAGTCGCTCGTGTCGGCCCTGACCTCGGACGAGCAGCAGCTCGCCTTCTCGGACGCCTTCGGAGTCATCCCCTCCACCGAGACCGGAGCCGCCGAGTACGCGACGAAGTACCCCGAGAACGCCGCCTTCGTCTCCGGCAACGACTACGCGGTGAGCCCCGTGGCCTTCGCCGGCGCGGCGACCGTCATCACCGACTTCAACTCGGCGCTCGAGGGCCTCGCGACCGGCGACCCGGAGTCGATCCTCGGCGACCTGCAGACCAACCTGCAGGACGCGCTCGACACCGCGAACGCGAAGTAGCCCGGCCGGGAGGCGGCGGACCCGACCGCCGCCTCCCCGTGCCCGACCGGCACGCCCCACCCCGCGCACGTGAGTCGAAGGAGACGCATCGATGAGCACCACCGCCGCCCCCCGGAGCCGCCGCTCCGGCATCCGCGGGCACGAGGCCCGCTACGGCTGGCTCTTCACCCTCCCGGCGATCGTCGTGATCGGCGTGTTCCTCGTCGTCCCGATCGGCCTCGCCCTCTGGGTCAGCGTGAGCAACTGGAACGGGCTCGGCTCGCCCCTCGGGCCGACCGCGCAGTTCGTCGGAGCCGACAACTACCGCGCGGTGCTCACCGACTCCGGCCTGGCGCAGAAGGACTTCGGCACCGCGATCCGCAACAACGTCTACTACGTGCTGCTCGTGGTGCCGCTGCAGACCGCGCTCGCGCTCTTCCTCGCCGTGCAGGTGAACCGGCGGATCCTGCGGGGCCGGGGCTTCTTCCGCACCGCCTTCTACTTCCCCTCCGTCACCTCCTCGATCGCGATCACCGTGATCTTCCTGTTCCTCTTCTCCGCCTCGGGCGTCGTCAACGCGGTGCTCGGCTGGTTCGGCGCCGACGGGCCGACCTGGATGGCCGACCCGACCGGTGTCCTGCACTCGCTCCTGGGCGCCGTCGGCGTCGACGGCTCCGGGCCGCTGGCCGCGGGCGCCCCGCTCGGACTCACCTGGTGGGACTGGCTGTCCGGCCCGTCCGTCGCGATGTGCGTGCTGATCACGATGGCGATCTTCACCACCTCGGGCACGTTCATGCTGCTGTTCCTCGCGGCGCTGCAGAACATCGGCGCCGAGATCGACGAGGCGGCGCTCATGGACGGCGCCGGCCCGCTCCGGAAGTTCTTCTCGGTCACCCTGCCGATGCTCAAGCCCACGCTCTTCACCGTGCTGACCCTCGGACTGATCGGCACCTGGCAGGTGTTCGACCAGATCTACCTCACCGGAGGAGGGGCGCCGGGCAAGACGCTGCTCACCCCGGCGTACCTCGCCTACGAGTCCTCGTTCACGGATCTCCGCTGGGGTCAGGGCGCCGCGATCGCCTTCATCCTCTTCTTCATCATCGTCGTGCTGACGCTCCTGCAGAGGGCGCTCCTCCGCGAGAAGGGGGAGCCGCGCCGGCGCCCCCGCCGCGCCGCCCGCGCCGACGCCGCGACGACCCTCACCACGGGAGGCATCCGATGAGCACGCTGACCGAGCCCGGCACCCGCGCCCCCGAGAGCCCCGAGCCCGCCGCACCGGTGCCGCACCGCCGCATCCGCCTCGGCGCCCGCGGCCGCGCGTCGCTGATCGGCGGCTACCTGCTGCTGATCGCGCTGGCGCTGGTGTACATCTACCCGTTCCTGATCTCGGTCGCCTCGTCGTTCAAGTCGGACGCCGACGCCACCGCGAACCCGCTGTCGCTGCTGCCCGCGACCTGGTCGTTCGCCTCCTACGAGCGGCTGTTCACAGATGTCCCGCTGCCGCTGTGGACGCTCAACTCGGTGATCGTCACCGTGTTCGTCACCGTCGGCCGGGTCTTCTTCGACTCGCTGGCCGGCTACGCGCTGTCGCGGCTGCGCTTCCGCGGGCGGGGCCTGCTGTTCGCGTTGTTCATCGGAGTGATGAGCGTGCCCGCGGTGGTGCTGCTGATCCCGCGGTTCCTGATCCTCAAGCAGCTCGGCCTCTACGACAGCTACGCGGGGATGATCGTCCCGCTGATCGTGGACGCGGCGGGGATCTTCATCATGAAGCAGTTCTTCGACTCGATCCCGCTCTCCATCGAGGAGGCCGCGCGGATCGACGGGGCCGGGGTGTTCCGGACCTTCCGCTCGATCGTGGTGCCGATGGCGCGTCCGGCGATCGTGACGCTGTTCATCCTGTCGTTCCAGGGCTCGTGGAACGAGTTCTCGCACTTCGTGGTGTCTCGGCAGTCGCCGGAGCTGAACACGCTGACGACCGGAGTCGCGTCGCTCGTGTCGGGGCAGCTGGGCACCGGCAACCAGTACCCGCTGCAGCTCGCGGCCGCGGTGCTGATGTCGATCCCGGTGGCCGTCCTGTTCTTCGTCTTCCAGCGGCGGATCATGAACACGACCGAGGGCGCGGAGAAGGGCTGACGCGGGGGCTCCGGCTCCTGCTGATCGAGCAGCGCGCGTGGGTGACCGGTTCCTGCTGATCGAGCAGCGCACAGGGCGCGTATCGAGATCCGCCTCTGTGCGGAGGGCCTCGATACGCCCCTGCGGGGCTGCTCGACCAGCATGCGGGAGTGCCGCCCCTACTTCGCGAGGAACTCCAGGACGACGCGGTTCCACTCCTCCGGGTGGCTCACGGTCACTCCGTGCGGGGCGCCGTGGACGACGTGCAGCTCGGAGCCGGGGATCGCCGCGTGGGTGCGGGCGCCGGAGCCCTCGAACGGAACCGTGCCGTCGCCGTCGCCGTGGATGACGAGCGCGGGCACCGACACGTTCGGCAGGTCCTCGCGGAAGTCGGTGGTCGCGAACGCCGTCATGCAGGCGAGTGCCGCGTGCTTGGCCGACTGCTTCGCCAGAGCGATCGCCTCCTGGCGCTGCTCCTCCGTCACCTTCAGCACGCCGTCGACCGAGAAGAAGTCGGTGGTGAACCGGTCGTAGAAGTCGTCCTCGCTCTTCGTGAGGCCCGCGGTCATCTGCGCGGCCTGCGCCTTCTCGAGCGGGCCGTCCGGGTTGTCGTCCGTCTTCATCAGGTACGGCGGGACGGCCGAGGCGAAGACGACGCTGTGCAGGCGATCGGCGCCGTACTTCGTGAAGTAGCGGGCGACCTCGCCGCCGCCCATCGAGAAGCCGACCAGGGTGACGTCCTGCAGGTCGAGCTCGGTGAGGAGGGTGTGCAGGTCCTCGGTGAGCGTGTCGTAGCTGTAGCCGGTGAGCGGCTTGTCGCTGCGCCCGAAGCCGCGGCGGTCGTAGGTGACGACGCGGTAGCCGGCCTCGGCGAACGCGGGGACCTGCTCCTTCCACGACTCGCCCGAGAGGGGCCAGCCGTGGATGAGGACCACGGGGCGGCCCGATCCGCCGGTGTCGTCGACGTGCAGGTCCGTGTCCTTGAAGAGTCCGTGGTGGGCGGTGATCTCGGCCATGGCGAGTGCTCCTTCCGGCGCCGACGATCGGCGTCACTCGATGTTCGAGGACGTCCCTGCGAGCGGATGGCCGGGGCGGGGAGGGTTGACAGCTCCCGTCACTCCGCGACGACGGCCGCGGCGAGGCCCCGCAGCGCGGTGTGCAGCCCGGGGCTCATGGGCAGCCCGGCGTCGAGCACCGCGTTCGCGGCGGCGACCAGCACCGGTGCCGCGGGGGAGGAGACCACGGTGAGGCCGGCGGGCGGATCCGCGTCGCCCGAGGGCCGCACGACCAGGACGAGCCGGGAGCTGGGAGCGCTCGTGCTGATCGTCGCTCCCGATCGGGCGGGCAGCACCGCGAGGGTGCCGCGACCGACGAACTCGCGCTCCTCCCGACTGGCGACGGTGAACGCGCCCTCGAGCGGGAGCAGGAGCACCACCGACCCCGGGTCGGCGCGGGGGCTCGGGCGGAAGTCGATCGTGCCGGCCGTGTGCCAGATCCGCCGGAGGAGCACGCCCCCGGCGGCGGCCTCCTGACCGGTGACGGCGAAAGCGGGGTCGGGCCCGGCCTCGGCGTGGCGGGCCCGCAGCCAGTGCCGGGCGGAGTCGCCGCGGAGGGGCATCGGGCGGATCAGCGGATCGGACACGGCGGCTCCCGAGGAACGCGGACCTGAATCGGCCGAGACAGTGAGGAACCATCATCCTAGGAGCGGCGGGAGGCGTGGTCTCCGGAGTGGCGCGTCCTCACATGCCGATGCCGCCCCGGCCGCGCTGAGCGCGACGCCGGAGCGGCATCCGAAGAGTGGTGCGGACTACTGGAATCCGCCGCCGCGGTCCTCCGGGTCCTCGATCGGGTCGGAGTCGGGCGTGTCGATCGAGTAGGTCACGTGGACCGCCTCGCCGACCTCCTTGGCGGAGACGGCGTTGTAGACGAGGTGCGTCTCCTGGCCGTCGACGGCGGCGTAGACGTCGACCTCCTTCTCGTAGCCCCCCTCGGTGCTGACGCGGTTCTCGGTCTGGCCGTCGAACGGCCCGCCCTGGAAGAAGGCGAGGTAGCTCTCGCCCTCGGCGAGTGCGCGGATGTCGTTGCTCATGCCCCCAGGTCTACCACTCGGCGCCTTCCCGCCGCTCGGCCTTGCGCTCGACGGGCGGAGGAGGGCCGGGAGCGGCGGCGGCCGTGCCGCGAGGTGGCACTGCTCGACGGGATCTCTCCGCACGCGCCGTCAGGGCACGAGCTGCTGCGTGATCGAGGCCGTCGGCCCGCTCAGCGCGATCTCGGCGAGCGCGCCGTTGACCAGGGGCATCTGCGGCGGCTGGTGCCCGGTGTCGACGTCGAGGATCACCGGCACGCCGAGATCGCCGAGAGCGCGCCGCACCGCGTCCTCCTGGCTCAGCTCGGGCAGGGACGCGCCCGCGGTCCGGCCGATCAGGACGCCGGTCGCCTGCTCGAACCAGCCCGCGAGGCGGAGGGAGGTGAGCATCCGGAGCACCGAGACGGAGTCGGACCCGGCCGCCTCCAGGTAGACGACAGTCCCCTCCGGCGCGTAGCGGCGAGCGAAGCCCGGCACGTCGCCGTAGGGCGTGCCCGCGAGCAGGGACACCGTCTCGAGGCATCCGCCGATCAAGCGGCCGGACATCGCCGCGTCCGCTGCCCCGTCGAGCGAGCGCCAGCGGGTCGGCTCCTCGTAGGCCCGATCGCGGTCGAGCGGCTCGTCCGCCCACGCACCCCACGGACGGCTCCGGCGTCGCGGCGCGGCGTGCTGCGTGAACGCGGCTCCGGGCTCGAGGCCGGCGACCTCCGTCCAGCGGTGGAACCCGACCGGCAGCTCCCACGGCTCGTCCATCAGATTGGCGCCGTGGATCGTCGCGAGCCCGGTCGTCGTCGTCAGGGGCAGGAGCAGCGTCGAGACGTCCGACCAGCCGACGAACCAGGGCCGGGCCTCCGCGAGGGCGTGCCAGTCGAGCCTCTCCAGCAACTCGACGGCGAGCTCGCCGCCCCACGGAGGAAGGACCGCGTCCCCGCTCCGGAAGGCGTCGTGCAGGTCGGCCGCCCGATCCGCGGCGGACGCCGGAGCGAGTCCGCCGAGGAGGGCGTGCGGCCGGACCCGGACGTCGTATCCCGCCGAGCCGAGTCGGCGCGCGGCGTCCTGCAGCCGGTCGTGCAGGTGCGCGGGGACTCCCGTCGAGGGCGCGGGCACCTCCACCCGGCCTCCGGCGCGGAGGGGCGCGGGGTACGTGATGCTCGCCATCCGACGACGCTAACGCCCCTCGCGGTGACGGGCTTCGAATGCTCCGTCCGGCGAGTACCTCCGCGCCCTTCCTGCCCCGACTCGCGGGCGGCCGCTGAGCGCGATCGCGAGAGGGGTCGGCGCGAGTGCCGCGCCGCCCACCCACCCACTCGTGCGCAGCGCCGCCCGCCGGGAAGAAAGATGGGGCCAGGAGGCGCACCGGAACGTGACGTCCCGGTCTCGCGCAGGCGTCTCGGCTCCGCTGCTGCCGGCGGCGATCAGCGCCACGCGGCGCCTTCAGCTCGTGAGGCGGCCGATCTCGTCCTCGGAGAGGAGGCGGTCGGAGTAGAGCACGATGCGAGCCGCGGGGTCGGGGCTGTGCGCGTCGGGGCCCGCCCACCTCCGTTCGAGACCGAGTCGAGCGACCGTGCGGTGCGATCGCTCGTTCCGTTCCGCGACGACCGCGGTCACGGGGAGCTCCGGCCGGAGCCGCCGCGCCCGAGCGATCCCTGCGGAGTCGACCTCCTGGGCGTACCCCCTGCCCCAGTGGTCCGGATGGACGGTGAATGCGACGTTCCAGGCCGTGTCGGTGAGGAGAGTGCAGCCGCCGACCCCGATCGCGCCGTCCGCGCAGCCCTCGGTACTCCGCACCCGGACGACCCAGCTGCTGAGGTCGTCTCGCGCCCACTGCGCCGTCCGTCGGGCGAGCACCGCCCGGGTCTGCTCGACGGAGCCGTGTCGGAGGAGGGGGTCGCCCGCCGCGATCCGCTCGTCGGAGTACAGCCGCCACAGCTCGTCCAGATCGCTCTCGGCGGGACGGAACAGCCGGAGCCGCTCGGTCGTCTCGTCGGGGCGATCACCGGCGCCGATGGTGCCGCCGCTCGCTCGAGGGGGGACTCGCGACCACCGGCGCGGTCGCTGAGGGGTGAGGCGAGCGCGGTGACCGCGCCTGGACGTCCACCCGCTCAGCCCGTGATCAGGCCGGTGAGGCGGTCGGCGGCGGCTCCGACGGTCGAGACCGCATTGACCGTGACGAGGCAGGCGATTCCCCAGAACCAGGTGCGACCGGGTGCCCCGGCGCTGCGCCGCTCGAAGGCGAGCCACCAGGCGCCGACCACCGAGACGCACGCCGCGACCACCGAGCCGAGCGCCATGCGGACGTACTCCTCGGGACCGGGGGAGGACCAGGCCGTGGTCGCGAGGACGATGAGCAGCGGGACCACGATCATGCCCAGCGCGCCGAGCAGCACCGCGTGGAGGTGACTGCGGGGAGGGGCCCCGGCCGTCGTCGTCGCGGTCCGCGTCCGTGTCGTGTCCATGCCGCGTCCCCCGTCGCCGCGGTCCGGTCCGCGCTGCCCCGACGCTATCCGCTCGCCGTCCCGCCGTCACCCAGCACCTCGAAGCGGGCCGCGTGCCCGAGTGGGGTCAGCACCGCGCCGCCCCGGCCGAACGCCGAGAACGTAGGATGTCCGGGATGACGATCGGACGCCGCCTCTTCCTCTCGGGAGCCGCCACGGGAGTCGGGCTCCTGGCCCTCGCGGGCTGCACGCCGTCGCGTCCGACGCCGACCCGCTCGGTCACGAAGGCCCCCGTGCCCACGCCGAGCACCACCGCCGTCCCCGCGCCGGCCGCCTTCGTGCGCTCCGCCTGGGCCGAGGATCCGTACGCGCTCGGCTCCGTCTCGTACCTGCCCGTCGGCGCGACGCCGCAGCACCGCACCGACCTGGGCACCGCGGTCCTCGACCGCGTCTTCCTCGCGGGCGAGGCCACCGACACGGAGGCGCCCGGCACGCTCCAGGGCGCCTGGAGCTCCGGGGTCCGCGCGGCCGCCGAGATCAGCGCCGTCGCCGACGAGGGCGAGCGGATCGGGATCGTCGGGGCCGGTCTCGCCGGAGCGGTCGCCGCGCGGCGCCTGTCCGACGCGGGCTTCGACGTCACCGTGGTCGAGGCGCGCGAGCGCACCGGCGGCCGCATCGCCACCGCGACTCCGGACGGCTGGCCGATCGCCGTCGAGACCGGAGCCTGGGCCCTCACCGGCGCGGGAGCCGCCCTGCGCGAGAGCATCGCGGACGCGGGCGTGGTCACGACCGCGGTCGACCTCGCCGACGTCCGCTCGAGCGACGCCGACGGCGCGGCTCTCGACACCGGCACCACGGGTGCCGATGCCCTGACCCGTGCTCTCGCGTGGGGAGCGGAGCAGCCGGAGGATCTGGCGCTCGCCGAGTCGTTCGCCGGCTCCGGAGCGCCCGATCCCGCCGAGGCCGAGCCGGGCTCCGGCGACGGCGACGCCGCCCGCGTGGCGGCGCACCTCGCCGGGACGACCGCGCTGCGCACCGGCGCCGCTCCCGAGGAGCTCTCCTCCTGGTACGGACTGGGCGACGCCTCCGCCGCCACGACCGCGGAGGAGCTGAGCGACGACTCCGGCGACGCGCTGCTGACCGACGGGCTCGCGCCCCTGGTCGACACCTTGCTCGCTGACGTCGAGGTCTCGCTGCGCGCCGTGGTGAGCGGCATCGGCTACACGGAGACCGGCGTCAGCATCCGCCTGGGCACCGGCGAGTCGTTCACAGCCGACCGGGTGCTGGTCACCGTGCCGATCGGGGTGCTCCAGACGGACGCGATCGCCTTCGACCCGCCGCTCCCGTTCGCGCAGCGCGCGGCCGTCGCGGCCCTCGGCTCCGGTGTCGTCGAGACGCTGTGGCTGCGCTTCGACGAGGCGTTCTGGGAGGCCGACGCCCCCGCGCGCTGGTCGCTCGTCGGCTCCGAGGCGGGCATCACCGAGTGGCTCAACCTCCAGCCGTCGACCGGCGAGGCGGTGCTCGTCGGGCTGGTCGGAGCGGATCAGGCCCTCTCGCTGCAGGACCTCAGCGACGACGAGCTGGTCACCCTCGCGCAGACGGCGCTCGAGCCGTTCGCCGTCGTCCCCGGCTGACGAGCTCGCGGAGCCGCGCCAGCGGCCCCCGCCACTCCGACGCGTGCGCCGCCCCGAGCGGCCGCACCCGGCTGAGCGCGAGGACGAACGCGGCGATGCCGGAGATCAGGCTCAGCACGATCACGTCGTAGAGCACGAACATCACGGGTCCGTCGACCTGGCCGGGGTCGAGGAAGAAGTACGGGTACCAGCCGATGAGGGCCCCGCGGACCAGGGTGATGACGCCCCAGACGATCGGGAAGCCGAGCACGGTCAGCGCCCCGCGCCAGGCGACCGGGCGGCGGCCGGGTCCGAGGATCCAGTCGAGGATCGCGAGCGTCGGGATCACGAAGTGCAGGAGCGCGCTCGACCAGGGCACGTCGACCCGCACGCCGCGGTTGTTGGCCTCCACCGCGATCAGCCCGAAGACGATCCCCGACACGACCATGTAGGTGAGCACGAGCGCCCGCACGGTGCTGAGCCAGCGCGGCTCCCGCTCGCGCGCGAGGGCGACCAGGCCGGACAGGCCCAGCACCACGACCCCGGCCATGTTCGACTGCGTCGTGAAGTAGGCGAAGAAGTTGTCGATCTGGAACGCGCGGAAGCCCAGGGTGTAGAAGAAGTCGCCGACGAGTCCGACCGCGCCCAGCCCGGCGAGGGCCAGGCGGAGGATCGCGAACGCCTTCCGCACACCCGCTCCGATCCGTCGCCGCTGGGCCCGGAGGGCCGGACTTCCGGACGATTCTACGGTCGCCGCGCTCGGAGCTCCCCGAGCGCGCGGCTCCGCCGGACGGGGGAGGCGGGCCCCGCGGAGGCGATCTAGCGTGGAGGGATGGCGCGCGCACAGGACGGGAAGGGTTCGGGTCGGATGTCGTCGGAGGAGGTGTCCCGGCGCTGGAACGCGGTCACGGGTCCGCTGTTCCTCGCGGCGGGAGCGGTCTTCGCGGTCCTCGGGAATCCGGTCTGGCCGGTGTTCCTCGTCCTGGGGATCACGTTCCTCGGGCTGACCGCCGGCACCGGGAGGCCGACGAGCCGGAGCGGAGCGCAGGAGCCGGACCGCGATCGGTGACCCGCGCTTCGCGACGCGGACACTCGCCGGTCGCGTCGCCGGGATAGCGTGCGTGTCATGCCCTTCACGCCGAGCCACGCCGTCGTCGCGCTCGCGTTCTCGAACGGCCGGATCCCCGCCGCGGCCGTGGCCATCGGCGCGATGGTCCCGGACATCGGCATGTACCTCCCGATCGCCGTCGCCCGCGAGTCCACCCACTCCCTCCTCGGCGTCGTCACCGTCGACCTGCTGCTCGGGATGCTCGGCCTCGCGCTGTGGAGCGCGGTCGTCGCTCCGGCCTGGCGCGACCTCGCGCCCGCGCTGGTCCGCTCGCGCCTGCGTCCCCGGCGCTCGCCGCCCCGCGGGGCCGCCGCATGGATCCGCGTGCTCGTCTTCGCGGCCGCCGGCATCGCGATCGGAGCCGCCAGCCACGTGATGTGGGACGGCTTCACCCACCGGGGCGGCCTCTTCGTCTCGGCGATCCCGCTGCTGCAGAAGGAGCTCGGGCCCTTCCCCGGCTTCCGATGGGCGCAGTACGCGAGCGGTGTGCTCGGGCTGCTCGGGCTCGGGATCGGCGCGGTGGTCTGGTACGTCGGTCGCCGTCCCCGGAAGCTCCGCTCCGACGGCCGGCAGCCGGTGCGCATCGCGGCCGCGGCCGTGGTGCTCGCGGCCGCGGTGGTTCCCGCCGGGATCGTGCTGGCGGGTGCGGGCATCGATCCGCTCGACGCCGCCTACCGGGCCCACGTGGTGCGGGCGGCGATCCTGCTCGTGGGCGGCGGCGCGGCGGCCTCGGTCGCCGTCGCGGCGGTCTGGTGGCTCACCGGCCGAGGGGTGCGCGGGGCCGTCGTCTGAGACGGCGGAGGACGAGCCTGTCGTCTGAAGGGAGCACGGGCATCCGTCGCGAGGAGGATGTGCCGGTGCATAGCCCACCGATAGCGTCGTACACGGCCCGTTGGGGCGGGCCGCCTTCGGGGGAAGGCACTAAGGGGAAATCGGGGGCTCGCGGCACACGCCGCGGGCCCTCTACCCGTTTCCGGGCCCCCGCCGGCTCGGAGCTCCCGCCGCCTCAGCGCCGCTTCGAGCGCGGCCGGTTCTGCGCGGCCGGGCGCTGCGGGATGCGCGGAGCGCCCTCGCCGGCGGCCCCCTGGGGGAGCGAGGACGCGGGCGGGATCGGGCGGCGGGTCACCGGGCGCACCGGCTCGCCGCGGCGCGTCTGGCCGGGGATCGGCCGGGAGCGGCGCCCGTAGATGAGCTCGGACGAGTCGAGCAGCCACGGCACCAGCGCCACCGTCACTCCGTGCACCAGCAGGAGCTTCTGGCGGATCCGCCGCGACTTGTGGTTGTGGAGGAACGCCTCCCACCAGTGCCCGACGATGTACTGCGGCATGTAGACCGTCGTGATCTCGGAGCCGTGCTCGAGGCGGTGGGCCTTGATGTACTTGATCAGCGGGTACGAGATGTCGCGATAGGGAGAGGCCACGCAGCGCAGCGGCACCTCGATGTCCATCTGCGCCCAGTCGGCCTTCAGCTGCGCGGTCTGCGCGTCGTCGATGGAGGAGTGCACCGCCTCCAGCGTCTCGTGCCGCGCCGCGATGGCGTAGTCGAGCGCCTTCAGCGTGGGCTTGTTCATCCGGCCCACCAGCACGATCGCGTGGTCGCCGTTGGCGCCGAAGGTCGTGGTCGGGTCGACCTCGATCTCCTTCTCGACGTCGCGGTAGTAGCGGTAGACGCCGGCCATCAGGACACCGAGGATCGGCATCACCAGGTAGACGAGCCAGGCGCCGTGGGTGAACTTCGTGATCGTGACGACGACGAGCACCGCGAACGTCAGCGTCGCGCCGAACAGGTTGATGGCCAGGCTCGTGTAGACGGTGCGCGAGCCCTCGCCGTTGCGGATCATCCGCACCCAGTGCTTGACCATGCCCGACTGCCCGAGCGTGAACGAGACGAAGACGCCGATGATGTACAGCTGCACGAGGCTCGTGAGCGAGGCCTGGTAGACGAGCAGGATGATCGCGGCGACGAGCGCCAGGATGATCACTCCGTTGGAGTAGATGAGGCGGTCGCCGCGGGTGTTCAGCGACTTGGGTGCGTAGCCGTCGCGGGCCAGCACGGAGCCCAGCAGCGGGAAGCCGTTGAACGCGGTGTTCGCCGCGAGGAGCAGGACGGCGGCCGTCGCGGCCTGGATGATGAAGAACAGGATCGTGTTGTTGCCGAACGTGGCGGCGGCGACCTGCGCGATCACGGAGCGCTGCGGGGTCGTGGCGCAGTCGGCGAAGCCCACCAGATGGCAGGCGTTCTCGGCGTAGTGCACGTTCGAGAGCAGGGCGAGGGCGGTCAGGCCGACGAAGAGCACGATCGCGATCGTGCCCATCGCGACGAGGGTGCGCTGGGCGTTCTTGACCTTCGGGGCGCGGAACGCGGGCACACCGTTCGAGATGGCCTCGACGCCCGTGAGCGCCGCGCAGCCGCTCGCGAAGGAGCGCAGCAGCAGGAGGACGACGGCCGCCTGCGTGAGCTGCTCGCCCTGCACGGTGAAGCCCGCCGACTCCGCGACCGGGGTGTCGCCGAAGGCGGTGCGGACCAGGCCGACGACGACCATCACGAAGACGCTCGCGACGAAGAGGTACGTCGGGACGGCGAAGGCGCGGCTCGACTCCGAGACGCCGCGGAGGTTCACGGCCGCCAGCAGCACCACGAAGAGGATGGCCAGCTCGACCCGCAGCGGCGCCAGCTCGGGCACCGCGGAGATGATGTTGTCGACTCCGGAGGCGACCGACACGGCCACGGTGAGCACGTAGTCGACGAGGAGGGCGGCGGCGACCGTGAGGCCCGCCGTCTCGCCCAGGTTGGTCCGGGCGACCTCGTAGTCGCCGCCGCCGGACGGGTACGCCCGGATCAGCTGGCGGTAGCTCAGCACCACCACGACGAGGAGGACGACCACGCACGCGGCCACCCAGGGGGCGAAGGTGAGGAAGGAGAGTCCGCCGAGCAGCAGGATCATCAGCAGCTCCTGCGGCGCGTAGGCCACGGAGGAGAGCGGGTCGCTGGCGAAGATGGGGAGCGCGAGCCGCTTCTGCAGCAGCTGTCCCTCGAGCTTGTCGCTGGGGAGCGGCTCGCCGATGAAGAAGTGCTTGGCGGTGCGCAGCTCGGTCGCGTCGGCCGATGATCCGTCCGCGGCGGACGGGGGGCCCTCGTGTGTCACGAGCGATGACACTACTCCGTGCGAGGGGGCAGTCAAGACGGCCGGGAGCGGGCCGAGCGGAGGCTGATCCCGCGCTGTGACCGGGAGTTTCCCGGTGCGGCGGGGAGCGACGGCCGGCGTCCTCGCGGCCGGCGCCCCGAGCGGGGGGGTCAGCGGCCGTCGCGGGTCGCGGCTCCGATCAGGCCGGTGAGGCTGTCGCGGAGCGCGGTGAGCTCCTCGAGGGGGACGTCGAGCCGCTCCACGATCTGCGGAGGAACCTGCAGGGCCTGCTCGCGAAGGGCCGCTCCGGAGGGGGTCAGCGCGACGTCGAGGCGGCGCTCGTCGTCGCTGCTCCGGGCCCGCGTGACGTGGCCGCTCGCCTCCAGGCGCTTCACGAGCGGGCTGAGCGTGGCCGGCTCGAGGCGGAGGGCGGAGCCGAGGTCGGCGAGCGAGCGGGGGCTGCGCTCCCAGAGCGCGAGCATCACGAGGTACTGCGGATGCGTGAGTCCGAGCGGCTCGAGCACGGGGCGGTACAGCCCGATGACGGTGCGCGCCGCGACGGCGAGGGAGAAGCAGACCTGGTTCTGGAGGGCGAGCGGGTCGGTTTCCACGGCGTCATCCTCTCATCGTGCCCTGATGGTTAGTACACTAAGGATATGACGCGCAAGAAGACCGGCTCCCTCTACCAGCGCTTCAACGCGCGGCTGTTTCCCTGGATCGGCCCGCCGCCGCTCGGCCCGTACGACCAGCCCGAGCAGGAGGCGCCGGCGGGGCAGGCGTGCCCGCTCTGCGGCCGGCCGATGTCCGAGCACGTCATCGACCGCTCCGGTCCGCGCACCCAGCTGTACTGCCCGAGCGACCCCTCCTGAGTCGCACGCCCCCGTTCGGGGGTCGGGGGCTTCGGGCGGCGGGGGCGGATGATGAGCGCATGTCCCGTCTGAGCCCCACCGCCGCCCGCGTCGTCCAGTACAGCCGTTTCGGCGACGCGGACGTCCTCGAGATCGCCGAGGTCGAGCGGCCGAAGCCCGGGGCGGGCGAGGTGCTGGTCGAGGTGCTCTCCGCCGGGGTGAACCACATGGAGGCGTTCATCCGGCAGGGCCAGTTCGACTCCGACCACTCCGCGGCCTTCCCGATGCGCCAGGGCACCGACTTCTCGGGCGTCGTCGTCGCCCTCGGTGAGGGCGTCACCGACATCAAGCTCCGCAGCGACGTGGTCGGCCACGCGCTCGTCGGCTCCCACGCGACCCACGTCGTGGTGCCGCGCCGCAACCTCGTCGCCAAGCCCGCCTCCGTGAGCTGGGAGGTCGGCGGCGCGCTGTTCCTCGCCGGAGTGACCGCGTGGCGCGCGCTGGAGGCCACGCATGTGGGACCCGACGACACCGTCCTCGTCTCCGCGGCGGCCGGAGGAGTCGGCAGTCTCGAGATCCAGCTGGCGAAGCTCCGCGGCGCGACGGTGATCGGCACCTGCGGCGAGCGCAACTTCGACTACCTCCGCCAGATCGGCGTGAAGCCGGTGGTCTACGGCGACGGGATCGCCGACCGCATCCGGGCCGCGGCGCCCGGCGGGGTCACGGTGTTCCTCGACAACTTCGGCGGGGAGAACGACGCCCTCGCCGACGAGCTCGGCATCGCGGCGGGCCGCTTCCACTCCAGCGACGACCGCAAGGAGATCGAGCTGCGCGCCGTCTGGCCCGACGCCGAGACCGCCCAGCGCGACACCGAGATCCTCGGCGAGCTGGTCGGCCTCGTCGGCGAGCAGAAGCTGCGGGTGCTCGTCTCGGGCTTCTACCCCTTCGACCAGGTGCAGGACGCCTTCGACGACCTCGAGAAGCGCCACTCGCGCGGCAAGATCGTCCTCGGCATGAACCCGGTGGACCCGGCGAAGGTCACCAAGGCGCGCGACATCCACGAGGCCGGCCGCTAGCCGCACCCTCCCGGCGGCTGTCCGGGCTGCTCTCCGGGCGGCCACAATGGGGCCGTGGCGCGCGGACGCCCGGGAGGAGTGACGCGATGGAGGAGCCCGTCGTCGCGATCGTCTGGATCGTCTCGTTCGTGGTGGTGACCGTCCTGGTCACCGGGCTGTCGGGGCGGGTGAACTGGTCCGCTCCCGTGGCGCTCGTCGCCGTCGGGGCTCTCGCCTCCTTCGTCCCCGGGATCCCGGAGGTGGTGGTCGAGCCGGACGTGGTGCTGTTCGGGATCCTGCCGCCGCTGCTCTACGCGGCGGCGATCCGCACCTCCGTCCTCGACGTCCGCGCTCGCGGCGACAGCATCCTCCTGCTGTCGGTCGGGCTCGTCGTCTTCACGGTCGCGGTGGTCGGCGCGGTGGCGTGGATGGTCGTCCCGGCGATCACGGTCGCCGCGGCCCTCGCGTTCGGCGCGATCGTGGCGCCCACGGACGCGGTGGCGGTCACGGCGATCGCGGGGCGGCTCCGCCTGCCGCGGCGCATGCTCACGGTGCTCGAGGGCGAGAGCCTCCTCAACGACGCGACCGCACTGGTGGCGCTGAACGCCTCACTCCTGGCGATCGTCAGCACGGTCACTCCCGGGCGCATCGCGCTCGACTTCGTGCTGGCCGTGGCGGTGGGCGGCGGGGTCGGGATCGGCATCGCCGTGCTGCTCGGGTTCGTGCGCAAGCAGGTGCAGTCGTCCGTCCTGGACACGAGCCTCTCGCTGGTGACGCCCTACGTCGCGTTCATCCCGGCGCAGCTGCTGCACGGCTCCGGGGTGCTGGCGGTCGTGGTCGCGGGGCTCTACCTGGGCTACCGGGCGCCGGTCATCCAGTCGGCGCAGGCGCGGATCGCGGAGTCGCTCAACTGGCGGACGATCCAGTTCCTGCTCGAGAACGCGGTGTTCCTCTTCATCGGGCTGAGCCTCTCGTCGGTGGTGGAGGCGACGGCCGACTCGGGCATCGGGGTCTGGCAGACGGTCGGCATCGGCGCGGCTGTGCTCGCGGCGCTGGTCGGGAGCCGCGTGGCCTGGATGTGCATGACGACGCTGCTGTTCCGGCACGGTCCGCGCCGGCTGCAGCAGCGCGGGTGGACCTGGCCGACCGCGATCGGGGTGTCGTTCGCGGGCATCCGCGGCGTGGTCACCCTCGCCGCCGCGTTCCTCCTGCCCGCGGAGACGCCGCAGCGCGCGTTCCTGCAGTTCCTCGCCTTCATCGTGGTGGCGGGGACGCTCGTCGAGGGGCTCGCGCTCCCGCGGCTCGTCCGCGCCCTGAAGCTCCCGGCCCCGAACGAGATGCAGGAGCACGTCGAGAAGCAGATGCTGCTCGCCGAGGCGCAGGCCGCCGGCCTCGCCCGGCTCGACGCGGAGCCGCAGGACGGAGTGGAGGACCGCGTGCTCGACCGGCTGCGGCGGAACGCGACGTTCCTCGCCGACGCCCTGGAGAACCCGCCGGAGGGCGAGGGCGTGGAGCCGCTCCCGCAGGCCTACAACCGGCTCCGGCGCGTGATGATCGCGGCCGAGCGGGAGGCGGTGCTCCGCGCGCGCTCCGAGGGGCGGTACCAGGAGCCGGCGGTGGTGAGCGCTCTGGCGTTCCTCGACGTGGAGGAGGAGGCGCTGGCGGTCGGGCGGCAGTAGCGCCGGGAGGGCGGGGACCCCGGGCGGGATCCCCGCCCTCCCGGCGGTACGGTGTCCGGGCTCAGTCCAGGGTGGAGCGGACCGAGGCGCGGGCCTCGTCGAGCGCGGCGCGCAGGGCGTCGACGCTCGCGGTCGTCACGGATCCCGAGGAGGCGGCGGTGCGCAGCTCCGCGCGCAGCTCGTCGCGGAACTCGGTGAGCAGCACCTCGGCGTCGCGCCGGGCGATCCGCGAGGCGGTGCGCGCGTCGGGCGAGACCGGCGCGGTCTGCTCCGGCGCGGGCTGCTCGGAGGGGGTGCCGGACGTGTCCTGCGGGCGCGGCTCCTCGGCGGAGTGCTCCGGTCGGCGTCCGGGCTCCCGCGAGTCGCGGGCGGCGCTGGCCAGGTCGGCGCGGAGGCTCTTCATCGCCTCCGCGACGCCGAGGCGGACCTCGTCGGCGAGCCGGCGGACGGAGTCGGTGAGCTCCTCCTCGATGTCGCCCAGGTCGGTCGCGCGGTTCGCGAGCTCGGCGCGGCCGGCGTCGGTGATGGAGTAGACGGTCTTGCGGCCGTCGGCCTCCTTCGTGACGAGTCCTTCCTCCTCGAGCTTCGCGAGGCGCGGGTAGACCGTGCCGGCGCTGGGCGCGTAGGTGCCGCCGAAGCGCTCGCTGAGCGCCTGGATCAGCTCGTAGCCGTGGCGCGGCGACTCGGCGAGGAGGTTGAGCAGGTAGAGGCGCAGGCGGCCGTGCGCGAAGACGGGGCTCACAGCGAGCTCCCGTCCATCGGGCGGCGATCGTCGGCGGGGCCGGTGCCGGGAGAGCCCCAGCCCTCGCCCACCGAGGCGGAGGACGCGGCGACGGACCGGCGGACGACGACCACGTCTCCCGAGACGGAGTTGGCGGCGACGTCGACCCACTTCGAGTCGAGCGAGCCCGTGGTCGAGGTGAAGCCCCGGCCGAAGGTGCCCTTGACGACGGAGCCGTCGAGCTGGAGCGTGCCCGAGACGGTGTTGATGCGGTAGCGGGCGCCGAGGCCCTCGTCGACGCGGATCGTGAGGTCGCCGCTGACGGTGTTGGCCTGGATCCGGTCGGGGGTGCCCTCGGCGTCGACGAACACGCTGCCCGAGACGCCGTCGACGGTGAAGCGGGTGAGCTCGCCGGTCGCGGTGACGTCGCCGGAGACGGTGCGCGCGGTGACGCGGCCGGTGTGGCTGCGGACCGAGAGCTCGCCGTGGACGGTGTTCACCTCGATGTCGCCGTGCAGGCCGTCGACGACGATGTCGCCGCCGACCGTCGAGACGCGGGCGTCGCTGTGGAGGCCCGAGACCAGGCCGTCGGCCGAGACGGTGTCGAACTTGAGGTCGACGCCGCGGGGGACGAGGAGGCTGATGTCGGCGCGGTCGCCGCGGCGGCCGAGGCCCTTCACGACGTCGACGATGGTGTCCCAGCGGAGCTGGACGTGGTCGATCTCGAGGCGGTCGCCGTCCATCGAGACCTTGAGCGGGCGGCCGTCGACGCTGTGGACCTCCACGCGGGCGGTCGGCTCGTCGTGGGCGATGACGTCGATCTGGCCGCCGACGAGGGCGACCTTGACCGAGCGGACGACGTCGAGGTCGATGACCTTCGTCTCGCCGGCCTGTACGAGCCATTTCTCGAGGGACATGAGCTCCTCCTCCTGCACCGGGGTGCCTTTCTGAAACGCGATACATCGCGAGTGGACGAGAGTCACGTTATATCTCGATCGCTGCGGCCGGCAACGGGGCTCGGCCGGTTCCCAGCGTCGAGCGGCCGGGACCGGGGCGGGGCCGAGGCGGGATGAGGCCGGGGGCCGGAGCCGAGGCCGCCGTCGAGGGGGTGAGGCCGCGGCGGGCGCCGTGGTAGACCGGGCGCATGGACCCGATCGCGGCACTCGAGGAGATCGCAGCACTGCTCGAGCGGGAGCGGGCCTCCCGCTACCGGGCGAAGGCGTTCCGCCGCGCGGCCGCGGTGCTGGAGGGGATGGCGTCCGCCGAGCGGGACGACCTCGCCCTCGTGCGGCGGGCCTCCGGGATCGGCGACACGACCTTCACGGTGATCGAGCAGGCGCGGTCGGGCCGGGTGCCCGACTACCTCGCGGAGCTGCGCGGCTCGGCTCCTCCGCCCGCGAGCGCGCTGCGGGGACGGCTGCGCGGCGACCTCCACAGCCACAGCGAGTGGTCCGACGGGGCGACGCCCGTCCTCGCGATGGTGGACGCGGCCCGCGCGCTCGGCCACGAGTACCTGGCGCTCACCGATCACTCGCCGCGGCTCCGGGTCGCCCACGGTCTCAGCGCGGAGCGGCTGGAGGAGCAGCTGGCCCATCTCGCGGGCCTCGACACCGGGCCCCTGCGGCTGCTCAGCGGGATCGAGGTGGACGTCCTCGAGGACGGCGCGCTCGACCAGACGAACGAGCTGCTGGACCGCCTCGACGTGGTCGTCGCGAGCGCCCACTCGAAGCTGCGGCTGCCCTCCCGTGAGATGACGGCCCGGCTGGTCGCGGCGGCCTCGGATCCGCGGACCGACGTCCTCGGCCACGTCACGGGGCGGCTGGTGTCGGGCGAGCGCGGCACCCGCCCGCCGTCGACCTTCGACGCCCGGGCCGTGTTCCGCGCGTGCGCCGACCACTCCACCGCGGTCGAGATCAACGCCCGCCCCGAGCGCGAGGACCCGCCGGACGAGCTGATCGCGGTCGCGCTCGAGGAGGGCTGCCTGTTCTCGATCGACAGCGACGCGCACGCTCCGGGCCAGCTGGGCCTGCTCGACTACGGGGCCGAGCGGGCGGAGCGGCTCGGCGTCCCGGAGGAGCGGATCGTGACCACCTGGCCGGTCGAGCGGCTCCTGGAGTGGACCCGCGGCTGAGGATCCTCGCGCGTTGCGCAGACGAACTGCGGCCATCACCCCCTTGACAGGAGGCCGTACCGCGGGAGGAGATCCGACGCAAGTGGCGAAATCCCAGCCGCCCAGGCGGCATGCTCGGTACCGGTCCGCTCCTCCTGGGCCGCTCCAGCGGTCGGGAGTCGCGCTCCGTCGCACTCTCCACTCCGACAGACCAGGTGAACCATGGCCACGCAGACCGCTCTCGACGCCGTGCGCGCCGCTCCCACTCTGCTCGAGGCCGTCCGGATGGCGGATGAGCTGACGGTCGCCGCGGTGAGCGACGGCGGCGGCCGCGCGGTGCGCCTGCTCACCCGCGCAGCTCTGGACCCCTCGGACCAGCTCACCGCGATCGCGGCCGTGCACTCGCTCGCGCAGGTCTTCGACGAGGAGGCCGACCTCGCGCTGCTGATGCTGCTCGAGGACGAGCGCCCGTACCTCCGCGAGCACGCCGCCTGGGCCTTCGGCGGGCGCCTGCCCCGCCCCGCTGCGCTCGGACCGCTGCTGCGCCTGGTCCGCGACGGCGGCTTCTCCGGCATGCTCGCGCAGCGCACCGTCCTGCTCTGGGCCTCTTCGACCCCCGACCTCGTCGCCGTCGCGCTCGAGGGCGCGCTGCTCGGCGAGCGCGAAGCGGCGGCCCGGGCACGGCTCGTCGAGACCCTGGGCCTCGTGCCCGGCACGATCGCCGAGCGCACCCTCCTGCACGTGGCCGCCGATCGCGCGGAGGGGCTGGAGGCGCGGGCCGCCGCGACGGACGCGCTCGGCGAGCGCGGCTCCGACGATGCCGAGCTCCTGCTCACCGGCATGGCCGAGGAGGCGGCGCCGATCGGGCCCCTCGCCCGGCTCGCCCTCGGCGACCTCGCCCCCGCACCGGCCGTGGAGGCCGGGCCGACGGTCGCGCAGCTCTTCGTCCACGCCGACATCGACGGCACCCTGACGCGGGTGGGCGCGGGCGACAACGGCGGCATCGCGACCCTGCTGGTGCGCCTGGGCGACTCGCTCGTCGAGCAGGAGGGCATCGACCGGGTGCTCACGCTCTCGCGCGGGACCCCGGCCGAGGCCGAGCGCGCGCTCGGCGAGCTGCCCGACTCCGGCCACGGCTTCGCTCCGGTCCCGTTCGTGGGGCCGCCCGTGGCCATGCCTCAGGCGTGGAGCCGTCGCATCGCCGCCGAGCGCGGCATCCGCCGGATCCTGCGCGCGGCCGGCCGGGTCGACGTGCTGCACCTGCGGATGGCGGACGTCGGATCCCTCGCAGCGGCCGCGGTCGCCCGGGAGCTCGAGATCCCCGTCGTGTTCACCCTCGCTCCGGACCCGCACGCCCTGATCGCGGGCCTGGACGCCTCCGGCGCCCTCACCCGCGCGGACTTCGGCGAGCGCGACGCCGCCGAGCACTTCTGGTTCCGCGTGCGCCTGGTGCAGCGCCTGGCCGCCGACGCCGCGCACACCGTCCTCTTCCCGCGGGAGGAGCTGGCCGCGACCATCCGCGAGCTGATCGGCGTCGACATCACCGCGCACCCGGAGCGGCACACGATCGTCCCGGAGGGGATCGACGTCGGCCTGGTCGAGCGCGGCGAGGCGGCCGCACGGGCCTCCGCCGCCGGTGAGCCGGTCGCGCTGGACGAGGGCGGGGACCTGGCCTCGCTCGACCTCCTGCTGGAGGAGCTGCCCGAGCACCGCCGCGGCCTCCCGCTGCTGCTCAGCGTGGGCCGCCTGCACCGGGTGAAGGGGATGGCGGCGCTCGCCGAGGCCTGGGCGTCCGACCCCTCGCTCCGGGAGCGCGCCAACCTGCTCCTGGTCGGCGGCGACCTCGCCGACCCGAGTCCCGACGAGCGCGAGCAGCTCGACCGCATCCGCGCCGTCGCGTCCGACGGGCTGCTCCTGGCCGGCCACCGCCCGAACGGGACCGTGGCCCGCTGGCTCGGCGCGATCCGGCACGGCCGACCGGGGCTCTCTGCTCCGGGAGGCGCCTACGTCTGCGCGAGCGTCAAGGAGGAGTTCGGCATCGCCCTCCTCGAGGCGCTCTCCGCAGGACTGGTCGTCGTCGCTCCGGCGACAGGCGGGCCCGCGACCTACGTCGAGGAGGGGGAGACCGGCTTCCTGGTCGACACCGCCGACCCCGCGGCGCTCGCCGCCGGCGCCGCCGCCGCACTGGATCTCGCAGGAGGGCCTCTCGGCGAGCACGCCGCGGCCCGCGGGCGTGCGATGGTCGCCGAGCGCTACACGGTGCAGGCCATGGCTCATGCCCTCTCGGGCGTCTACGCGCACGCGACCGCGGACCAGGAGCGTCCTCTCCGCTCGCCGCTCGTGCTGGGGGCCTCGTGACCCTGCTGATCATCAGCCCCGACTACGCGTCGCACCTGCTGCCGCTGGCGACCCTCGGCACGGCGTGGCAGGAGGCGGGCGAGCGCGTCGTCGTGGCCACCGGCGACGCGACGCGCTCCATCGTTGACGGCTTCGGATTCGAGCACATCGCGCTCCGGCTGGGGCGCGGCTCCAACCCGGGCACGATCCGCGCGGAGGAGCAGGCGCCCGACGAGGGCGCGTCCCTCCGCGGCTTCTTCGACGCCACCCGGCGCGGGATGGTCCCGACCCTCGCCTACCAGGCGCGGGAGCGGCTCACCGACCTGCTCTGGGATCCGGCCGGCGTCGCCGCGCGCCTGCGCGTGATCCTCGACGAGGTGCAGCCCGACGCGATCGTGGTCGACCACCTCGCCTTCACCGCGCGCGTGGCGCTGAAGGCACTCCGCGTGCCCTACGGCGACGTCGTGCTCGGCCACCCCAGCGCGCTCACGGTGCCCGGCGAGGTCTACGGCTTCCCCCCGGTCTGGCCGGACGCCTTCGCTCCGGAGCCGGACGACCTCGATGCGCTCCGCGCCCTCTGCGAGCGTGTGCGCGACTCCTTCACCGCGGAGTGGAACGCCGCCCTCACCACCCTCGACCCCGGGGCGGCGCCCAGCGCCGACGCCTTCGCCGAGAGCGGCGACGTCCTGCTGCTCAACTACCCGGGCGAGCTCCACGACTCGGCCCGCACCGCTCAGCTGCCGCCGCACGCGTTCCTCGGCTCCGCCGTCCGCGAGGAGCCCGATGACGGGGAGGTCGAGGAGTGGCTCGCCGCGTCCGAGGATCCGGTCGTCTACGTGAGCTTCGGCAGCTTCCTCTCGGTGCGCGACGACGTGCTCGCCCGGGTCGTCGAGGCCCTGGCCGGTATCGAGGTCGGGGGCAGGCCCGTCCGCGTGGCTCTCGCCTCCGGCGCGACCGAGCGCTCGGCCCTGGGCGAGGTCCCCGAGGGCTGGCTGGTCCGCGGCTTCCTGCCGCAGGTCGCGCTCCTGCGCCGGGCCGCGCTCGCGGTCAGCCACGGCGGCAACAACAGCGTCACGGAGGCGATGACCGCGGGCGTGCCGCTCGTCGTCCTGCCGTTCTCGACGGACCAGTTCGCGGGGGCGGCCGCGCTCGAGGACGCCGGGTTCGCCGCCGTGCTCGACCCCAATGCGGCCTCCGGGGGAGAGCTCGCGGAGGCTGCGCGGCGGATGCTCGCACTCGACGCTCCCGCCCGGGAACGGCTGACGGCGCTCGCCGAGGCCCTCGCCCGCGAGACGGGACCGCAGCGGGCCCTCTCCGCCCTGAGCGGAGCGACCGTCCAGCGCTAGCCTGGGCCGATGGTCGAGCCGACACCCCGGGACGCGCCCCTGCGCGCCGAGCGGGACGCCGCGCGGGCGGACCCGATGCTGAGTGCTCTCGGACCGTTCGGGCGCTTCGAGGGGATCGTCCCTCCGCTGTTCGAGGCGGTTGTGCGGATCCTGCACCCCTCCGACGACCCGCCCCGGCGGTGGCGCGAGGTCGCCGAGCGGGAGGGGACGCTCCTGCATCCGCTCGCGCAGTGGGACTCGCTCACCGGCGAGCATCCCGACGAGTACGCGGAGCCCCGCCTCGGAGTGCTCCCGCTCGACGAGCTCGCGGCCGTCGCCGCCGTGCTCGCGGAGCACACGAGCGCTCCCGAGGACTGCCTGGCCGTGTTCTGGGAGGGGTTCGGGGTGCTGAGCGGCGGGTCGCGAGTCCTGATCTCCCGCTCGGACGCCTCGGACGAGCTGCCCGAGTGGATGAGCGACACCCGGCCGACCGGCTGGGAGCACCCCGAGACCGCCGCCGCGGCGACGGTAGAGCTGCCGGGGCGGGAGGGGCCTCTGCTCTCGCTCGACGTCAGGGTGCTCGAGGACACCGCGTGGGCGCGCTCGGCGGGCTTCGCCGACGCCTCCGGGCTCGTCGTGCAGACTCCGCTCGCGCTCTGGCCGGAGGACCGGGCCTGGTACCTCGCGAGCGAGGTCGACTTCGACTCGACGCTGATCGGCGGCTCGCGCGCCCTCGTCGACGACCTGCTGCGGCTCTCCGCCGCGGGGCGGATCGAGGCGCTCCTCCTGCCGGATCAGGTGGACCTCACGAGCACCGGTGACCGGCTCAACCCGAGGCGGCGGTGACGGAGTGAGCGACGAGGACGACGAGCGCTGGCTCGTGGTGAAGGGCCGCCGATGGCGGCGCACCGACCCCTCTCTGCCGGAGGACGTGGTCGCCGGCCTCACCTCGCACCTCGGGCGCGGGCGCTCGGGAGTGCGCTCCGCCAGGATGCACGAGGACGAGGACGCGGAGGCGGAGGCGCTGGCGCGCAGGAGGGTCGGGCTCGCCAAGCACGGGCTGGGCGAGCGCGGACCGGCATGGTGGGACGAGCCCGAGGCCGATCGGCTCGAGCGCGCCCGCGAGGCGCTGCGGGCGCTCGAGGAGCTCGACGCTCCGGAGGACTGACTCGGCTTCTGCATCCCCCGAGCGTGCTCGTCGGGCGAGGCGGGCGGGGAACGCCCGAGCGGATCCGGGGAGAGCGCGTGGAACCGCGGCCTGTGGAGGAGGACCGCCCCCGCGGAGGCCGCCGACCGAGGCCGACCGCCGAGGCCGCCCGCCGAGCCCGCCCGCCCCTAGCGGAACCTCACCACGAAGCCGTCCTCCGGCCCGGTCGGGAAGCTCTGCAGGCTCACGCGCAGATCCTGCCCGTCCTCGACGTCGTACGGGTGCCCCGCGGCCAGGAGCTCCAGCGCCGCGGACAGCAGGTCGACGGTCGCCGGCTCGCCCGGGCACCGGTGGTCGCCTCCGTAGTGCCCGCCGCCCTGGGCGATGAAGCCGTTGCGGTCGACCGGCGACCGGAACCGCTCCGGATCGAAGCGGCCCGGCGCCTCCCAGTGCGAGCCGTGGTCCGTCGCGTAGAGGTCGAGCAGCATCCACTGCCCTGCGGGAAGCGTCTCGCCGCGGAAGTCCAGCTCCCGGCGGGCCCTTCCTCCGACCATCGGGAAGAACGGGTAGAAGCGCCGCACCTCGTTCGCGAACGCGACGCGCTCCTCCTGGTCGGCGAGCCGCTCCCGCCACTCCGGATGCCGGTGCAGCGCGAGCGCCGCCAGCACCACGAAGCGCCCCACCGCGACCGTGGGCCGCAGCAGGTTGATCAGCTCCACCGCGGCGACCTCGACGGGGAGGAGGCCGCCGTCCTCCTTCTCGTGCGCGATCCGGTGCAGGGGAGTCGGGGAGGGTCCGGCCGTCCGGCTCGCCTCGATCAGGCCGCGCGCCCACCGCTCGGTCGAGCGGCGGCGGAGTCGCGCGGCCCAGTTGGGCGGGCCGAAGCGCCCGGCGTTGTCGATCATCGCCCGGAGCTCGTCCGTGCGCCGCAGCACCTCCTCCTCGTCGGCCTCGATGCCGGCCCACGACAGGACCGCGCGGCCCAGGACCTCCGCGGCGACGTCCTGGAGGCGGACCCGCTCGCCCGTCAGCCGGGCGGCGGACGCCTGCCACTCCCGCGCGAAGGCCGAGACCAGCCTCGACCGCTGCTCGGGCGTCTCCACCAGATCCAGGAACATGCGCTTCCGCCGCCGGTGCGGCTCGTCCTCGAGGGTCTGCACGCTGCCCTCGTCCTGCAGGAGGTGCAGCACCGAGCCGGGCAGCGCGCCCTCGCGGTCGAAGCGCCCGCCCTCGTAGAAGAAGCGCGCCGCCTCGATGCCGCGCGCCATGATCACGGGCCGTCCGAGGATCCGGGTGCGGAACGCGTCCGCGCCCACGTCGTCGAAGCGCCGCGTCCCGAAGAGGTAGCCGTCGGCGAGGACGGCCGCGCTGCTGTCGACCGCGGGGAGGACGGGGATCGAGGCGGCGATCAGCCGGCCGATCCCTCGGTGTCGTCGCCCTCGGCCTGCGAGGGCTTGTCGACGCCCGCGTCGTCGACGTGGTCGTGGTTCTGCGGGTTCTCCTGCGGCTGCTCGGTCCGGTCGGTCATGGTGCTCCTCTCGCGTCGGCGCGGTGCGCGCCTCGCGGCCACGGTAGGAAGAGCGCGGCGGACCCGGGTACCCCGTTGACTCGCGGGGGAGGGGCGGGCAGACTCCGCCGCCCTCAGCGCCTCCGCAGGAGGATCGGCGCGGTCGCCCAGACCACCGCGAGCAGCAGCAGCACGCCTCCGCCCGCCCAGAGGCCCGCCGGCCCGCCCAGCACGACGTCGAACACGAAGCCCACGACTCCGACGAACAGCAGCGATCCCGCCGCGAGGCACACCGTGACCACCCGGTTGCCGAACCGCACCAGCTCGGCCTTCCTCCGCCGCTGGAACAGCAGCCGGTGGGCGATGACGGGCGCCAGCGCCAGGATCGTGACGCACGCGGCGAGCAGGACGAGCACGAGGTAGAGCGCCACGTCGGGCGGCGCGAGGTCGGCGAAGCGCTGCTGGAAGCACAGCGTCAGCAGGAAGCCGCCCAGGATCTGCGTGCCGGTCTGCACGACCCGCAGCTCCTGCAGGATCTCGTTCCAGTTGCGGTCGGATCGCTCCTCCACCGTCTCGTCGCGACCGGAGTCGGGGGCGGAGGGGTCGACGGGTCGGTCGCTCATGGGACGAGGGTAGAGCTCAGGCGAGCAGGGACTCCGCCAGCGAGATCGCCCCGCGCACCCCGGACTCGTCGCCGAGGGCCGGGCGCACGATGCGGATCCGCCCGCCGCCCGTCCCCGTCGCTCCGGGCGCGCCCATCAGCCGCTCGACCTCGGCCTCGACCGCGGGGACGAGCCCGGGCGTCTTCGACACGCCTCCGCCGAGGACCGCGAGCCGCACGCCCGTGACGTAGGCGAGCGTCGTGACGAGCTGCGCGAGGTAGTAGGAGCTGAAGCGGAGGTTCGCGGCCGCCTCCTCGGGGCCGAGGCGGGAGCCGTCGACGCCCCAGCGCGCCGAGATCGCGGGACCGGCGACCAGGCCCTCGAGGCAGTCGCCGTGGAAGGGGCAGGTGCCGGCGAAGCCGTCCTCGGGGTGGCGGCGGGGCAGCAGGTGCGCGACCTCGGGCCAGCCGCTGCCGGCGAGGAGCCGTCCGCCCGCGATCACGCCGCCCCCGACTCCGGTGCCGACCGTCAGATAGGCGAAGTCGTCGACTCCGGCTCCGGCGCCGCAGCGGGCCTCGCCCAGGGCGGCTCCGTTGACGTCGGTGACCAGCGCGAGCCGGGCGCCCGGTGCGGCCGCGCCGATCGGGCCGAGGACGTCGGTGCCCTCCCAGCCGAGCTTCGGCGTGGAGGTGAGGTGCCCGTAGGTCGGCGAGCCGGGATCGATGTCGAGCGGGCCGAAGGAGGCGACGCCGACCGCGGCGACGGTGCCGTCGACTCCGTGGCCGCTGACGAAGCCGGCCAGATCGGCGAGAGTCTCGGCGGGCCCGCGGGTCGGCAGGGTCGTCGTCGCGAGGATCCGCTCGGGATCAGCGGCGTCGGCGACCGCCGCGACGACCTTCGTGCCCCCGGTCTCGATGCCGACGAGGAGGGGACGGTCGGCGGTGGCGCTCATGGATCTCCAGGGCTGGTGCGGTGCGTCTCGGGTCTCAGCAGGCGGACAGCGAGCGCACCTGCGCCGACAGGGTCAGGGGGCTGCCGAGGAGCAGCACCTGATCGAGGTCGTGGCCCTGCATCTTCACACGGGTGCTGCGCGGCAGGCAGGTCGGCTCGCTGAGGTAGAGCGGGGCGCCCTGCTTCGCGGCGACCGGGCCCACGGCCAGCGCGTCGGCGAAGCCGGTGGCGGTCGCGAGGTAGACGGTGTCGCCCAGCTCGGACGGCGGGAAGACGTCGTTGAGGTGTCGGCTGGTGTCGTGGCGGTCCGTCCCGGCGATGCGCGACACGGTGTCGGCGATCTTCGCGGCGCGGAGGTCGGCCTCCACGGCGGTCGAGATCGACGGCGCACCGCCGAGCAGCTGCACGGAGGAGGGGGCGAGTCCGGCGAGGGTGTCACGGGTCGGCTGGTCGAGGCGCGAGCGGGCGCCGTCGACGAGGAGGACGGGCTCGGCGCGGCGGCCGGCGATCGGCGCGACCGAGAGGGCGTCCGGGAAGTTGGTGCCGGTCGCGACGAAGACGTTCTCGTAGCTGCCGTCCGGGAAGGCGTCCTCGACGATCCGGCGCGAGGTGTCGTAGCGGTCGACGCCCTCGATGCGCTCGGTCGGGATCCCGAGGGCCTTCACCTGCTGGAGCACCGACTCGCTCACGGAGAGGGCGCTGCCGACCACGACGATCCGCTGCGGGGCGAGGCGGCGCAGCTCGGCCGCCACCACGGCGGGCAGGACGCTCGGGTCGGTGAGCAGGAGGGCGCCGCCCTGCTTCGCGGCGGCGGGGCCGGCGCTCAGCGCGTCCGGCCAGTTCGCTCCGCTGGCGAGGTAGACGACGGGGGCGCCGTCGGCGAATCCGGAGGCGGTCACCGCGACGGCGGTCGCGTACCGGTCGGTCCCGGCGAGGCGGGCGACGTCGGAGGAGTAGGCGGACGGGAAGAAGTCGATGCCGCTGCGGCCGCCCGGCGGCACGGAGACGACCGCGCGCTCGTCGAGGCGGGCCAGGCGCGAGAAGTACTGGTCGTCGTAGGCGGGGTACCCCGGCTCCACGAGGCGCAGGAGGTAGTCGCCGGCGGGCAGGGCGAGGTCGCCCGTGTCCCACGCGCGGGCGGCGCCGGGGGCTCCGGTGACGGGGACGGTGTCGAGCAGCGAGTACGTCCCTCCGTCGACCCACCAGGCCTGCACGTCGAAGGAGGGGGAGGAGACGCCCGGGACCGCGTCGGCGGTGACCGATCCGGACAGCTCGGCGCTGCGCAGGAGGGAGATGGCGACGGACTCGTCGGTCCCCCGGGTCGTCCTCGCGGCCTCGGCGACCGGGGTGTCGCCGAACCAGGTCGGGTACCAGTCGTCGCTGCCGATCAGGTTCGCGCGGACGGTGAGGGGCTCGCCGCCGGGAACGGGGAGGGAGAAGTCCGCGCCCGTGTTCGCCTGGGCGACCACGTCCCCTTCGGCGTCCTCGACCTGGACGTAGAAGTACGGGTTCTCGGGGGCGGGGTGCTCCTCATCGGCGTCGCGGAGCGCGATGGTGCCGGACAGGACGACCTCGGCGGCCGCCTCCTGCGCGGCGCTCGCGCCCGGGAGATCGGGGGCGGCGACGGCTGGACCGGCGGCGAGGCCGGCCAGCAGGAGAGCGGAGACGCCGATCGCGGCGAGGGGGCGTGCGGGCACGGCGGGCCTTTCGGCAGGATCCGCGGGAGGCCGCGGCGGACACGGTGTCTGAATGCTAGCCGCCGCCCGCCTCCGGGCGAGGGCGGGTGTCGGCGGGATGGGCCCCCGTCCGGGGGACGGTGGTGGTGGATTCCCGGGGCCGCCGGAGGAGTCCGCGCGAGCAGGCTCCCCCGGCGACCCGGGTCGGATCCCCTACTTGACGACCGCTGCGGTGGCGGCGGAGGTGCGCGTCGCCGTTGTGTAGTCGGCCTTCTTGCCGGTGACGGTCACCGTGATCTTCTTCCCCACCGTGGCGCTGGTCGGCTTGTAGGTGGCGGAGGTCGCCCCGGAGATCGCGGTGCCGTTCGCCTTCCACTGGTAGGTGAGGGCCACCGGCGAGGGTCCCCACGTGCCCGGCTTGGCGGTCAGGGTGGAGCCGACCTTCGCGGTGCCGGTGATCGTCGGGGTCGCGGCGGAGAGGGTGCCCGCCACCACGGCGCTCGTCTTCGCGGAGGTCTTCGTCACAGCGGTGAATCCGGACTTCGACCCCGTGACCGTCACAGTGATCGTCTTCCCGAGAGTGGCGCCGGTCGGCGTGTACGTCGCGGACGTCGCCCCGCTCAGAGCGGTACCGTTCGCCTTCCACTGGTAGGCGAGGGCGACGGGGGAGGGACCCCAGGTGCCGGGCTTCGCGGTGAGGGTCGAGCCGACCTTCGCCGTGCCGCTGATGGTCGGCGTCGCAGCGGTGATCGCGCCGCCGGTCACGGCAGCGGTCCCGGAGGAGACGCGTGTCGTCGAGACGTAGCCCGACTTCGAGCCCGTGACGGCGACGGTGATCACCCTGCCCGCGTCGCCCGCGACCGGACGGTACGTGGTGCCGGTCGCCCCGCTGATCGCGGTGCCGTTCGCACGCCACTGGTAGGCGAGGGCCACGGGGGAGGGGCCCCAGGTGCCGGCGCTCGCCGTGAGCGTCGAGCCGACCGTGGCGGTGCCGGTGACGGTCGGAGTCGCGGCGGTGAGGGCGGTGCCGCCGATGCGCACGACGGTCGATGCCGCCCCGCTGTCGCCTCCGGCATTGATAGCGCTGACGCTCATCGTGTAGGTGGCGCCCGCCGCCAGGTGCGTGAACGTGAAGGAGCGTGCGGTGGCGGCGACCGTCGTCGACCACGGACCGGCACCCGCGTTGTCGACGCCGTTGCGCGAGACGCGGTAGCCGGTGATCGCCGGGTTGCCGGCCGACTCCGGAGGAGACCATGAGATCGTCGCGGATCGCAAGCTGTCGTTCGTGGTGCCGGCGACGCGCGTGGGAACGGAGGGGGCGAAGTAGGCGTCGGCGGTGCGGGTGACCGTTGCCGCTTCGCTGGTGCCGACCGCGTTGATCGCCTGAACGGTGAAGGTGTAGGAGGTGTTCGGGCGCAGGTTCGTGAACGTCTGCGAGCGGCGGTCGGCGGAGACGACGGTCGACCAGGGGCCGCTGCCGGACGCGTCGGTGCCGTTGCGGCTGACCCTGTAGCCCGTGATGTCGGTGCCGCCGTCGGCGTAGGGCGCCTCCCATGAAACGGTCATCGACGTGCCGCTGGGCTCCGCGTATGCGAATTCAGGAGCAGCCGGACGGGTGGTGCCGGTGCCGAAGGAGACACAGCTCTTTGGAGAGTCGAGGTAGTCGGCATAGTCGGCACTTTCCGACCTGAAGTACCAGGACGCAGCCCAGATGCAGTATTCGTAGCGATGGCCAGCGGCCACATCGAGATTCTGCGAGGTTGTGGTCAGGGAGTACTCGACGTCGTAGCCGCTGCCGTTGCCCCAGTCATCGTCGTAACTCGCAATATCGTCGAGCGTGGCGTGGTACTCATCGAAGGAGCACGCTTCCCCGTTGATCGACGGCCGCTTCCACCGGGCGGAAGCCAGTGCTGTGGATTCGTCGTAGGCCACCGAGAGCTCGGCCGGCGCAGGGACGTTCCAGTAATGGTAGAGACCGGTGCTAGTCGGGATGCTCTGGGTCGATGATGCGACTAGTTTCTGGCCGTACTCGCCGCCGGAGAACGAGGCGTTGAAATCAGTCACACTCGCAACTTCGATGGTATAGCCATTCACATCGCGAGGTAAGTCGAAAGAGACCGATGTTGCGTTCGACACTTCCGTCAGGGCTGTCGTATACGAGTCGGTGTCCCCATATCGCGTCGTGTAAATCGTGTAGATGTGCACGCGATAGCCGGCGACCTTCTGCGCGGGTGCCGTCCACGAGATGGTGACGGCGTCCGTGCAGCTGTTGTCGGAAGCGACGACGTTCGTCGGCGCCGCAGGCGATCCCGCGGCCTGGGCCGGGGTCGCGACGAAGAGGGAGAGGAGCAGGGCGAGGAAAAGGGAGACGCTGAGGGTCTTCGTTCGCATGGAGGAGGGCATCCGGATTCGTCGGAGCGAGAAGGCCGACGACTGTCGGGCCGGAGGGATCGTCCCATGCCGCTTATCGCTGCCCTAAGTCCCCCATTCAGGGCGGAATTCGATGGATTCCACAGATGTCATCAGCGCGATGACACGAGAGAGGGATAAGGCCTTCTCGCCGAGAGGCGCAACGTCGTCCCTCCGAAAGCTGCCTCAAGGCGAGAGTCGCGGCGGCATCACAGTGCCCCGCAGGAGAGCCGCGGTGGTTTCCCGCGCCGCACCCACCGTCCACGCGCGTTCCGTGCGCCCCACGACGAGAACCGCACGATCGGCGCGTGCAAGACTGGGCGCGAGCGTGCTCCATCCCGTTGCGTCATGCGCGGGGCACGGAGCCACTGGACCAGGTCCGCTCATCCGCATCCTTTCGCAGGAGGACTCGAATGACCGATACCGCCGTGCTCGCAGAGGCACCCGCCCGAACTCCCGTCGCGAAGACGATCCTGATGTGCCGTCCCGAGCACTTCACCGTCGTCTACCGCATCAATCCGTGGATGGACCCGCAGGTCCCCACCGACACCGCCCTCGCCGTCCGGCAGTGGCAGACCCTCTACGACACCTACGCCGATCTCGGCTTCACGATCGAGCTGATCGCGCCCGAGGCCGGACTGCCGGACATGGTCTACGCGGCCAACGGCGGATTCGTGATCGACGGCATCGCCTACGGCGCCTCCTTCACCTACCCCGAGCGCCAGCCCGAGGGCCCGGCGTACATGGACTGGTTCCGCTCGGCCGGCTTCGGCGTCCGCGTCCCCGAGGAGGTCAACGAGGGCGAGGGCGACTTCCTCCTCGTCGGCGAGCGGATCCTCGCCGGCACGGGCTTCCGCTCCGCCTCCGACTCGCACGCCGAGGTCGCCCGCGTCTTCGGCCGCGAGGTCGTCACGCTCGAGCTCGTGAACCCGTCGTTCTACCACCTCGACACAGCGATCGCCGTGCTCGACGACACGAACATCGCCTACCTTCCGAGCGCGTTCAGCGAGGAGGGCAACCGCACCCTCCGCGAGCTCTACCCCGACGCGATCCTCGTCTCGGAGGAGGACGCGTCCGTGCTCGGGCTGAACTCCTTCTCCGACGGCCTCAATGTCGTCATCGCGTCCCGTGCGACGGGCTTCGAGCGCCAGCTGCGCGAGCGCGGCTACAACCCGATCGGCGTCGACCTGTCCGAGCTGCTGCTCGGCGGCGGCGGCGTGAAGTGCTGCACCCTCGAGCTGCGCCGCTGACCCACTCCCCGTGGTCGGCGATCAGCAGCGCCGACCCACCCTCCACTGTCCACGATCCGTCGCACTCGACGCCGAGCGCGACGACTCCTGGAGAGTCGATCGTCCCCTCAGGAGGAACGACATGAGCATCACCGACACCGACACCGCCCGCTCCGCCGCCCTCATCGCCGCGGAGGAGGAGCACGCCGCCCACAACTACCACCCGCTGCCCGTCGTCGCGGCCACCGGCGAGGGCGCCTGGATCACCGACGTCGAGGGCGTCCGCTACCTCGACTGCCTCGCCGCCTACTCCGCCGTGAACTTCGGCCACTCGCACCCGGTGCTGCTGGAGGCGGCCCGCGAGCAGCTCGGCCGCGTCACCCTGACCAGCCGCGCGTTCCACAACGACCGCCTCGGCCCGTTCGTCACGGCGCTCGCCGCGCTCGCCGGCAAGGACATGGTCCTGCCGATGAACACGGGCGCGGAGGCGGTCGAGTCGGGCATCAAGGTCGCCCGCGCCTGGGGCTACCGGGTCAAGGGCGTCGCTCCGGGCCGGGCGAACATCATCGTCGCGGCGGGCAACTTCCACGGTCGCACGACCACGATCATCTCGTTCAGCGACGACGCGGAGGCCCGCGACGGCTTCGCTCCGTTCACGCCCGGATTCCGCACGGTCCCGTTCGGCGACGCGGAAGCCCTCGAAGCCGCGATCGACGACGACACCGTGGCGCTGCTGATCGAGCCGATCCAGGGCGAGGCGGGCATCGTCGTGCCGCCGGCCGACTACCTCCCGGCCGTCCGCGAGATCACCGCGCGCCGCAACGTCCTCTTCATCGCCGACGAGATCCAGTCCGGCCTCGGCCGCACCGGCGCCACCTTCGCCTGCGACCTGGTCGGAGTCGTCCCCGACGTCTACCTGCTCGGCAAGGCGCTCGGCGGCGGCATCGTCCCCGTCTCGGCCGTGGTCGCGGACGCCGACGTGCTCGGCGTCCTGCAGCCGGGCCAGCACGGCTCCACCTTCGGCGGCAACCCGCTCGCCGCGGCCGTCGGCCTCGCAGTCGTCGAGATGCTCGCGACCGGCGAGTACCAGGCCCTCGCCCGCGAGCGCGGCGCGCAGTTGCACGCCCGCCTCGAGGCGCTGATCGGCCGCGGAGTGGTCGCCGTCCGCGGCGCCGGACTCTGGGCCGGCATCGACATCGACCCGGGGCTCGCCTCGGGCCGCGCCGTCTGCGAGGCCCTGATGGCCCGCGGAGTTCTGGCCAAGGACACCCACGGCTCGACGATCCGCCTGGCGCCGCCGCTCGTGGTCACCGCCGCCGAGATCGACTTCGCCGTCGACGAGCTGGAGGCCGTGCTCGAGTCGCTGCGCTGAGGCGCACCGTCCTCCCTCCGCGAGGTGCCGCTCCGGTCCGCGACACGCCGTGTCCGGCGTGTCCGAACGGCATCCCGCGGGAGGGGGAGGGACGTGTTGAGACGGGACGTCTCGATGTCGCGGCAGGCCGTCGCCGCTCTGCGATACTCGCGCGATGAGCACACCTCTCCCGCCGGAGAACACCCCGCCCTCGTCCCCCGACCAACCCGCCGCAGGCCCCGCCTACGGCACGGCGACCCTCCCTC
>NZ_PSUB01000014.1:0-82833 GCF_002931595.1 Rathayibacter sp. AY2B9
CCCCGGCCCGCCCCGCCTCGCCCCGGCTCGGCGAGAAGCCAGGACTTGTCGCACTCGACGCCCACTGCGACAACTCCTGCGCACTCGCGAGCGGCCTCGGGACGCCGGACGCCCGTCGCTCCTACGCCGAGCACCCCGAGACTCCAGGAGTTGTCGCACTCGAGACCGACTGCGACAACTCCTGCGCACTCGCGGAACCGCGATCGGAGGAGTCCGGCGAGAAGCCAGGACTTGTCGCACTCGACGCCCACTGCGACAACTCCTGCGCACTCGCGAGCGGAGGCGGCGGCGGACGCGCCGAGACGACGGAGGCCGCCGCACTCGAGCTCGAGTGCGACGGCCTCCGGCCCGTCACGAGCGGGCGACCGCGGGTCAGGACTCCGTGTCGACGAGCGAGTCGAGGTGCGCGAGGTCCTCGGACGAGATCTCGAAGTCGACGTCGGCGTTCTCGACGATGCGCGAGGGCGTCGTCGACTTCGGCAGCGGCAGCACGTCCTTCTCGAGCAGGTAGCGGATGCAGAGCTGCGCCACCGACTTGTCGTACTTCGCGGCGATCTCGCCGATGTCGGAGTTGTCGAGCAGGCCGCCCGTCGCGAGGGGCGAGTACCCCTCGACGAGGATGCCGTGCTCCTTGCAGTAGGCGGTCGTCTCGTCCTGGGTGTTGCCGACGAACCAGCGGATCTGGTTGGCGTGCGGCACCACGTCGGTCGCCGCGATCAGCGACTCCAGATCGGCCACCTGGAAGTTCGAGACGCCGATGGCGCGCGAGCGACCGGCCTCGAGGATCTCCTCCATCGCCTTCCACGCCGCGATGTTGCCCTCGCGGTGGTCGGAGCCCATGTCCTGCCAGGGCCACGGGGCGTGGATGAGGTACAGGTCGACGTGGTCGAGCTCGAGCGCCGCCATGGTGGTCTCGAAGCTCGCCTTCGCGCCCTCGTAGTCCTTCACCTCGGCCGGGAGCTTGGTGGTGATGAACACCTCGTCGCGCGGGACGCCGCTGTCGCGCAGGGCCCGGGCGACGCTCGCCTCGTTGCCGTAGGCGCGGGCGGTGTCGATGTGGCGGTAGCCGGCCTCGAGCGCGGCGGTCGTCGCGTCGTAGGCCTCGGGGCCGTCGGGGATCTGCCAGGTGCCGAACCCGATCTTCGGGATGGCGACTCCGTTGGACAGCGTGAACGTGTCGGTCAGGGCGGGCATGACTCTCCTCTGCATCGGTCTTCTCCGCGGGCCGCCACCGGCGGCGCCGCTCCTTCCACGCTAGGCCGGGCCCCCGGCTCGCGCGGGCCCCTTGCGCTTGGCGCCTGCGGTGCTACGCGGCCGTCGCGCTCCCCGCCGCCGACCCCGCAGAAGTCGCAGGTCCCGCACTCGAGCACCGCGACTTCTGCGGACTCGCGAGCCGGCACCACCGGCCCGCCCCCGCGAGCGGCCGGCGCCTCCCCCCTGAGGCGCCGACCGCTCAGCCTCGCGCCACCGACCAGGGGGTCCGCAGCGCCCGCTCGGCGAGGAACCGCCGCTCCCCTGTGATCGACACCTCCGCCGTCACCGCCGCGTCCGCCGCCGAGGCGCCGGCCGTCAGCCGCAGCGGCCCCGGGTCCACGGCGAGCCGGCCGTCCTCCCCCGTCACCGCGAGCCGGGCCGCGTCGACGTGGAAGTGCACCGTCATCGTCTCGCCCGCCGCGATCGGCACGCGCGCGAAGCCGATGAGCTGCGCGACCGGCCGCACCACCGCCGAGGTCGGGTAGCCCGCGTAGAGCTGCACCACCTCGACCGTGTCGGCGCCGTCGTTCCGGAGCGATACCGCCACGTCGAGCGATCCGCCGACCGGCAGCTCCGCCGCCGTCGCCAGCTCCGTGTACGTCACCGCGCCGCGGGTCAGCCCGTAGCCGAACGGGTAGAGCGGAGTCGCGTCCAGCGCCGTGATCCCGGGGTTCGAGAGCCCGAGCGACGGCTGCAGGTACGTGGTCGACGCGGACGGGAGCCGCGGGATCTGCACGGGCAGCCGCCCGGTCGGAGCCACGCGGCCCGAGAGCACGCCGGCGACCGCAGCCGCCCCGTCCGCTCCCGGGAAGAACGCCTGCACGAGTCCGCGCGCCGCTCCGAACGCCCCGAGCGCGTAGGGCCGGCCCGAGAGGACGACCACCACGGTGGGCACGCCGGTCTCGAGCACGGCCGTCACCAGCGGCTCCTGCGCTCCGGGGAGGCGGAGGTCGGCCGCGTCGCAGCCCTCGCCCGAGGTGCCGTCGCCGAAGAGCCCGGCGATGTCGCCGACCACGACGACCGCCGCGTCGGAGGCGCGGACGAGGTCCACCGCCTCCTGCACGCCGTCGGTCGACGCGGAGGTGATCGAGCCGCCCGCCCCGAAGCGCACGCGCGACGCTCCGAACTCCTCCTGCAGCGCCGTCAGCACCGTCGGGATCGACAGCCCGAGGTCGTGGCCGGGGTGCTTGGAGAGCACGTGGTTGGGGAACGCGTAGCAGCCGACCAAGCTGCGGAACTGGTCCGCGGCCGGTCCCACGACGGCGAGCGAGCCGGAGGACAGCAGCCCCGCGACGTCCTCGTCGCGCAGCAGCACGACCGACTCCTCCGCGATCCGCGACGAGATCGCGCGGTTGCGGGCGCTGTCGAGGTCGACGTCCTCGGCTCCCTCGGGCACCAGCGGGCCGCCGTCGAGCAGGCCCGCCTCGAACTTGTGGCGGAGGTGCCTGGCCACGGAGCGGTCGAGGTCGGCCTCGTCGACGACGCCCTCGCGGATCAGGCGCGGCAGCTCGCCGTACGCCGCCGTCTGCGGCAGCTCGACGTCGACCCCGGCGTGCAGCGCCAGGCGCCCCGCGTCGGCCGCGTCGACCGCCACGTGGTGCATGGCCTGGAGGAACGGCACCGCCCAGTAGTCGGCGACGACCGTGCCCTCGAAGCCCCAGCGGTCGCGGAGCAGCGTCGTCAGCAGGTGCCGGCTGGCGCTGCTGGGCACGCCGTCGATGTCGGTGTACGAGGTCATCACGCTGCGGGCGCCGCCGTGCCGCAGGGCGGCCTCGAACGGAGGCAGCACCGTGTCGGCGAGCTCGCGCGGCCCCATGCTCACGGGTCCGTGGTTGCGGGCGCCGCGGGAGGCGGCGTACCCGGCGAAGTGCTTCAGTGTCGCGACGACGCCGGTCCCCTCCAGCCCCGCCACGTAGGCGGCGCCGAGCTGCGAGACCAGGTACGGGTCCTCGCCGAGGGTCTCCTCGACGCGGCCCCAGCGGTAGTCCTTCACGACGTCGACGACCGGGGCGAGGCCCTGGTGGATGCCGAGTGCGCGCATGTCCGAGCCGATCGCCTCCGCCATCTCGCCCAGGAGCTCCTCGTGGAAGGTGGCCGCCCAGGCGAGCGGAGTGGGGAACGCGGTCGCGCCGTACGCGGCCAGCCCGGTGAGGCACTCCTCGTGCGCGATGGCCGGGATGCCGAGGCGGCTGCCGGCGACCACGCGCTCCTGCAGCTCGCGGAGCCGGCGGACGCCCTCCGGGACAGTGACCGGCTCGGTGCCGAACACGCGGGTCAGCTGGCCGAGGCCGCCGGTGAAGAGGTCGTCGCCCGCGGCGATCCCGTCGTCGAGCTTCGGGGCGAAGTCGTCGGCGGAGTCGGTGAGCCAGACGGAGCCGAGCTGCGCCGCCTTCTCCTCGAGGGTGAGTTCCTGGGTCAGGAGGCGGGCGCGCTCGGCCGGAGGCAGAGCGCGATCCCGCCAGTCCCGCCCGGGAGGACGCGCGGCGTCCGTCCCGGGCAGTGCTGGGGAAGCGTCGTGCATCAGCCCTTGAACGCCCCGTCCATGATCCCGGACACCATCCGGCGGCCGACGAAGAAGAACGCGATCAGCAGCGGGAGGGTGGCCATGAACGATCCGCCCATCGCCAGGGCGACGTCGATCGAGCGGTTGGCCTGCAGCTGCTTCAGCGCGATCTGCACCGTGAACAGCTCCGGCGACTTGAGGACGATGAACGGCCACATGAAGTCGTTCCAGACCGCGGTGAAGGTGATCAGTCCGAGGACGAACGCCGCGGGGCGGACCACCGGGAAGGCGATGCGCCAGAACAGCTGCCACGAGTTGGCGCCGTCGATGCGGGCCGCCTGGATCAGCTCGTCGCTGACCGTCGTGGACATGTGCTGCCGCATCCAGAAGATGCCGAAGGCGCTGGCCAGGCCCGGCACGATGATCGCCTGGAGGGTGTCGACCCAGTCGAGCGCCGAGACGATCAGGTACTGCGGGATGATGCTCAGCTGCGCCGGCACCGTCATGGTCAGCAGCACGATGAGGAACAGCACGTTGCGGCCCGGGAACTGCAGCTTCGCGAAGGCGAAGCCGGCCATCGCGCAGAGGATCGCCGAGATGACGGCGATGCTCAGCGACACGATGAGGCTGTTCAGCATCGAGGCGACGAACGGGACGGTGTCGAACACCTTCTCGGCGATCGCCATGAAGTTCGTGCCCGGGTACAGGCGCGGCGGGATCGACGTGACGGCGGTCGCTCCGACCGACGCGACGACGAACATGTAGTAGAGCGGGAAGATCGAGACGAGCACCGCGATCACGAGGAAGACGTAGGTCGGCCAGCCGACTCCGCCGCCCTTCCCGCGCCGCTTCGGCAGCTGTGCCTTCTGGACCGTGGGGGCCAGCGTCTGCGGGACGGCCTGGTCGATCACATCCGACATCAGACGGCCTCCTTCCGGGTGCGGGTGGAGAGGTAGAAGTTGAGGAGGGAGACGAGGACCACGATCACGAACAGCACGACGCCGATGGCGGATCCGTAGCCGAACTTGAACTGGCCGAAGCCCTGCTCGTAGAGGAAGAGCGCCAGCGTCTGGCACTGCCGGCCGGCGCCGCAGGTGAGGCCCGATTCGGGAGCCACCAGGAGCGCCTCCGTGAAGATCTGCAGACCGCCGATGGTCGACATGATCACGGTGAAGACGATGATCGGGCGCAGCGCCGGGATCGTCAGGTGGCGGAACTGCTGCCAGCTGGACGCGCCGTCGACGGAGGCCGCCTCGAACATCTCGCGGGGCAGCGACTGCAGGCCCGCCAGGTAGAGGAGCGTGTTGTAGCCGAACCAGCGCCAGAAGACCATCGTCGAGATGACGATCCAGGAGCCGTAGTTCGTGGCGAGGAAGTTGATCGACGGCAGTCCGAAGATGCCGAGGAACCAGTTGATCAGGCCGAAGTTCTTGTCGAAGATCTGCGCGAACACGATCGCGGTCGCCGCGACGGAGGTGATGTACGGCACCAGCAGCGCCATGCGGAAGAAGTTCGCCCAGCGGAGGCGGGCGTGGTTCAGCAGGTGCGCGAGGAAGAGGGCGAACAGCAGCTGGGGCACCGTCGAGATGATGAAGATGCCGAAGGTGTTGACCAGCGCGTTCCAGAACCGGGAGTCGGCGAAGAGCTGCTGGAAGTTCGCGATGCCGACGAAGGTCTGCTCGCCGATCGGGTTCCAGTCGAAGAGCGAGACGTAGAACGTGAACAGGAGCGGGAAGAGCCCGAAGACGATGAAGATGATGAAGAAGGGCGCGACGTACGCGTAGGGGGCGATCCGCTCCGAGAGGGAGTTGCGGATCCGCGCGGCCTTCTGGACCGGCGCGCTGGGCTGCTTGCGCTGCTTGCGGGGTGGTGCTGCTGTCACCGTTGACACGGGAGTACCTCCGTCGAGAAAGGGGGGAGGGGCCCGGCGCGCGAGGCGCCGGGCCGCTCGGGTGGGTGGGGCGATCAGCCGCCGATGGCCTGCTTGGCCGTGTCGAGTGCGGTCGACCACGCCTTGTCGGAGGTCACGTTGCCGGCCTCCAGCTCGACGAGGGTGTTGAGGAGCGCCCCGTTGATCGGGGTGGTGTCCGGTCCGTTGTAGAAGGACGGGAACTGCTCGACGGAGGTCGCCATGACCTCGCCGATCTTCGAGTCGCCGAAGAACGGGTCGGTGTACGACTGGACCTCTTCGCTGGCGACCGCCTCGGTGGCGGCGGGCAGCGTGCCCGAGGCCTTGAAGTGGTCGGTCTGGCCCTCGGCCGACATCATCGTCTTGATGTACTGCCAGGCGGCCTCGGGGTGCTCGGCGCGGGCGGGGATGGCGATGACGCTGCCGCCCCAGTTGCCGCCGATGCCGGGGACGCTGGTGACGCGCCAGTTGCCGGCGGTGTCGGGGGCGTCGGTCTTGATGCCGGCGAGGATCCACGAGGGGGCGATCGTCACGGCGAAGGCGCCGTTCGCGCGGCCCGGAGCCCAGCCCGAGGACCAGGCGGCGATGCCGGCGCTGATGCCGGCGTCCTTGGTGTCCACGGCGACCTGGAACGCGTCCTTAACCTGCGGGTTGGTGTCGTAGACCAGCTCGCCGTCGGGCGAGTAGTACTTCTCCGAGACCTGGTTGACGGTCGAGAAGAAGACGCTGGTCTCGATGTTGTCGACGAACGGCTTGCCGGTCGCCTCGGTGTACTTCTTGCCGGTCTCGATGAAGGACGGCCAGTCCTTCCAGAGCTCGGCGACCTGGTCGGGCTCGGTCGGCAGGCCGGCCTGCTCGAAGAGGTCGGCGCGGTAGGCGAAGCCCAGTCCGCCGACGTCGGTCGGGACGCCCACGACGGAGCCGTCGTCGGCGGTCGCGGCGGAGGCGGCCCACGGGAGGTAGGTGGAGGCGACGTCGTCGCCGCCGAGGGTGCGCAGGTCGAGGAAGTTCGAGCTGTTGGCGACGAACTGGGGCAGGTCGTCGTTCTGGATCATGACCAGGTCGGGCACCTTGCCGCCGGCGAGGGCCGCGGTGAGGGCGGTGGCGGTCTCGGTCGTGCTGCCGACCTCGGAGAGCTTGATCTTCGCGTCGGGCATCTTCGCGAGGTACTCGTCGACGCTGTCCTTGGCGTTGATACCGGTGAAGGACCAGAAGGTGGCTTCGGCGTTCGGGTCGTCCGAGGCGCCTCCTCCCCCTCCGGACGAGCACCCGGTCAGGGTGAGCGCGACTACTGCTGCTGCGGCGGCTACGGCCGTCAGGCTTCTTTTCACGACAATTCCTCTTCGTTGGGGATTCGCAGGGTTTCGGTGAGGGCGGGCCTCAGAGAACGATCTCTTGGCGGCCAACCTAACCCGCCCGCGAGCACGATGCAAGCGAGAACCGGTCTCCGCGAGATAACGATCTCCGCCTAGTATCAAAGGGAAGTTTCGCAAATCGAGCAGTTCCGGACGGCCGCCCGCCGCCCCGTGCGAGTCTTCACTCCGACGCTCTCCCCACCGTGCTCCGCGGGGAGGCGCGGAAGCCGGAACCTCCCCTCGCAGAAGGAAGCAGCATGACTCGACCCACGCTGGTGGACGTCGCCCAGGCCGCGGGCGTCTCGCGCGCCACCGCCGCCCGTGTGCTCGCAGGCGGCACCAATGTCGACGTCCGGATGACCGCCGCGGTCGAGCGCGCCGCGAAGTCCCTCGGCTACGAGGCGAACAGCGCCGCCCGGATGCTCCGCGGCGGGCGGGCCGGGGCCATCGCCCTGATCGTCGCCTTCAACGAGCTCGACAGCCTCACCGGGACGTTCTTCACCTCGGTGCTGAAGGGCGCCGCGAAGGGCCTCTACGCCGGCGAGGTGCAGCCCGTGCTGCTGCCCGCCGACCACGACGACAGCGACCGCATCCCCCGCTTCCTCCGCTCGCGGGCCGTCGACGGCGCGATCGTGATCCTCCAGCACGAGATCACCCACCTCGCCCAGGCGCTGGCCGACTCCCCCGTGCCGATCGCCTGGGTCGGCCGCCCTCGCGTCGCCCTGCCCGAGGACGCGATCGTCATCGACTCCGACAACTACGGAGGCGGCCGCCTCGCCGCCCGCGCGCTCGCCGACTCCGGCCGCCGGCGCCTGGGCATCATCGCCGGCCCGCACGACATGGAGCCCGCCCGCGACCGCATCCGCGGCTGGCGCGACGAGCTGACCGAGCTCGGCCTCGACTCCAGCCCGATCGTGCACGGCGCCTTCACCCTCGAGAGCGGTTCCGCCGCGATGGCCCGCCTCCTGCAGCGCCACCCCGACCTCGACGGCGTCTTCGCCTCCTCCGACCTGATGGCCAACGGCGCGATCCGCGTGCTCCAGGCGTCCGGCCGCCGCGTCCCCGCCGACGTCTCCGTCATCGGCTTCGACGACGTCGTCATCGCGACCACCTCGGATCCGACCCTCACGACCATCCGGCAGCCCCTGGAGGACATGGGCCGCGTCGCCGCCGAGACCGTCGTCGCCGTCGTGCAGGGCCGCCCGGTCGACCGGCAGCCGATCCTCGCGACGACCCTCGTGCAGCGCGAGTCCGCATGACCCCGCCTCCCCCGCACCGCCTGATCGTCAGCACCGACGCGGCGAACGAGGCCGACGACCAGTTCGCGATCGTCCAGGCGCTGCTGACCGAGACCCTCGACGTCCGCGGCCTGGTCGCTGCGCACTTCGGCCGGCCGGGGAGCATGCCGGAGTCGCGCGCCGAGATCGACCGCATCGTGGAGTTGGCGGGAGCGACGGTGACCGTCGTCGACGGCGCCGAGTCGGCCCTGCCCGCCGAGGCGTCGGACGGCGCCCGCCTGATCGTCGCGGAGGCGCTGCGCGACGCCGGCCGACTGTGGATCGCCGTGCTCGGGCCGCTGACCGACGTCGCCGCCGCCCTGCTGCTCGAGCCGTCGATCGCCTCCCGTGACGTCGTGGTCGTCTGGGTCGGCGGCCCGCCCTACGACGAGATCCCCGCCTACAGCCCCGAGTTCAACCTGATCAACGACGTCCACGCCGCGAACCGCGTCCTCGAGTCGGGCATCGCCCTCTGGCAGATCCCGATGCCCGTGTACTCCGGAGTCGGAGTCGGGCACGCCGAGCTCCGCACGCGGCTGCGCGGAACCAGCCCCCTCGGCGACTACCTGGTGGACCAGCTGATCGCGTTCAACGACACCATCCCGTACGGGCCGCTCGACTTCCGGTCGCTGGGCGACAGCCCGGCGATCGGCGCCGTGATGAACCCCGCCGGCGGACGCTGGCGGGAGCGCCGCGCGCCGCGGTTCTCCGCGGACGGCGAGCTCCTGCCCGACGCAGGGCCGCACACGATCCGGGTCTGCGAGGCGTTCGACACCCGCTGGCTGATCGAGGACCTGTTCGCGAAGCTCGTGGAGTTCGGGGAGCGGGCGGACGGCGAGCGCTAGCGGTTCCTGCCGCGAGCGCTCGGTAGACGAAGCGGGGCCTCGTGCCGGCGGACACGCCGCTGCGGCTACTGGTCGCGGGGCTCGTCACTGCGGCCTGCGCCCTGACGGCGATGATCACCCTCCCGGGGCCGCCCCCTCGACTTCCCTCAGGACGCGATTCAGCCGGACGACCCCGCCCCGTCACTTCGGCCGGCCGCTCGTCCGACACCTCAGAGAGTCGGCGACCACCCGGGTCGACGATCCCTCATCAGGACGGCGAGACGTCCCGCGCAAGCCGCTCGAGCACCTGTATCAAGGTCGCGCGATCGATGCCGTCGGTGCGATCGACGAGGTGCCTGCGAACCGCGGCGGCGTGGATCGGACGGGCGACGCGGACGGCATCCCGCCCCTCATCGGTGATGCACACGTGGACGCCGGCGTCCACGCTCCGACGACCCAGCAGACCGCGCTGCTCCATGCGGGTCAGTTGGTGTGAGAGCCGGCTGCGGTGCCACTGCATCGAGGTGGCGAGGTCGCTCTGGCGGAGCTCCCCGCCGCCGAGCTCGACCAGGCGCGTCAGGATGCCGAAGTCCGGGTCGGAGAGACCCGTGCCGGTCTTGATCTCCTCGGCGACGCGCTGCCGGACCTGGTCCGATGCGATCTTCCACGTGTGCCAGAGAAGCTGCTCCTGTTCGCTCAGCGCTGCGGTCATCTGCTCAGACTACGGTCCCGGTGTTGACACGACAACGTCCCGAGCGCAGAGTGTTGACATGACAACACTTGGAGATCCTGCGACGAAGCTCGCCCTCGTCACCGGCGGCAACAAGGGCATCGGCCTGGCCATCACCCGCGGCCTCGCACAGCAGGGGTTCACCGTCCTGCTCGGCGCGAGGAGCGTCGACGCCGGCCGGGACGCCGCGGAGAGCCTCGACGGGGACGTCCGCCCCGTCCTTCTCGACGTCACCCGGCAAGACCATGTCGACGCCCTCGCGGCGCGCGTCGCGGAGGAGTTCGGGCAACTCGACGTACTGGTGAACAATGCCGGCGTCAACACGCTCACCTTCCACCCGATGGATCATCTGCCGACGCCGACCGAGGAGACGGTCGACGACATCAGGAGCGTGTACGAGGTCAACGTCTTCGCCGTCGTGCGGATGATGACGGCCTTCCTGCCGCTCCTGACCCGGGCGGAGGACGCACGGGTGGTGAACGTCACGAGCAAGCGCGGCTCACTCGGCGAGGAGGGCGCCTGGGTGGGGCAGCCCTCCATGGCCTACTCCAGCTCGAAGACCGCCCTCAACGCGCTGACCGTGCACTACGCCCGCGAGTTCGCCGCCACGACGCTGAAGATCAACGGCGCGGCCCCGGGGCACGTCGCCACTGACTTCAACAACTTCCGCGGCACGAGGACGCCGGACGAAGGCGCGGCGGTCGCCGTTCGCCTGGCCACCCTGCCGGCCGACGGCCCGACGGGCGCGGTCTTCGAGGACGACCATCAGCTCGCCTGGTGAGCGCTTCTCGCGTCAGCGGAACCTCCAGCCGATCGCGCTGCCCGTCTGGAACATCAAGCGGACTCGCGGAGCACCAACTGGTGGCGGACGGTGCGGTGAACCTCCGGACCGCCCCGGGGGAGCTCGCCGGCGATCATGGCGACCGCGAGGTCGAGGGCGTGCCGCGCGAGCTCGTCGAGGTCGACGGCGAGGGTGGTCAGCGTCGGTGCGAGCAGCCGGCCGATCGAGAGGCCGTCGATCCCGACCACCCGGACGTCGCCGGGCACGTCGACGCCCGCCCGACGGCAGGCGGAGAGCACGCCGAGCGCGCAGAGGTCGTTGAACGCGACGATCGCGTCGGCGACCCGTGGGCGGGCGATGATCCGCTCGGTCGCGTCCGCGGCCGCCTGGGCGGTGGGGCCCTCGGCGCGGACGACGGAGGCCTCGAGTCCGCGCGCGGCGAAGGCCCTGATCAGAAGCTCCGCTCGCCGGCTCGGCCGCACGTCCCGCGAGACGTCGACGACCACCGGATGCCGCACGCGGGCTCCCGCCAGATGCTCGGCCAGCGCCTCGACGGCCTCGGAGTGGTCGAGCAGCACCGCGGCGCGCAGCGGGTCGCCGGTCGGGTCGAGCTCGATGACCGGCACGGAGCTGAGCCGCTCGATCCACTCCGCAGCACGATCGCCGAAGGTGCCGATCACCGCGTCGGTCTGCGCGCCCAGCGCCTGGATCATCCGGTCGGAGTCGGCGGCGAGGCCCACGTCCGCGAGCGACATGTTCCAGCCCCGCGCCGCCGCGACCCGGACGACGGCCGAGGCGAGCTCCGGCGACCACGGATTCCGCAGGTCGTCGACGACGAGCCCGAGCTGGTGCTCGCCGCCGGTGACCAGGCCGCGGCCGAACCGCGACGGTCGGTAGGACAGCTGCTCCGCGGCGTCGAGGACCCGCCGCTTCGTCTCCTCGCTGATGCCCGGCATGCCGTTCATCGCGCGGGTGACGGTCTGGCGGGAGACCCCGGCGGCGGCCGCGACGTCGTGGATCGTCGCGCGGCCGCCGGCCTCGGCACCGCTCAGGCGCGGAGGTCGAGCCATGCCGTCTGCTCCGGGGTCAGCTCGATCGACAGGCCGCGCAGGGACGAGCGCAGCTCGGTGATCGTGCGCGGCCCGAAGAGCGGGAAGGTGGGGAACGGCTGCGCGAGCACGTAGGCCAGCGCGATCGCCGTCGCCCCGACGCCGTGCTCGGCCGCCAGCTGCTCGGCCCGGCGCAGGCGCTCGAAGTTGTCCGGCCCGTAGTAGCAGCGCACCAGCTCGGCGTCGCTGGTGTCGTCCGGGCGGGCGCGGCCGGTGAAGAAGCCGCGGGCCTGCGAGGACCACGGCAGCAGTGGGATCTGCCGCTCGACCAGCCACTCCTTCGACGCCCGGTCGGTGACGTGGACGCAGCCCTCCCACGGCACGTCGTACGCCTCGGCCAGGCCGAAGTGGTCGCTCAGCGCCTGGAACCCGGCCCGCCCGTGAGTGCGGGCATACTCCTGCGCCTCGTCGAAGCGCTCCGGCGTCCAGTTCGAGACGCCGTAGGCGCGGATCCGCCCGGCGCGCTGGTGCTCGTCCATCACGTCGACGAACTCCCCCACCGGCACCTCGAGGTTGTCGCGGTGCATCAGGTAGATGTCGGCGTAGTCGGTGCCCTGCCGCTCGAGGCTCTCGAGCAGCTGCTGGGAGAGCGACTCCGGGTCGCAGTAGGGGGTGTGCGCGCCCTTGGTGATCACGACGACGTCCTCGCGGATGCCGCGGTTGCGGATCCACCGGCCGAGGCGGCCCTCCATCTCGCCGTCGCCGTAGATGTAGCCGGTGTCGAAGGCGGTGCCGCCCTGCTCGACGAACGCGTCGAAGATCGCCGAGGCGTGCGCCAGATCCGGCTGGTTGTCGACGCCCATCACGAGCCGCGACATCCGCTTGCCGACGCCGGGGATCTCGCCGAAGAGCATCGGGCTGTCCGACGCGACGCTCAGCGGCCGCCCGGACATCGTCGGGATGTCCGCGGTCTCAGCCTCGAACGGGAAGCGCAGGCCGATCGCGGCGCGCCAGCGGTCGAGCGTGCGGGCCGTCGCGAGCGTCTCCTCGAGCGTCATCTGCGGCGCCTCGACCGAACCGGCCGCCAGGGCGTCGGTCGTCGCATCCGCCTCGAGCGCGTAGGGGCTCTCCCCCTCGAACGTGAGGATGCGCGGCTCCTCCCCGACAACGCTGATCTCGATGCCCGTGTCGGACGCACCGAACCACGGGTCGGCCACGTGCAGACGGCCGCGCGTGCCGTGGATCGTCAGGGCGTTCACGTCGTCGAGTGCCACGCCGGTGCGGAGGGTCGCGGTGATGCCGCCGCGGTAGGTCGCGCGGGCGACGCTCCACTCGTCGACGCCGGTCGGGCCGAGGCTGCCCCTCGCGTCGAACTCGACGGGCTCCGCGACGGCGGCACCGGTCGCGGCCTGCACCACGGCCGCCGCGGCGGTGACGGTGTACCCGCCGACGTCGAGGACGCCTCCTCCGGCCGTCGCGACCTCGTACAGGCGGCCCTCGCGGGACGGGGTGCGGAAGGAGAAGGAGGCGTCGATGTGCACGACGTCGCCGATCGCGCCGTCGCGGACGAGCTCGAGCAGCGCGGCGGTCTGCGGGTGGAAGCGGTACATGGACGCCTCGACCAGCGGCAGACCCGCGCTGCGGGCGGCGTCGACCAGGGCCATCGCCGTGCCGTGGTTGACGGCGAGCGGCTTCTCGCAGAGCACGGCCTTGCCGGCCTCGAGCGCCTGCAGCACGAGCGCGGCGTGACCCGTGTGCACGGTGGAGATGTAGACCGCGGTGACCCGCGGATCGGCGAGGACCGCGGCGTAATCGCCGGCGGTCGCGTCCGCGAAGCCGTGCTCGACGGCCTCGGCGGCGAAGGCCGCGGCTCGCCCCGGGTCGGAGCTGCCCGCCGCGACGAGCCGGGCGCCGCGGTCGCTCGCCGGGAGCTGGGAGAGGAACCGGCGCGCGATGCTGCCGGGGCCGAGCACCGCCCAGCCGGGTGCGGGAGTGGTCGGAGTGGAGTCGGTCATGGGGACCCTTTCGCGGCGTCATCGGCGTGAACGTTCACGGACCACGCTAGGCGGGCAGGAGGGGACGAGACAAGTGCGGTGCGGAACCTGAACGTGAACGTTCACCACGGGACGGAGGGCGCTCCTCCGCTGCTCGAACGGCCGGGCGGCCGGGCGGAGGGAGGGTCGCCGAGATCGCTTTCGATGCCGAGCGCCGTCTCGGTCTCGGCGAGCGACGGCCGCGGCCCGACCCGGAGGTCGCCGAGGGCGTCTTTCCGCAGGTCGCCGAGGGCGTCGTTCCGCCGGAACACGTCGCCGTCACGGACGGGCGGAGCACACAGGCAGCGGCGCCTCTGAGCAGCTCGCCTTCGTCGGGTCGCCACGAGTACCGTCCCAGGTGGGGTGCCTCAGCGGGACTCTTCATCGGGCGGGGTTGTCGGGACACTGCTCGCCGCGGGATCCCGCGGCCGGTTCTACTGCGTGCGCGTGTACCGGTGAACGATCCCCTATCGGTACGCGGGATCAAGTCGTGATTCCGCTGGTCGCCCTGTGCAGCTCCGGCGCCCCGAGCAAGCGCGCTCTCGCACTGCGGGCGCTATCGGTGGGAGCCGAGCCCCTACCAGCAACCAAGAAGCGCGGGAAAAAGGCAGAGTGACTCCCTGAGGAGGCGAAGCCCGCCGCTGCCCGCGCGCTAGCCTGCGTCCATGAAGAGCCGGACTAGACCTCATTGGATCGCGATCGCGGCCGGAACCGTTGCCGCGGTAAGCATGGCCGGCTGCGCCCCAACCTCGGTCGGCGAAGCCTTCAACAGCGGTTCGTCCGCAGCCTCTCAGCCAGCCGAGCCGACAGCCGCCGCGGAACGTTCGGCGTTGGTGGAGTCACCCGAGGGCGACGTCGTTCTCAAGCTCGACGCGAGCGGCAAGCCGGCCGTGATCACCGACAAGTACGGGTCGTACGCTCTGACAACGATCGACCCGACTGACGAATCGATGGTGGTCGACCAAGCCTCGCTGGACTCCAGCGTCGCTCAGAGCGGCTGGTCCGAGGCGGACGTCCTCTCGGCGCAGCAGTTCGTCGTGACCTTCGTCGCAGAGCAGCTAAACGATTCCACGGCGCTTGACCGTCAAACCGGCTGGGAGCAGTGGAAGCAGGACGAGGCTCCGAAGTACGTCCACCCCGACTACGTGGACGGCATTCGAAGTGAGCAGTCGGACGGCGCCGACCGCTCCATCATCATCTCCAACAACTTCAACAACGCGACCCCTGACCTCGTGCGCGACGGCGGCCCTCGCGTCGCGGCGGGTGAGATCTCGACGGATCAGGTGTGGGCGTTCACGACCGACGCCGGCGTGCCGGCGCTCTCGATCAAGGGCACCTCGAGCTACACCTACCGCGCTGTCGATGGTGCCCCGGTTTACTCCGATACGGATTGGGCGTACGCCCTCGCCAGGTCCGAAGGCTCCTGGCTGATCACCGGATTTGAAAATGGTTTCGACCTCAGGCGCTAGCCGTGCGGCGCCCGAGAGCAACACGATTAGAGATGTCCGGAAGGCGACCCCCTGTCGGGCGCGCAGAGCGCAGCGGTTAATTCAGCTTCTTCGGTACTTTCTCCTTCATGACATCAGCACCAAATAGCGGCACCTGGACCACCACAACCGGAGAAGACGGCGCCTCCAAACCTGGCGGAACATGGAAGGCAACAGACCACGTCGACACGCTTCCGCGTGGTGTGACTCGACGCCTCCTGAGAAAGAAGACCCGGCTGGCGACCGTCACTGTCATCGCAGCACTCAGTGTTGCCACCCTGCTCGCCTCCCTGACGATCGAATTCGGTGCGGACCTGGCGAAGGTGTGGAACGACCTCGACGGACGCAAGTGGGTGTTCATCATCTGCGCGGCGGCCTCGGCTATCTGTCTGTTCACAAAGGAGGTGTGGACGACAATCGCTCGCGCCTCGGATGTGAAGGACCAGCCTGACCTGGTGGAGAGGTTCGAGGATCATGCGGCGCTTTGCTCGTTGATCGCGACCATCCTCGGAGCTCCGGTTGTGGTGGCAGGTCTGGTCGAGTTGGTGGTCAAGTAGACGTCGCTGCGCGGGTCAGCACCTCAACGCTGAGCCTTCGCGTCCCTCCGCGCGCGAGGGGAGCCGACAACTCCGCGTAAGCGCGCTTCGTCCGTACTACGGGCGAACGGTGATGACCTTGTCGAGAGGCAGGTCACCCGCGGGGTTGCCCTTCACGTATGACGCGATCCAGATCATTCTCGTGAGCGTCTTCCCGTTCTCGTCTCGACCGAGCGAAGGGTAGGGCTGGTCTCGCCAGTGGCCGCGCACGCTCCACGGATCCCGGTCCTCGAGATTGCTCGGGTCGTCGTGACGGTAGACCTGTGCATGGTCGGTTCCCGCTTTCACGCGAACGACCACCAGGTCACCCGGCGCTCCACCATCCGAGCCTCCCTGGGCGCCGGCCCGCCGGTCCGACTCGGTGACGTCGCCCTGCGCCATGAGCGCCCACACGGCCGCGAGCATCTTCTGCTCAGGCCGAGTCTCGTCCCACACCGGCACGAACGGCAGTCGGCCGGCTAGCCGCTCTCCGACCTCCTTCGGGTCACGGCCACGGCCTGCGACGAACGTGCGCATCCGCCAGACGACTTCGCCCTGTCGGGACCAGACAGCGCGAATGTGCCTCTCGGTCCCGTCTGGTCGGTGCATGATCACTGGTCTAGCGAAGATCCAGAGGCCGTTGATGTGCACCGGGTACGGGTCAAGGTGCTCGTTCCCGTCGAGACTGTCCACGGCGAGCTGCAACAGCTCCTCCTGGAGCAGGAACGACTCTTCGGGATTGTCCCTCGGCGCACCCACGCTGCGCGCCAGGTACGGAATGTCGGCGGGCGCAAAGACCTGCGCTCGAAGAGAGAGGCGCACCGGCGGACTGTCGAGGGGTGTCGGCGGAATCTCGACGCCCGTTCCCGGGTCGAGGAATGGTCCCGACGTGTGCGCTAGCACCGCCCTCAACGACTGGCCGAACCAGGCGCGCTGCGAGCGCACGTCGATGACGATGAACACGTTGGCGGGATGCAAACCTCGCTCGCGATAGGGGCGATCGATGAGCCGAAGCGGTTCGACCAGTCTGGTGCGACTGAGACGGCTCCCAGCCGGCGGTTGCCAGGGTGCTCCGCGGAGAGTGGACAGTCCGTATTTCGGCTGCTGAGTGAGGTCGTGGAAGAGGACGACCGGCTCATTGATCGCGACAGCGCTGCCGCGTAGCTGCTCGAATACACCCGGGATTATGGCTCGGATCGCCACGTCGCGTTCGGCCACCATGAGACTGCGCGGCATCGGCCGCACAAAAACGCGCGGCCCGGTCCCAGCTCCGCTCGGTGACCGCTCCGGCCGCCGCTCGGGCGCCGTAAGCGCCGGTCGTTAGACAGGCATCCCGCCGGGTCCACACTCCCCCGGCAGTCCGAGCGTGTTGCGGGTGTGCGTGAGAATCTCCACGTCGGTCGCGGCGGCGTTCTCCGGGTCCTCGTCGCGGCTGGTCGCGAGGATGAGGGCGAGCTGGTCGGCGCTCGCGCGGCCGGTGTCGATGCGGGTCATGGTGTGGTCCTCTCAGCGGCTCAGGAACGGGGCGACGCGGCGGATCGCTGCGCGGCGGGCGTGGGCGACGCAGTGGCGGAACGAGCCGCTGGTGATGCCGTGCAGCTGGTCGGAGTGCCACGCCTCCCAGACCCCGGACTTGCGGCGGGTGACGTGTACCGAGGGCGTCGTCGTGGGGTCGGTGCCCACGACGCGGACGTCGACCGCGCGGGTGCCTCCGAGCGTGAGGTAGGTCTTCGTGGTGGTCTGCAAGTCGGTGGTGGTCTGCATGGTGTGGGTGCTCCCTCTGGCTGATCGTTTTTCTTTGCCTCTCCGGCGGGGAAAACCGTTTGAGTGGAGGCGGCGCAGTGACGCCGATAGCGAGCGATGTGAGGGAGCGCAGCGACCGCGTTCGGGATCGGTGGCACGGAGCCGGTGGAGCGAAATAGGTTGAAACCGCGGAGAGGTGAAGATTCTCAATCAGGTTTGTCAAGCCAGCGGGGGTGGTCTGGCTCGGTCGTTCTTCCTTCTCTCCCAGCGTTTTTTGCCTGGAAGGCACGTAGTGCCGAGCAGGGTCGAAGGTGGGAGCGCAACCCGGAGGGCGGTGGAGGAGAGGTTGTCGGCGCGATGTGAGGGAGCGCAGCGACCGCGTGTCGACAACCTCGGAGGAGCCGGCCGCGCAGCGGCTTGCGCGGACGCCGGAGGCCCGTACGCTGCCGAAGGCTTCCAGGCAAAATGCGCGCAGCGCGCAGCACCGCGTCGACCGGAGGTAGGCGTCCATGTCAGTGCCCGCATCCGAGATCGTCTGCGCACCAGGAACGTGCTGCTCGATCGGGGTGCACGTGCGCTGTCTCTGTATGCAGCGCGTACCGCTGAGAAGCCGCATATCTCCGCGGAGCAGGCCGGTTCCGCCGCGCCACGGGTGCGAGCATGACCGTAGGAGGCCGGGATGCGTGACGCGGTGATGGTCGTCGAAGACGACGTCGAGATGGGCGAGCTCATCAAGCGGGGTCTTACCGGCGACGGCTACGACGTCGCCCTGTTCTCGAACGGGGTCGACGCGCTGAACGCGGCGCGCGACGCGGACTACGCCGCCGCAGTTCTCGACGTGATGCTCCCCGGAATGAGCGGCTTCGAGATCTGCCGGCACCTGCGCGCGACCGGTGCCACGCTCCCGGTGATCATGCTCACCGCCCGCGACGCGCTGCAGGACCGCGTGTTCGGCCTCGACGCAGGCGCCGACGACTACCTCGCCAAGCCGTTCCACTTCGAGGAGCTCTCCGCTCGCCTACGAGCCATGATTCGCAGAGAGCACCTCACGAATCGCGCGCCGGTCATGATCGGGAACCTGCGCATGGACCCGTACGCCCACTCCGCGACGATCGACGGCGCCGTCCTGCCGCTGAGTCCAAAGGAGTTCGGAGTCCTCCGCGCGCTCGCGGCGCGTGCCGGGGACTTCGTGCCGCGGGAGGAGATCCTGCTCGAGGTGTGGGGGTCGGCGGACTTCGTGGACCACAACATCGCGGAGCAGTACGTCAGCTACCTCCGCCGCAAGCTGGCCGCGGGCGGTGCGTCGGTCGAGATCCTCACCCGTCGGGGTGCGGGCTACCGGCTCGGGGGGAAGCCGTGAGCTGGCGGTCCCTGTCGATCCGGGTGCGGATCACGGTGTCGAGCCTGCTGGTCGCGATGCTGTTCTTCGGGATCGTCGCGGTCGTCGTGCGCGAGCAGCTCGATCACATCCTCGATGCCTCCACGATCGAGCTGGTCCGCTCGGGAGCGTCGCAGGCGCTGATCGAGGAGAGCCGCGACACCGCCGAGGCCGTCGTCGGCGGCGTCAGCACGACGCTCCTGATCGCCCTCGCGATCCTGTTCGTCGCGTTCGCTGTGACGTCCTGGGTCCTGGTCGGCCTCGCGCTGCGCCCCGTCGGCAGGATGCGCGCGATCGCCGACCGGCTGCGCCAGGGACGCTCCACCGAGCTGCTCCCGGTCGGGCCCGCCCGCGACGAGCTCTCCGACCTCGCCTCGACCCTGAACGCGCTGATCGCGGACCTGCGGGAGTCGGCGGACCGGGAGCGGCGGCTCGTCGCCGACGCGAGCCACGAGCTGCGCACCCCGCTCGCCGCGCTGCGCACCCGGCTCGAGCTCGCTGAGCGGGTCCGTGACGATCCGGCGGCTCTCTACGCCGATGTCGTCGACGCGCGCCGCTCGATCGACCGCCTGCAGTCCCTGACGGACGGGCTGCTGATCCTGTCGAGGATCGACGCGGGCATCGCTACCGGCGACGCCTCCTCGGCGGCTCTGCGGGAGGAGGTAGCCGACAGCGTCGACCGCGCCCGGATGCTCGCCCGCGAGCGGGACCTCGCGATCGACTTCGTCGCCCCCGCCTCGATCGTCGCCGCCCGGTACCCGATCTCCCCGACCGATTTCGGCCGGATCCTGGACAACCTGCTCGCGAACGCCGTCACTGCGACGCCCGACGGCGGCAGCGTCAGCGCGACCCTCGTCGAGCGCGCCGAAGAGATCGTCCTCTCCGTCGACGACGACGGCCCGGGCGTTCCTGACGCGTTCCTCGCGGTCGCGACCGACCGTTTCACCCGCCCGGATGCCGCCCGCTCCCGCGACGGCGGCGCCGGCCTCGGGCTCGCGATCGTCGCCGGTCTCAGCCGCGCCGCCGGCGGCGAGCTCCGACTCCGCAACCTCGTCCCCCACGGCCTCGGTGTCGACGTCCGCATCCCCGCGACGCAGCCCCACCCGACCTCTCGCAAGGAGAACCGATGATCGACCCCCAATCCCTCCTCGACGGCGCCGGACCCTGGGCGATCGCCCTGGTCTGCCTGATCGCCTTCGTCGAGACGGGCCTGCTGATCGGGTTCTTCCTCCCCGGTGACACCCTCCTCTTCTTCACCGGTGTCTTCGTCGCGACCGGCGTGATCTCCCTGCCGGTGCCGCTGGTGATCCTGATGGTCGCCGCCGCCGCGTTCCTCGGCGACCAGCTCGGGTTCGTCATCGGCCGCGCGAGCGGGCCGCGGATCTTCGAGCGCAAGGACAGCGGGCTCTTCAGCCGCTCGAGCGTCGCCCGCACCCAGTCGTTCTTCGACCGGTTCGGCGGCTGGGCGGTCACCATCGCCCGCTTCGTGCCGGTCGTGCGCACCTTCGCCCCCGTCGCAGCCGGCGTCGGGAAGATGCACTACGGCCACTTCGTCGGCTTCAACGCCCTCGGCGCCGCCGTCTGGTCCACCGGCGTGATCCTCCTCGGCTTCTTCCTCGGGCAGATCCCCGGCGTCGCGGACTTCGTGGGGAAGTACATCGACATCGTCCTCGTCGGCATCGTCGTGATCAGCCTCGCCGGGATCGCGCTCACGTACTGGCGGCAGAAGAACCGCGCTGGCCGCGACGCCTGAGCGCCGCGCTCAACGGGTCGGGCGCGGTCGGCGGAGCGCGATCACCGCTACCAGCAGCATGAACACCGCGAGGGCCGCGAGCGTGACCGGGCCGGTGCCCAGGCCCAGGCCCTTCCGGTCGACCGGATCCGCGAGCCAGTCGCAGACCGAGGCGCCGAGCGGTCGCGTGACGACGTAGGCGGCCCAGAACGCGAGGACCGCGTTCCGCCCCGTGAACCGATGCGCGAGCGCCGGCACCGCGATGACCGCCGCGAACAGGACCGCGGACGGCAGGTAGCCGAACCCGAGCGTCGACGCGGTCAGATCGCCCGCGGCCGTGCCGAGCGCGAAGGTCCCGGAGACGGCGAGCCAGTAGAACGCGGCGCGGCGCGGCGTCGTTATCGAGTGGATCGACAGCGTCCGCTCCGCCCGCCACCACAGGGCGAAGACCGCGGCGAGCGCCACCGCGAACCCGAGAGTCGAGACGAGGTACGGGACTCCGGCGACCACGTGCAGCACGTCGGCGGCCATCGTGCCGAAGACGCTCACCATCAGCACCGCCGTCCAGTACACCCACGGGATGTACCGGCGGGCCGCGAACTGCAGCGCGAGGGCCGCGAGGAACGCGAGCCCTGTCGCGCCGACCACGATCACCGGGTCGAACGCGGTCGCGAGGAAGTCCGACGCCGTCTCGCCCATCCCCGTCGTCAGCACCTTGAGGACCCAGAACAGCGCCGTCGCCTCGGGCACCGTCGAGGCGGCGTAGCGGCCGGCGAGGAGGCGGGAGCGGATCCGAGGGAGCGGAGGGCGGCGCTGATCGGTGAGATGCGTCATGCCGCCATGGTCGGGCAGTCTGCGGCACCCGGGGCTGGGGGCTTCGCCGGGTCCGTTGAACAAGCGCACAGCGACCCGCTCACCGGCAGCGCTGCCCGCTGCCTTCCGCCGTCATCTGGTCGGACGGTGCCCGGAGAAGCGCCGCCAACGGAACGACGGTGATGCAGCACGTTCGGTGTGCAGCCTGACCGCGAGCGGCGCCCAGACGATCAACGCCACCCCGGCGCCCAGGAGCAGCCCGCCGACGGTGTCGGAGATCCAGTGCGCACCGAGGTAGGTGCGGCTGAGCATCATCGCCACCGTGTAGAGGGCACCGGCGATCCGGACCCACCACAGGGGGAAGACGATCGCGAGGACCACCGCGGTCGTGGCCGCGTTCGCGCTGTGTCCGGAGGGGAAGGAGCCGAAGTCGGCGTTCACGAGGATCTCCAGCGGCCGTGGACGCCCGACCGCGTTCTTGAGGATCTGCACCAGCAGCCCGCTGAGCGGCGCGGCGATCGCGAAGTACGTCGCAGCCCAGCGACCGCGCCAGAGCAGCAGCGCCGCGAAGACGACCAGAGGAATCACGATCGTCCCGAGGATCCCGCCGCCGAGGCTGTTCATCACCAGCGACGGGACCAGCCAGAACGTGGACCGGTGCTCGATGATCTCGTTCATCCAGGCGGTGTCGAACCCGAACGGCTTGTCGTGCTCGCGGTAGAAGATCAGCGCGGCCAGGAGGATGGTGAGCAGCACCGCGAGGCCCGCCGAGATCAGCGGCCATCGTCGCGCCGCCCGATACGCGATCGCACCGTCCGGTAGGGGTTCCCGGTTCGGCATCAGTGTCGTCCTCGTCTCTCGACGCGAAGCACGCCGCAGAAGTCCACGCTATGAACGAGCCGTCTGTGGCGGCGGCGGATTCCCCTGCATCCGTTGTGAAAGCACAGAGCCTCGACCCCCTCAGCTCGGTACCGACCTGATCGCGTTCGGGTACTTCGGGTCGTTGTGAGCAAACACAACGCAGCACGGCGCATCCCGAGCCGCCGCCCACTTCCCGACTGAGACTCTGCGGGCATGGACATCTCAACGACGGCAGCACCGTCCCGCGGCCGGCGGCTGCTCAGCAAGGTCCCCGAGGTCACCATCTGGTTCTGGATCATCAAGATCCTCTGCACCACCGTCGGCGAGAGCTTCGCCGACTGGATCAACATGGTCCTCGGCGTCGGCCTCATCGCGACCGCCGTGATCTTCATCATCGTCACCGCAGTCGTGCTCGCGATCCAGATGCGGCTGCGCCGCTACCTGCCCGCCGCGTACTGGCTGACCGTCGTCGTCATGAGCGTCACCGGCACCCTGCTCACCGACATCCTCACCGACCAGCTCGGCGTCCCCCTCTGGGCCAGCTCCCTCGTCTTCTCCGTGCTGCTCGCGATCGTGTTCAGCGTCTGGTACTCGAAGGAGCGCACCCTCTCCATCCACAGCATCGACACCGCCCCGCGCGAGGCGTTCTACTGGCTCACCGTCCTCGTCACCTTCGCGCTCGGCACCGCCCTCGGCGACTGGACTCTCGAGCTCACCGGCTGGGGCCCTGGCGTCTCGATCCTCCTGCCCCTCACGCTGCTCGCGATCGTCACCGGCCTCTGGCGCTACGGCGCGAACCCGGTCCTCGCGTTCTGGATCGCCTACATCCTCACCCGCCCCCTCGGCGCCAATATCGGTGACTGGCTCGGCCTGTCCCCCGACGAGCAGGGCCTCGGGCTCGGCACCTTCGTCACCAGCATCATCTTCCTGCTCGCGATCCTCGCCACCGTCGTCTACCTCTCCCTCAGCAAGGCCGATGTCGACAAGGGCGCATCCGAGCACTACACCACGCCAGTCGCCCGCGAACGCCGTTCACTCGTCGCCTTCGCGGTCCTCGCCGTCGCCGTCGTCGGGCTGCTCGCCTTCACCAACAGCCAGCCGCACACCAGTCCGGCACCGGAAGGCGCAGCCCCGGCCTGCGATGCGTCGGGAACGCTGTCCGCAGCTGACGCGAAGGCATCCGTTCAGACCGACTTCCCCTCCGCCGACGTGCAGAACTTCCAGACGATCACCGCCGACACCCTCGCCTTCGTCACCAGCGGCGATCAGGCCGGCGCGAAAGCCCGCGCCACCGACCTTGAGACCGCCTGGGACGACGCGGAGCCCGCACTGAGCGCCGCGAACTGCCAGACGTGGACCTACGTCGACCAGCAGATCGACCCCGTTCTCTCCTCCGTCCGCGCCGGCAGCCCCGACCCGGTTGTCGAGAAGACGAGCATCCAGGACCTGCTGACCACTCTCGCCGGACGCTGACATGAGGCGTCACGGTCTTCTTTTGCGACCCGAATCTGGCCTCCTCCGACCAATTGATCACTGCCGCCCTGCCCTGCCGCCGCCGCAGCGGCATCAGCGCGACTCAACACATCGATCGGAACCGGTCGGTGACAAATCGGTCCGCTATTGAACCCATGCTCGAGCTCGTAGACGCACTCCGAGCACACGGGGCTGCCGACCAGGCCGGCGTCCGCGAGGTGCTCCACCCAGGGGTGCGAGCACTCACCACAAACCTCAGCGAGCAGAACCCGGAACCGGGCGCGGCGCGAACGGCGAGCGTCAGCTCGCCGGCGCCACTGCGGGAGGCCGACCATCACGTGAGCGTAGCGAGCGCGCCACCAAGCAATCGCGCGCTTCGCCTCATCCGCATCGCCTCTGGCGTCCCGTTTGGGGATTCCCATACGGACGGTAACTAAGGATCTATCCGGCGGTGATCAGCTCGCCGGGCGCACCGAGAGACGCGAGGTCGACATCGCCCTGTGACGTCAGGAGCTCTCCGCTGATCCCGTCGTAGACGGCGGTGAAGACGTCCACCCGATGGAGGTCGAAGCCATAGGGCACGTCTGTTCTCTCCGCGGGCGCGTGCACGGTCAGCGCCCAGACCGGCTCGTCCTGTGCGACCCAGTAGTGGTCCGCGAGAGCGGGGTCATACGCGGCGAGCTCCTCGTACGTGGTTCCGACCGCGTAGATCGGGTACTGCTTCTTCTCCTCCGCACTGAGCGTCGAGAGGAGTCTTCCGGTGCCGTTCGCCAGGTCGAGCGCCGGATTCGTCAGCTGCTGGACGTCGATGATCGGCCCCTCAGAGGCGGCGGTGGCAATGGGGGTGCCCGGCGGACCCTCTGTCGGGACGGTGGGTGTGAGGGCCTCCGTCGTCTCCGTTGGTTGGGCAGGCGTCTCGGTGGAGATGGGGGTCGTGCTGGCGGTGGCGTCGATGGTGACGGGGCCGGAACGGATGCGCATCGTCGTGGAGGTCTGGGTGAGGCTGACGTCCTCGGCGCCCAGCACGTCCATGAGCCACTGCTCTCGTTCGCCGGCGGCGGCGAGGCAGCCGACGTAGGTCGTCGCGGGGCCCCCGGTGACGACCCACACGGACGTCTGCAGACCGGCGGACTGGAGGTCGTAGGTGAGCGTGTTGCAGGGACCGTCGATGCTGAGCGTCGACCGGCCGATGCCGACGATGCGAAGGCTGACGGGGTGATCGAGCAGCCATCCGCCCGATCCCTGGTCACCGACGACCGAAGTGGTCTCGTAGACGAGCCTGGTCGCGACTTCGGCGCCGAGCAGTTCACCCGGCACCTGCGACGTCGGTGGGGAACCGGGGCTGCCGGCGCTCGTCGCGCATCCACTGACGAGGAGCGCCGCGGAGAGGCAGAGGATGCTGAGGGCGAGGGTTCTCGTGCGTCTGAAAGTCACTGGTCGACTCCGGTCCGGGTCACGGGCGGGTTGATGCAGTCGACTGTGGTGGTCAGTCCCGTGAAGATGTCGATCCGGCCGCCCTCCTGGCACACCTGGGTTCCTGCGAGGGAGAACAGGGCGGCGTCCGTTCCGTCTCCGTTGGTGCCCGCGAGCGCAGCACACGCCGCTGCGAGCGACGCCGTGGACTGCTTCGCGGGCGTCTGGATCTCGCCCGACAGAGCGACGCCCTGCCCGTCCTGTTCCCAGCAGGTGACGGGCGCTGCGACCGGAGTGCCGCGCTCCGTCGTCACCGCCGACAGGACTGCCGCGCTGAGGACCGCGCCCGCGACACCGGCAATTGTCACCGCCGCGGCTTGACCGAGACGTCGGCGGCGGCGGATGCGGTGCGCGAGTCGTGCGCTGATGCGCTCGAGCTGCTCATCGCTCAGGTCACGACTGTCCATGGTCCTCTGTCCGTTCCGTCACAGTTCTCGCCAGCGATGCCCGCACCCGCGAGAGGCGGTTGCGGACCGTCCCGTGGGACAGGCCGAGGGAGCGCGCGGCATCGCTGTAGCTGAGGTCGTCTTCGATACACGCCGTCCAGATCGCGCGGTCCGTCGCACTCATCTGCTCGACCAGCCTCCGCACGTCGAGCAGCCGGTCGCTCGTCTCCGCATCGACGCCGCGAGAGGCGGTGTCGTCGGAGAGGGGCTGGTGGCGCCGGCGCTGCTCGCGGCGATTGGTCGAGGAGCTGACGTTGCGTGCCGTCACCAGCAGCCACGGCAGCACCGACTCCCCCACGATGCGCACGCTCGAGCGGCGCTTCCAGAGCAGGAAGAAGCTCTCCTGCACGACGTCCTCCGCCTGGCCGGCGTCCGCGAGGAAGCTTCCCGCGGCGCGGTAGACCGCGCGGCCGTGCATCCGGAAGAGAACGTCCAGCGCCGACGGGTCACCGCCGCGAAGACGATCCACCAGCGTCGCCTCAGCAGCACCGACCACCCGACATCACCCCCTCAGTAGTGAATGCCCTCAGAGCGCCGTTTCGTCTCAAACTTCACGAACGAACATCGCCAGTCCCGCAATGCATCTGTGAACGATCGTCTTGCGGACGCTCTCGGTCGCGAGCCGGTTGCTCCTCGTGGTGAGAGCCGCATCACGCCTACTCTTCTCCCGTGGGCGGACTCGAGCTGGGCAGCGGTCGAGGCCGTTTCTCGCCCATTGAGGGGAGACGCCGTGGTTGAAGGTCTGGACAGTTGTGATCCGAGCGGGCTCTCGCCGGACCGGCAGACGCCACCCCGCCAACGACGGTTGGTGAGACTGTCGATCGCGCTGGGCGCTCTAGCCGTCGTGGCGGCCGCGGTTCTGTGGGTGGGTGATCTGCTGTTCGGGGTGCATGGCCCTTCCCACTACGTCAGCATCACCAACGACACCGGAGCCTCACTCACCTGGTCCTGCTCCTGGTCCGATCTTCACCTCGCCGCCGGGGAGACAGGTCAGCTGCGCATCCTCGACCAGCCCGACCAGGACTACGGCTGCGTCCCACAAGCAGCAACCCCCTTCGTAGCGGCGGCGCACAACAACGACATCTGCCCGTCACTGACCTCTATGACCGAGGGAAGGCAGTTCACGGCAACCGACTTCGCGAAGACCTACCGCTGCCCGTAGCTGATGCGCGCTTGCGGCGTCGTTCCGAGCTGGCTCGACAGCTGTTCGGGATCATCGCGTCGGGCGGGCGCACCGAGAGCAGCTGTCGGCACGTCCCCCTCGGTCCGGAGGACGGCTAGACCGGCGTCGTACACGGGAGCGCAGAGAACGGCTGCAGCCGCGATCGTCGCTCCCGCGACGACGAAAGGGCGTCCGCGCTCTCTGGGCTCATCCACGAGCCCGGCCACGAGCAATGCGCTGTGGCCCCTGAGGGAACTGCGGCCACTCCATCCGGTCGCCCCAACCTCACGAGAAAGGGAAGAGCCTGGATGACGGCGGATGACCTGCTCTCCCTCAACCCGTTCCGCTTCCCTTCGGACGAGATTCTGCGTGTCGGTGAAGTGCTGAAGTCCTCTGTCGCTGCGCGATGACCTCCCTGCGGGGCGCTCGCAGCCGCCTCTGTTGTTCCGGTTCTTGATCGATCCCGTGGAGTGCAGTGCATGATGTCCCGATGACCGTTGGAGAGCCCCCGCGACCGAGTGCAGCGACGCCCGTCGTTCTCGCCTTGGTCTTCGGCGGTCTCGCAGCCGTCATGGGAGCGGTTGCCTCCATCTACATGTGGGACCCGAGCGAGACGTGCCGGACCCGCGGCGGAGGCAGCCTGACCGGAGAGGGGTTCCTCTGGAACCCGCTGTGCTCGGACGGTTCGACCGTTCAGCCGACATGGATGACGTTGACGACTGCTGCGGCGTTGATCGTGGCTGTGACATGCGTCGTCCTCGCGGCCATCCGACGAGCTGAACGCGACGGACAGGAAACGGCGTCGTCCGACGTTCTGCACGACTTCTCGCGCCAGACCCTGCCGGAGGACAACCGGCTCCGCAAGCTGGGCGACGAATGGTGAGAGACGGCGGCTCCCAGGGGTTCTATCGTCCCGCCGTCGCGATGCGGCGTGCGTCGGTCCACGAATCGGCGTTCAGGTGATCGCTCGACGATCCCCATACGGGACGCGCACAAGGCGCTCGGGTTCGCGAGACTGAACTGATGTCGGGGTTGCTGGTCATCGATCTCGTGTCGCGCGTGATCAGAGCCCGCCGCGGCCGAGCCGCGACGCACGAGAGGTGACGCGCCCGACGTCGGGAATCAGCACGCCTCATGGTCCACGGCGACGGAGGACCGGACGTCAACCAGCCGATCTGCGGCGTCGGCTCAGCGCCCAGACGAGCGCGCCCGCGAGGATCACCGCGCAGGTCAGCCCGGCGACGTGCAGGACGAGCGACGGCACGCCGTTCTCGGGGAGCAGGAAGCCGTACGGCACCCACCCGTCGGTCGCCCCGCGGACGAGCACGACGACGACCCAGACGATCGGGTAGGGCAGGACGACCCACAGCCGGCGCCAGGAGAGCGGCCCGCGGTCGTTGACGACGATGAAGTCGAGGAGGACGAGCGCGGGGAGCACCACGTGCAGGACGGCGCTGACCCAGGGCGGGGCCGTCCCGGTACCGGGAACGAGGGTGTTGTAGATCACGGCGACGACGATCGAGTAGGCCGTCGCCGCGCCGCGGACGTAGCTCAGCCACACGGGCGTCGGACGGCGGGCGAGCGCGACCGATCCGGCGACGATCAGCACCGCGCTCGCGAGCAGGCTGGTCTGGTTCGTGAAGTAGCCGAAGTAGTCGAACGGATTCGGGTCGCCGACCGCAATGCTCAGCGCATAGGTGTGGAGGATCACCGCGACGGCGGCTGCACCGACGGCGATGCGCGCTACACCCACGAATGGGCGGGTCGGTGCCGGGGAACTCATCGGGTCAGCCTAGGAGCCGTCGGGCTTCCTGACGACCCGCAGCAGACCGGCTGACAGCGGTCAGCCCGCCGGCACCGTCCGCATCTCCTCGCCCACCGAGGTGTGCAGATCGCCGCTTCGACTGGGGCTCTGCACCATCGATGACTCTGTCCGAGTGCGAATGACGGGGGTCCGTGTCACCCTGACTGCATGGGTTAACTCCCGGCCGGCGCTGGGCTCTGCCTCTCCCCTTCGTCTCTTCCCAGCCGGTGCAGCACTGACGGGATCGGGCAGGCTCGCCTGGCTAGCGCTACCGAGGGGTGGGTGCTTGCATGGCCCTCATGTCGACCCCATTCACGCCTCAGCCCTCCTCGCCCCGCGCGGAACCGCACGACAGCGCGATTTCAGGGCGGCTGAACTGGTTGCGAGCGGGCGTGCTCGGCGCGAACGACGGCATCGTCTCGGTCGCCGCTCTCGTCGTGGGTGTCGCCGGAGCGACGACCGCCACGGCACCGATCCTGACGGCGGGCGTCGCAGGGGTCGTCGGCGGTGCGATCTCGATGGCGCTCGGCGAGTACGTGTCGGTGAGCAGCCAGAGCGACAGCCAGCGCGCACTGATCGCGAAGGAGCGGGTCGAGCTGGCCGAGGATCCCGACGGGGAGCTGGAAGAACTCGCCTGGCTCTATCGAGCGCGTGGCCTGACCCCGGAGACAGCGCATCAGGTCGCCCGCGAGCTGACCGAGAACGACGCTCTGACCGCACATCTGGAAGCGGAGCTCGGATTGAACGAGGAAGCGGTCGCCAGCCCGCTCGCCGCCGCCGGCGCCTCGGCGCTGGCGTTCCTCCTGGGAGCCGTGCTGCCGCTGCTGGCGATCCTGCTCCCTCCGCCGGACTGGAGGGTTCCGGTGACCTTCGCCGTGGTGCTGATCGCCCTCGCCGCGACCGGATACATCAGCGCACGGGTCGGCGGCAGCCCGGCTCTGCGCCCGATGATCCGCATCGTCGTCGGCGGCGCTCTGGCCCTCGCGGCGACGTTCCTGATCGGCCTGCTGCTCGGCACGTCCGGCGCAGTCTGATGTCCCGGATCCTCGTCGTCGAGGACGACCCGCAGATGGGTGCCCTCGTCGAGCGGGGACTGCGGGAGGACGGCTACGACGTGCAGCTCGTCGACAACGGCGTCGACGCGCTGATCGCCTTCACCGCGGGAGACGTCGATGTCGCCGTCGTCGACGTGATGCTGCCAGGGATGACCGGGTTCGAGGTCTGCCGACGGATGCGGGAGTCGGGCAGCACCGTCCCGGTCGTGCTGATCACGGCGCGGGACGCCGTCGAGGACCGGATCTTCGGGCTGGACTCGGGCGCCGACGACTACGTCACCAAGCCGTTCCACTTCGGCGAGCTGAGCGCCCGGATCCGCGCACAGATCCGGCGCCGAGCCAGCGGCCCGCAGCCAGTGGTCCAGATCGGAGCGCTGCGCCTGGATGCCCTGTCCGTGCGCGCGACGGTCCGAGAGCGTCCCTTCGCGCTGAGTGTCAAGGAGCTCACGCTGCTGCGCTTCTTCGCCGTGCATCTCGATGAGGTACTGACCCGGACGGAGATCCTCGCCGAAGTGTGGGGGTCTACGGAGACGTTCGAGCCGACCCTCGTGGATCAGTACGTCAGCTACCTCCGCAAGAAGCTCGCCCTCGCCGACACAGGCCTCCGGATCACGACCGTCCGCGGCGCCGGATACCGGCTGGAGCGCGCCGAGTGAGGCTGCTGCGCTCCCTGTCGATCCGCTCCCGGATCACCCTCGGCAGCCTCCTCGTCGCGCTGATCGGGGTCGGCGTGATCACCCTCGTGCTGCACGGGCAGTTCCGCAGCATCGTCGTCGCGTCCGAGGTGACCCTCGCCGAGGGCGACCTCGCCCCGTATCTCGCCGATCTGGGATCGGACCCGACCGAGACCCCCGACCCTCCGGCCGAGGGGATCCTGATCTTCGCGCGCGCTCCCGGCGGAGCGGTCCCCGTCGATACGATGCCGCACGACGTCCACGAGGTTCTGGAGCGCAGCACCGGCAGCGACGGCACCTCGACGGTGATGACCGACGAGGACGTCCGGTTCACGATCGTCTCCCGGACCCTGGACACGAGTGCGGGCACGTGGGAGCTGTGGGCGGCTCGCAGCGGCGCCGGCAGCGACCTGACCGTCGCGGCCCTGGACCGGACGCTGCTCGTCAGCGCCGCGGCCCTCGTGATCCTGTCCGCCCTCGCCGCGTGGCTGCTCACCGGCGCCGCCCTGCGTCCGGTCGAGCGGATGCGCCGCACCGCCGCGTCGCTCGGCGACCGGCACGGCGGCGAGCTTCCCGTAGGCCCGGCGACTGATGAGCTGTCGGATCTGGCGGAGACGTTGAACGCGTTCATCGCTCGGACGCGGGACACCGCCGATCGGGAGCGGCAGATGGTGTCCGCGGCAAGCCACGAGATCCGCACGCCGCTGGCAGTCGTCATCACCCAGCTCGAACTCGCGCACCGGCACTTCGGCGACGCGGACGCCCTCGAAGAAGAGATTCGCGCCGCCGAGGGGTCCCTCGCCCGCCTGTCCCGCCTGGCGACGAACCTCCTGGAGCTCTCCCGGCTGGACGCCGCCCCGCCCGTCACCGCGCGCGCGACGGCGAGCGAGCTGGAGACCGAGCTGATGGACTCCGTCGACCGGCTGAGGACGATCACCGGCGGCACCGGCCCCGACATCGAGCTCGATACCGCGATCGAGCGCGCCGACGCGCCCTACCCGCTCTCGGTGAGCGCGTTCTCGCGGATCCTCGACAATCTCGGCGCGAATGCGATCGCCGCAACACCTCCTGCCGGACGCATCACCCTCCTCCTCGAGCAGCACGATTCCACCCTCGAGCTGAGCGTCCGGGACACTGGGCACGGCATCCCGGAGGAGTTCGTGCCGCACGCGTTCGAGCGCTTCTCTCGACCCGACGAGGCGCGCACCAGCCGCGACGGCGGCAGCGGGCTCGGGCTCGCCCTCGTCGCAGCTCTCGTTGACACCGCGGACGGATCGGTCACCATCGAGAACTGTCGACCCGCCGGAGTGAGGGTGACGGTCGTGCTGCCCGAGCGGTGACATGTGAGACCTCGAACACGAATCGGGCTCCGGCGGGGAATCGGCACGCATCCCTCATAGTCGACACCAAGACTCCCCCGCGACGGTAGGAGCGCGCCCCCGGAAACCCGAGGTCGGCGCATGCGACACCGACCGGAGGGCGCCGCCGTGAGCACCACGATCCGACCGACCAACGCACCCGCACCCCACGCGCCGACCACGCTGCGGCGGTCGCAGGCCGACCGCGAGCGATCCCTGCGTCGGCGCCTGCGTTCCGCGGACGCGCTCGTCACCGCCAGCTGGGTCTCGGTCGCCCTCGCCATCGCGCTCTACCTCGCAGCCGGCGGGCCCGCGGAGGCCACCGATATCGCCGGAGCTCTCACGGCCGCAGGGATCGTCGCCGGCCTCGTCGGCACCGACCTGATCCTGGTCATGCTCGTCCTCGCCGCCCGGATCCCCTGGATCGATCGCACCTTCGGCCAGGACACCGCGATGGCGCTGCACCGTCGCCTCGGCAAGCCCGCCCTGTCTCTGATCCTCGGGCACGGTGCCCTGCTCACCGTCGGCTACGCCCTCACCGACGGGCTGACGCTGTGGAACGAGACACTCGCTCTGTACTCCGGTGCCGACATGCTCCTGGCGCTGCTCGGCAGCACCCTGCTGGTGCTCGTCGTCGTCACCTCCCTCGTCGCCGTGCGCCGCCGCTTCGCGTACGAGGCGTGGCACGCGATCCACCTCCTCAGCTACGCGGCGGTCCTCGTCGCCGTCCCCCACCAGCTCTCCGCCGGCCAGGTCCTCGCCGGGAGCACCCCGCAGCGCGTCTACTGGCTCGCCCTCTACGTCCTGGCGTTCGGAGCGATCGCCAGGTTCCGGTTCGCGGTGCCGGTCCTCACGACGCTGCGGCACCGGATCCGGGTCGAGGCCGTCGAGACGATCGCCCCCGGCGTCTTCTCGCTCCACCTCTCCGGCCGCGACCTCTCCCGCCTCGGCGTGATCGGCGGGCAGTACGCGATCTGGCGGTTCTGGAGCCGCGGCACCTGGTGGCATGCGCACCCGATCTCCTTCTCCGCCGTCCCGACCGACACCCGCGCTCGGATCACCGTCCGCGCACTCGGAGCCGGGACCGACCGTCTCGCACGACTGCGCCCCGGGACCGCGGTCTCGATCGAGGGGCCCTACGGGATCTTCACCGACGTCGCCCGCACCGCCCCGCGGCTCGCGATCATCGCCGCCGGCATCGGCATCACCCCCGCCCGAGCGCTCCTCGAGCACGGCGGCCTCCGACCCGGCGAGGCCACCGTCCTGCTGCGCGCCACCGACGACTCCCAGACCTACCTCTGGGACGAGACTCGGACACTGGTCCGCAGCAGCCGCGGCGCGCTGTTCGGGATGATCGGCCGGCGGCCCGCAGGGCTGGCGACGTGGATGTCCGCCGAGTCCGTCGCCCGAGGTGTGACGATCACCTCGGCACTGCCGGGCCTGCTCGAATCCGACCTGTTCGTCTGCGGTCCCACCGCCTGGGCCGACCTCGTCGTCCGCGACGCGCGAGCGGCAGGCCTGCCCGACCGGCAGATCCACGTGGAGAGGTTCGACTGGTGAGAACACGAGCAGCAGTCGCCAGCGTCCTCGCCTCCCTCGCCGTCCTCGTCGGCGGCTGGCAGATGGGATCCGCCGGCGCCACCGGTTCCCCGCTCGCCACCGGAACGAGCGCCACCACGGCCACGGACCCGACATCCCCCGCGGCGACCACGCCGACCTCGGCCGGCGCCCCCGCCTCGACGACGCCCTCCGCCGGCGCGCCCACCGACCCGTCGGCCGGTACGAGCTCGACGGCCACTGCGAGCCCGTCCGCCTCGGCCGACGGCACGTGGACCGGCTCATCTGTTCCGACTCGCTTCGGCGCTGTGCAGGTCGCGATCACCGTCGCCGGCGGGCAGATCACCGACGTCACGGCCGTGCACCTCACGGACAAGGACGGCCGGTCCGTGTCGATCTCGCACCGGGCCGCGCCGATCCTGCGTCAAGAAGTCCTCGCCGCCCAGTCCGCGAACGTGCAGGCGGTCAGCGGAGCGACCTACACCAGCGACGGGTACCTCACCTCCCTGCAATCGGCGATCGACCAGGCCGGACTCTGACCGTGCACACGTTCACGACGATGGGCACCGTCGTCAGCCTGCGCGCCGCCGACGACACCCCGGTCGGCGACGTCGAAGCCGTCTTCGCCGACGCCGACGCCCGCTTCAGCCTGTACCGGCCGGAGTCGGAGGCGTCCCGGATCGCCCGCGGCGAGCTCGCGCTGACGGCCGCGTCCGAGCAGATGCGGACCGCCTACACCGAATCGCTGCACTGGCGAACGGCGACGGACGGCGCCTTCACCCCGCACCGGCCCGACGGGGTCATCGACCTCGCCGGAACCGTCAAAGCGACCACCATGGCGCACGCGGCCCGGCTGCTCGGCGACGGCGAATGGCTCCTCGATGTCGGGGGAGACGTCCTCACCTCGCCCGCCGACAGCTGGACGATCGGGATCATGGATCCCGGCGACCGGCAGGCGCTGCTCTGCATCGTCCCCCTCGGCGACGGTCGCCGCGCGATCGCCACCTCCGGGACCGCCGAACGCGGAGAGCACGTCTGGCGCCGACCTGCCGAGCCCGGTGACGTCCCCTTCGTGCAGGTGTCCGTGATCGCCGACGACATCGTCACCGCCGACGTCCTCGCGACCGCGATCCTCGCCGGCGGCGTCGGGACGCTCGACACCGTCACCGACCGCTTCGACGTCGACGTCCTCGCCATCGACGCCGCCGGTGCCCTTCTCGTGACCGACCGGCTCCGCCGCCTGATCGCACCGGCGAGCCGGCACACGTCCTGACTCCGCTCGGTCGGCTCCTCGCATATCGGCGGTGAAGCGGGGAGTCGGCTCGGAGGACGGGCGAGTGATCGTTCGAGGGCTCACACGAACACGTCCAACGGCAGAGCGCGCAGGGCGGGGCGCGTTAGCGTCACGAGGACAGCCCCCCTCTCGACCGAAGGCGCCCCCGATGAACGACTGGCAGATCAACGGCCTCCCCCTCCACCCGCTCCTCGTGCACGCCGTCGTGGTTCTGCTCCCCCTCGCCGCACTGATGCTCATCCTCGGCAGCCTCTGGCCGGCCGCCCGCCGCAAGTTCGGGATCCTCACCCCGATCATCGCCCTCGCCGCGCTGATCGCCGTCCCGCTCACCACGCAGGCCGGTGAAGCGCTCGAACGACAGACGGAGCCGTCCGCGATCCTCGAGAAGCACACCGAGCTCGGCGACCACCTGCTCCCCTGGGCTGCCGGCCTGTTCCTCGTCGCCCTGGTCCAGTGGCTCTGGTTCCGCCGCACGCGACGAACCGAGGACCGAGCCGCCACCACCCGCCGCCCCCTCGTCGGAATCGTGCTCGCCGTCGCAGCGATCGCCATCTCCGTCGGAGCGACCATCGACGTCATCCGCATCGGCGACTCCGGCGCACAAGCAGTCTGGTCCGACTCCACCTCGAGCACCAGCACCGATCAGGCACCCGCGCCCGACAGCGACGACGACTGACCCACCCGCTCTCGGGCACTGCCCTCTCCGGCTGACACCGCCCCCTCTTCGCAGGAGGATGGTGTGAGTGCCTCAGCACTCGACGCCATCTGCGAGGTCCTCGGCTGCCAGGTGGGCGACATCCTGACTCACGTGCCGGACGACGTCGGGAGCAGTACGGATCGGCTCGGTGACCGAGCGGCCCGCTGACACGTCGCACCTCGGTGGTCGACTGGTCACCGCGGGCGTCGTCCAGCTGGTGGCCGTCGTCGCGCTCAATGTGCTGGGGCCGATCGTGCCCGTCTGAAGGATCTCCGGCCCGAGCGCTCAGGGTCCACTGCGGTCCCCGATCTGTCGCCTCTGCTCTGCTGGGCGATCGCCGCGGCGGTGTTCCTCGTCTGGGCCTGGTCGACGGCGTGGCCGGCCGGCCCGGAACGCACCCGCGACCTCGCCCGCCACGAGGACCGGTCCCGGAAGCTGGTCGACTCGCTCATCATCGCCGCCACCTTCTTCAGCCTCGTCCTCGTGGTCGTCGCACTCCTCCGCAGCCAGCAGAAGGACCCCGTCGGATCCGCGGCCGCGATCCTCGCGGTCGTCGGGGTCGTCGCGGCCTGGGCGCTCATCAACACCGTCTACGCCTTCAAGTACGCGCGCATGTACTACCTCGACGACCGCCACCGCTTCGACTTCGACCAGGACGAGGAACCGTCCTACAGCGACTTCGCCTACACCGCGTTCTCGATCGGGATGGCCTACAGCGCGAGCAGCATCACCCAGTCCTCCACCCCCTCACGCCGCGTAGCCCTGGCCCACGCCCTGCTGTCCTACTTCTTCGGCACCTTCGTCGTCGCCGTCGCCATCAACCGGATCACCGGCCTCACCCAGGGAGGGCGAGGAGCGCCGCACATCCTCAGGCAGGCGTGTCGGAGCTCGATACTGATGTCATGGCATCACCCCTCGTCTCCGACGTCGCTCACTCCGGTCTCACCGTGGCCGACCTCGACGACGCGCTGGTGCTGTGGTGCTCCGGTCTCGGGTTCGTGCTCGAGCGCACCTTCACGCTCGACGTGGAGGTCACGGCGGCGACCACCGGCGTCCGTGGAGCCGTGATCCGCGCAGCGACGGTGACCCTCGGCCCCCACCGTGTGGAGCTGCTGCAGTACGACCCGCCCCGACAGCTCGAGTCCGCCGGCTCGCCCGCACAGGTCGGCACGGTGCACATCGCGCTCACGGTCTCGGACCTCGATCGTGTCCTCGAGCTCTGCGCTGGACACGGTTGGAGATCGGTCGGGACACCTCACCGGATGACCGCTGGCGCCCGAGCCGGCACGCGCATCATCTACCTCGAAGGTGCCCTCGGCGGATTCCTCGAACTGATCGCGCCCCCGCAGCTCCCGTAGGCCGCGTCGGCCGATCGCTTGGCGCGCCCGACCTCTCAGCCCGCCAACCTCGCCATCCACTCCTCCACCGCGTCGGGCGTGCGCGGCATCGCCGCCGACAGCAGGATCGACGATGTCTCCGTGACCACGAGGTCGTCCTCGATCCGGATGCCCAGGCCCCGCAGCTCGGCGGGGACCGTCAGGTCGCCCGGCTGGAAGTAGAGGCCCGGCTCCACGGTGAGGGTGTGGCCGGCCGCGAGCACTCCGCCGAGATACGTCTCGTGCGGAGCGTGGTTGCAGTCGTGCACGTCCATCCCGAGCATGTGCCCGGCGCGGGAGATGCTCCACCGGCGGTGGTACGACGCGGACGGGGCCGTGGCCTCGTCGACCGAGCAGCGGATCAGGCCGAGGTCGATCAGCCCCTCGGTGAGGGCTCGCCCGCACGCGTCCTGGTAGTCCTGGAAGCGCACTCCCGCGCGCAGGGAGTCGATGCCGGCCTGCTGCGCGCGCAGCACGATCGAGTACACGTCCCGCTGCAGCGGAGTGAACTCCCCGCTGACCGGGAAGGTGCGGGTGATGTCGGCGGCGTAGAGCGAGGGCAGCTCGACCCCCATGTCCATCAGGACGAGGTCGCCGTCGGCGAGGGGCCCGGTGTTCCGCGTGTAGTGCAGGGTCGTGGCGTGCGCTCCCGAGGCGACGACCGATCCGTAGGCCGGCCCCTGTCCCTCGACCAGGGCGCGGCGGGCGAAGGTGCCCTCGAGGTAGCGCTCGCCGCGGGGCATCGCGCGGGCGACCGGCCACGCCTCGAGGCACTCGTCGAATCCCCGCGCCGTGCCGTCGACGGCGAGCTGCAGCCGTCCGATCTCCCAGTCGTTCTTGATCAGGCGCAGCTCGTCGAGCGTCGACTTGAGCACGAGGTGCGGTCCGAGCTCCGGCCCGCAGATGCTCCGCACCAGCTCGTCGACGCTCTCGTCGAGGGTGGGCAGGACCCGGATGCGCCGGGCCCGCCGCGCAGCCCGCTCCACGTCGCGGGTGAAGTCGGCCAGCGGCCGGGTCTCGACGCCCAGCGCCGCCTGCGTCTCGGCGAGCGACGGCCGCGGCCCGACCCAGAGGTCGCCGAGGGCGTCGTTCTGCCAGAACTCGTCGCCGTCGCGGCCGGAGGGAGCCCGCAGGTACAGGATCGAGCCGGCCTCCCCTCCCGTCGTGTCGACGACGAGCACGCTCTCGGCGACTCCGTTGCCCGTCAGCCACACGTGGTCGGTGCCCGGGCGGAAGCGGTGGTCGCTGTCGTTCGAGCGCACCCGCGGCAGGCCGGCGGGGATGATCAGCAGCTCGGCGGGCAGCGCCTGCGCCAGTCGCGACCGGCGCTCCGCGGTGTAGGCGAGCACCGGGTCATCGGGGTCGATCACCGGCTCCGGATCGGCCCAGCCGGCGGTCATGAACGCGCCGTCCCCGGGGAGCGGGCTGCGGTTCACGGCCCTCGGCATGCTCCAGAGAGCGGACTCCTCGGCCCGGGCCTCCTCCACCGCGCTCACGCGCCCGCCCGCTCCAGCGCGTCGGGCAGCTCCTCGAGCCAGGCCGCCCGGTCGGCGTCGAGCGGGGCCAGCGGCAGCCGCCCCAGCCCGTCCGGCAGCGGGATCGCCGCGAGTAGCGCCCGCGTGTACGGGTGCAGCGGGCTCTGCCACACCGTCTCGGTGTCCCCCGACTCCACGACCCGGCCGCGGTACATCACGAGCACCCGGTCGGCGATGCGCCGGACCACCGAGAGGTCGTGCGAGATGAACAGCATGCCCGCGCCGGCCTCGACGCTGAGCGAGCGCATCAGCGCGGCGACGCTCGTCTGGGTCGAGGCGTCGAGGGCCGAGATCGGCTCGTCGGCCACGAGCATCCGCGGCCGCGCCGCGAGGGCCCGCGCGATGGCGATGCGCTGCTTCTGGCCGCCGGAGAACTCGTGCGGGAACCGGCTCGCCATCGCCGGGTCGAGCCCGACGCGGCGCAGCCAGTCGGCCGGATCCGAGCCCTCGGCGCCCCGGGCGAGCGCCGCCCGGACGCCGTCGCCGATCTGCTCGCCGATGCGGCGACGGGGGTTGAGCGAGGAGTTCGGGTCCTGGAAGACCATCTGCACGCCGGTCATCGCCGGACTGCGCCGACGGAGTCCGAGCGCGGGCACGTCGACGCCGTTCAGGCGCACGTCGCCACCGCGGCGCTTCTCGATGCCGACCACGGCGCGCGCGAGACTCGACTTGCCGCAGCCGCTCTCTCCGACCAGCGCCACGACCTCGCCGGCCGCCACCCGGAAGCCGACCCCGTCGACGGCACGCAGCGGCGGTCGCCGCCCGTACTCGACCACGATGCCGTCGGCCTCGAGAACCGCTCCCGCGCTCATCGCGCACCCCTCTCGACGTCGCCTGCCGTGGCCGCGCCCGGATCGTCCGCGGCGGCGGCCCTCTCGTGCCCCTCGACGAGCTCGGCGACCAGCTCCTCCGGGCTCTCCTCGAAGCTCGAGCCGGGCAGAGCCGCGAGCAGCGCCCGCGTGTACTCGTCCTCGGGCGCGGTGAACAGACGCTCCCGCGGAGCCGACTCCACGACGAGCCCCTGGCGCATCACCGTCACCTCGTCGGCCACGGCGCTCATCACGCCGAGATCGTGGGTGACGAGCAGGATGCTCAGCCCGCCGTCGTCGACCAGCTCCCGCAGCAGCTGCAGCACTCCGGCCTGCACGGTCACGTCGAGCGCGGTCGTCGGCTCGTCGGCCAGCAGCACGGAGGGCTCGCACGCGAGCGCCACCGCGATCGCGATGCGCTGCCGCTGACCACCGGAGAACTGGTGGGGATAGCGGCCGAGGGAGGCCCGGGCGTCCGGCACCCGCACCCGCTCGAGCAGGGCCTCGGCCCTGGACCGCGCGGCCTCCTTGCCGAGACCGAGGTGGTGGCGCAGGTGGTCGGTGAGCTGGCGGCCCACGGTGAGCTGCGGGTGCAGGCTCGTCGACGGGTCCTGGAAGACCATGGCGACCCGGCGTCCGCGCACCGTGCCGAGCACCTGCCGGGACGCGCCGACGAGCTCCGTCGTGCCGTCGCCGGTGTCGTCGGCGAGGCGGATGCTGCCGCTGGCCGTCATCGATCCGGGCAGCAGTCCGAGCACCGCCAGGGCGGTCATGGTCTTGCCCGAGCCCGACTCGCCGGCGAGACCGTGGATGCCGCCGCGGCGCAGCGCCAGATCGATGCCGTCGACGACGGCGTGGCTGCGGGTGCGGATGCGCAGCCCGCTGATGGTCAGTGCGTCGCTCACAGCGTGGCGCCTCCTCCACGGATCGTCTGCGACCGCGGGTCCAGGGCGTCGCGCAGGGCGTCGCCGACGAAGTTGAACGCGATGACGACGGTGAGGATGGCCAGGCCCGGGAAGACCCCGATCCACCACGCGTCGAAGTTCTGGATGGCGTCCGACACCATGGAGCCCCACTCGGCGGTCGGCGGCTTCGCGCCGAGCCCGAGGAACGACAGGCCCGACAGCAGGAGGATGGCCGTGCCGATGTCGAGGCTCGCCAGGACGAGCACCGGGCCGACGATGTTGGGCGCGATGTCGCGGACGAGGGAGCGCAGCGGCGAGAAGCCGAGCAGCTGTCCGGACACGACGTAGTTCGACGAGCGGAGGCCGAGGACGAGACCGCGGGTCAGCCGGGCGTAGGACGGCCACGACACGATCAGCGCCGCGAGCACCGCGTTCAGGAGCGACGCTCCGAGCGCGGCCGCGATCACCATCGCCAGGATGACCGTGGGGAACGCCATCACGAGGTCGGTGATGCGCATCGCGACCTCGTCGACCGCACGGCCGAAGAATCCGGCGACGGATCCGACGATCGCGCCGATCAGCACCGACATCACGACGAGCAGCAGGGCGAGCGGGATGGTGACCCGGGCACCCCAGATCACGCGCGAGAACACGTCCCGGCCGAGCGCGTCGGTCCCCATCAGCGTGCCCTCGCCGGGCGCCTGGAGGAGGGGCAGGTCCTGCGCGAGCGGATCGTGCGGGGCGATGACGGGGGCGAGCACGGCGATGAGGATCCAGAGCACGCCGACGGCGGCGCCGAGGAGTCCGAGCGGCGCCGACCAGCGGCCCAGGCGCAGGCGGGGGCGACGCAGGCGGAGGCCGGGGGCGGCGACCGGGTCGAGCACTCCGGCACCGACGCCGTCGCGCGGACCGGCCGGAACGCCGTCGCGCGGGTCGGACCGGGTGGTTCGCGGATCCGTCACGAGGCCAGCCTCACTCTCGGGTCGAGCACGCCGTACAGCAGGTCGACGATCAGGTTCACGAGCAGGTACATCACGCCGATGAGCAGGCCGACGCCCATGATGCCGCGCAGGTCGAGGTGCGACGCGGCCTGGTAGGCGTAGGAGCCGATCCCGGGCCAGCCGAAGACCGCCTCGACGAGCACGGTGCCGCTGAGCAGGCTGCCGAAGGCGAGGCCCACGACGGTGAGGATCGGGATGCTCGCCCCGCGCAGCACGTAGGAGAAGGTGACCGCGCGGTTCGGCAGCCCCTTCGCGCGGGCGGCCCGCACGTAGTCCTGGTCGAGGATCTCGAGCACCGCGGTGCGCACGAACCGGGTCAGCAGGCCCACCGTGTAGAGCGTCAGGACGAGCACGGGGAGGAAGAGGTGCGACGCCGCGTCGAGGAAGGTGTCGAGCTGGCCGGCGAGCAGGGCGTCGACCGTGTAGAGGCCCGTCACCGTCGGCGGCGTGGTGAAGTCGCTGCTCAGCCGACCGGATCCCGGCGCGATCCGCAGCTGGAAGTAGAGGACGTAGTAGAGGACCAGCGCGAGCCAGAAGGTCGGCACGCTGAGTCCGGCCAGCGACACGACGCGCAGAACGTGGTCGGAGGCCCTGCCGCGCCGGTAGGCGGCGACGGTGCCGAACAGCACACCGATGATCACGCTGAGCACGATGGCGCCGAAGGCGATCTCGAGGGTGGCCGGCAGCGCCTTCGCCAGGTCGGCGACCACCGGGTTGTGCGTGGTGGTGGAGACGCCGAGGTCGCCGTGCAGCAGGTTGCCGAGGTAGGTGAAGTACTGCACGACGAGCGGCTGGTCGAGACCGTACTGGGCGCGGAACTGCGCGACGATCTCCGGATCCTCCGCAGCGCGCTGGCCGAGGGCGGCCGCCACGGGGTCGCCCGGCACGAGGTTGGTCAGGATGAAGGTGACGAGGGTCACGCCCACCACCAGCAGCAGCGAGGTGAGCACGCGGCGGAGCGCGTAGCGGAGGAACGGGTGGGCCGCCCGGCCCCCGCGCTGACGCGGGGTCCGGACGGCCGTCGTGGTGGTGGACACGGGCTACTGCGCGGTGAGGGCCGCGATGTCGATGGTCCACACCGCGTTGTAGACGACACCCGAGACGTCCTTCGCCGCGGCGATGTTGTTGCCGGGCTGGAGCAGCGGGATGAAGGGGCCGTCGGCGTTGAGCGCGGTCTGCAGCTCCTCGAAGCGCGACTGGCGCTCGTCGTCGCTGCCGCCGGTGGCCGCGGCGTCGGCCAGCGCCGAGATCGCGGGGGCCGCACCGTCGGTCCAGCCGGAGCGGAGGCCCACGACGTCGCCCGGGGTGAAGACGAGGTAGTCGCTCGGGTCCGGGTAGTCCGGGCCCCAGTACCAGAGGCCCATGGTCTCGGTGCCGTTGCGGTAGGCGTCGAGCTCGGTGGCGACGGGGGCCGGGGCGAGCTCGACGGTGATGCCGGCGTCCTTCAGCTGCGACTGGATGCGCTGCGCGATGGTCGGGAAGTCGATGCCGTTCAGGCTGATGTCGCTCGGGAAGTTGAGCGTCACGGACTCGCCGGCGTAGCCGCTCTTCGCGAGGTCCGCCTTCGCGGCGTCGAGGTCCTGGGTGAGCGCGCCGCTCTCGGGCAGGGCGCCGAGCAGCATGCTCGGGATGACGCCGGACGCCTGGGCGGTGCCGTTGCCGGCGATCGAGACGAGGTCGTCGTAGTCGACGGCCTCCTTCACGGCCTTCACGAAGTCGGGGTTCGACGTGATCGCCGAGACGCTCGGGTTCTGGTTGAGCAGCAGGAAGATCACGTTCGCCGACGGGTCGCTGGTCACCGCGACCGAGTCGCCGAGCGCCTCCGCCTGAGTGCCCGAGAGGTCCAGCGCCACATCGGCGCTGCCGCCCTCGACGTTGATCTTCTGGGTCGCGCCCTCGACGTTCTGGATGACGACGCGGCCGTAGCCCGGGGCGTCGCCGTCGTAGTTCTCGTTCGCGGTCAGCACGACCTGCGAGGCGAGGTCGAGCGTGTCGAGCACGTACGGGCCGGAGCCGGCGGAGGTGGTGTTGAGGAACGTCTCGGCGGTGTCGGTCTCGTCGGTGGTGCCGCCGTTCTCCTTCACGACCTTCGAGTTCAGGATGCCGAGCGCCGGGTTCGCCAGGATCGCCGGCAGGGCGGGCGTGGGGTTCTCGGTGGTCAGCACCACCGTCGTGTCGTCCTTCTTCGTGACGGTGACGCCGTCGAGGAGGAACGAGGGGTTGCCCTTGAGGCCGATCACGCGCTGCAGCGAGAACACCACGTCGTCGGCGGTCATCGCGGTGCCGTCCGAGAAGGTGTGCTCGCCGTTCAGGGTGAGGGTGAAGGTCTTCGCGTCGTCGGACTGCTCGAGGCTCGCGAGGCCGTCGACGACCTGCGAGACGTCGCCGCCCTCGAAGGTGAGGAGGGTCTCGTAGAGCGCCTTGTCGACCATCTGGCCGGTCGGCTCGTACATGCGGCCCGGGTCGGCGGTCTTCAGGTCGAACGCCTTGTTGATGGTGAGCGTCGCGCTGCTGCCGTCGGCGGTGTCGACGCGGCCCGAGGAGCAGCCCGCCACCAGAAGGGCGAGGGAGACCGCCGCAGCGGCGATCACCACTCGCGTCGGGGCGGAGCGCGGGGTGCGGGTGGAGCGGACAACCATGGAGGCCTCCTGGCGAGGGTTCGGCTGGACGTGTTGCGAAACGATGGCACATCGCGACGCACTCCGTTTCCAGAGGGCCGCTATCGTGGACGAACTGCCGACCGCAGCGACGAAGGAGTGGATTATGTCGATCACCGATCCGGCCGCCGGTGCGGTCGCTGGACAAAGCGCGGGCGGGCTCGACGACCTCAATCTGCGCATCCTCGCCGTGCTGCGCGAGAACGGGCGCATCTCGATGTCCGCCCTGGCCGAGCGGGTGAACGTCTCGCGGGCGAGCGTCTACAACCGGGTCGAGCAGCTGACCGCATCCGGCGTCATCACCGGATTCTCGGCCCTGGTCGATCCGGGAAAGGTGGGGCTCGACGTCTGCGCCCTGGTGTTCGTGACGGTGCATCCGCAGTCGTGGCACCGGTTCCGCGAGGGCATCCTCCAGATGCCCGACGTCGAGTACTGCTGCATCACGACCGGCGAGCACGACGCGATGCTCCTGGTCCGCTCGCTCGACATCGGCGGCGTGCACGACTTCGTCACCGGCGTGGTCGCGGCCCGGCCCGAGGTGAAGTCGGTGGTCTCGGTCGTCGTGCTCGACGAGGTGGTGCGCAAGGCCTACCTGCTGCCCTCCGACATCCCCGACCGCTCCGGATCGACGAACCGGCTCGGCATGACGCGGTTCACCACCGCGGGGAACGGCCGCGACGCGGCGCGCTGAGCGTCAGACCTCGACGCAGATGCTGACGTGGTCGTCGCCGTCGATCTCGAACTCCTCGACGAGCCGCAGCAGGCCCTCCCCGTCGAGCTCGACGCGGCTGCCGCCGGTGCCGCTGACCACGGTCCCGCCGTCGATCAGCTGGTGCACGAACGAGACCTGCAGGGCGTCGCCGGTGCGCGTGCCCACGAACCGGCCGAAGGTCACGGTGTCGCCGACGTAGTCGCCCCAGACCACTCCGTCGCGCTCGGAGTAGTGGAACCGCGACGGCGACTCCGGGTCGACCGCACTGTTGGTCGAGGAGGTCATCACGAACTCGCGGCCGTCGAGACTGGGGGCGGTGGTGGCGTCGTTCACGTCATGGAGTATGCCGGAGAGGCCGATGTGTCCTGGCCGCACGCCGGTTTCGTCTCGTTCTTCGGGTCCGCGGCCCCCGGGGCTGGACGAAAGCGCCGTGTGCGGGTCTCTCGACGGTCCATTCGTCTGCGATCCTCCGCCGCCCGTCCCGATCCACCGAGCGACTCCGGGATCGGACGGACGATCTCCGCGGACAGGCGGCGGCGAGGCGTCCGGACTTCCCTTGCCGCCTCGATACTCCATCGACTCGTCCGTGATCGGAAACTTTCCCGTACTCTCAGGACCCGTACGGGAAATGAACCGGGGGCTCATTCGCATCCGGTTCGAATTCGACATCTTGGGGGCGCAATGGATCCGCAGCAATCGGTGAACAGTGATCGCGCCGTGTGCGCCCACGCGAGGAGCGGCGGATGACCGGGTCGAGTGCGACCGGCGCCGTGGTGAAGCGCCCCGAGTCGCGGGAGTGGATCGACTTCGCCAAGGGCGTCGCGATCAGTCTCGTCGTGCTCTACCACTCGTCGTTGTTCCTGGGATTCTTCGGCCTCGAGGGGTACGTTCCGAAGCTCCGCACTGTGCTGCTCTACTTCCCCATGCCCGTGTTCTTCTTCATCGCGGGCCTCACGGCCGCCCGGATGCTGACGTGGACGTTCGCCGAGCTGTGGCGCCGCCGGGTCCTCGCGCTGGTGTACCTCTATCTGCTGTGGTCGTTCATCCGGGTCGTCTTCTACCTCATCGTCCCGTTCTCACGGTCGGAGGCCACCTCACCGACGGACCCGCTCAACGTGCTGGTGCTCCCCATCCTGCCGTCGAGCAGCTACTGGTTCATCTGGGCTCTCGCGATCTTCAGCATCCTCGCCTGGGCGATCCGCAAGGTGCCCCGGTGGATCCAGCTCTCTGTGGCCGGGCTGCTGTCCGTCGCGTCCACGACCACGGGCCTGCTGGACACCGACAACATCGGCTGGGACCGGGTGCTCCAGAACTTCATCTTCTTCCTCGTGGCGATGTTCATCCCCCGCACGTTCTACCGCTTCGCCGCCCGCGTGAAGGTCTGGCAGGCGCTCGCGCTCGCAGTGTCCTACATCGGCATCATCGCGGTGATCGTCGCCTTCGACGCCAACCGCATTCCGGGCGTCATCCTGATCGCCAGTTCGGTCGCGATCGTCCTGGGCATCGCCGGCTCCCAGTACCTCGTCAAGGTCCGCGCACTGAAGATCTTCGTCACCATGGGGCAGCAGAGCTTCCAGATCTATCTCCTGCACCTCTTCGTGATCGCTGTCGTCGTCGCGTTCGTCCCCCTGCTCGGCGAGACGAATGTCCCGACCGGCCCGGCGACGGTCTTCCCGTTCGCCCTGACGGTGTTCTCCCTCTGGGCGTCGCTGTTCCTCTTCCAGTCGCTGCGGCGCTTCTCCTGGTTGTGGGTGAGCCCGTTCAGCACCGGCAAGTCCCAGAAGAAGCGCCTCGCCGCCAAGGAGGCGAGATCGGCCGCGGTCCAGCCCACCGCGGTCGAGTCCGCAGCTCCTGTCGCCCCGGCCGATGAGCCCGCTGACGCGGGGACTGCGAGCAGACCGGAGAAGGACTGACCGGCGAGCACCTCCCGGGCGACTCCCCGGGCGACCCTTCTGCAGGCCCGAGTCGTCTCGGGCGCTGGTGAGTCCGCCTCAGACCGGCCCGGCCCGCGCTGCTCGGTCTCGGGTGAGCCGAGGGAGCAGTCGGACGAGGACGACCATGCCGACGAGTTCCACGAGGGTCTGCGTGACGACGACGACGGGCGCGAGCGACAGCGGTGCCGGGAGCGCGAGTGCGAGGGGCAGCACGACGAGCGAGTTGCGGGTCGCGCCGCTGAACACGAGGGCGCGCGTCGCGGGCACGTCGAGTCGGAAGACGCGTCCAGCACCCAGCCCCAGAGCGGTCATGACCACGAGGAATCCCGCGTAGAGCGGGACGAGAACGAGAAGCCGGCCGGCCGAGGCGCCCACGGCGCCGGACTGGGAGGCGACGACGGTGAAGAGCGTGGCCGTCATGAGCGGCACCATGAGCCCGAGCATCGTGGACTCGACGATCCGGCCGGACACGTGTCGGCGCGCCAGGGCCTGCACCAGCCCGGCCGCGGACAGCGGCACCACGATCAGCAGCAGGAACGCCCGCGCGAACGGACCGGCGTCGACCACCGCCACCCCCGCAGGACCGATGAAGAGCACCAGATACACGGGGAGGAGGAGGATCTGCGCGAGCATCAGCAGCGGTGCGGCGGCGAGCAGCCGGTCGGACGCCCCTCCGGCGAGCCCGGCGAACACGATCACGTAGTCGATGCACGGCGTCAGGAGCACCAGGAGGACCCCGAACAGCAGCACCGGAGTGTCGGCGACAAATCGGGACAGCCCGTAGGCGACGAGCGGCACGACGACGAAGTTCAGCACCCCGACCGCGGCGAGGAAGCGGCCGTCGCGCAGAGACCGTCCGATCGCGGCGAACGGGACACCGAGGAACGTGGCGAACAGCAGCAGCGCGAGCACCGGTTCGATCGCGACCTCGAGGTGGTGCGCGGCGGGCAGCAGCAGTCCGAGAGCGGCGCCGGCGGCGATCGCGGCGAGGTAGAGCGGGATCTGGCGGTGCTCGAGCCAGGCGACGAGCGCTCTCACGACAGCAGGTCGGCGAGAAGGAGGGGCACGGGTGCAACGGTAGAGGTCCGAACCGCTTGAGGGTCGAGCGGGGGGGTGAACCAGTGACGACACACCGATCGGGGGCCCTCCGTGAACCTCGAGCACCGGTGCTCCCTCGACGTGCTCGCATCTGCCGGCCGTTCGAAGCGGCCCGCACGTGCTGTTCTGCCGCTCGTCGCGGCGGAGGGGCTTCTCCCTCGACCCCGCACCGGTGAACGGACCGGGCCGAGGCCCTCGACGATGCGGCCCGGCCGAGGATCCGCCCCCGCACGGTCCTCCCCCGTGGGACGCGCCCGGGACAAGACGCCGTCGACAGCTCTCTCCTGCGTCACTCGACGGTCCTCCTCATAAGCTTTCGCGACTTCTGGCTGAGAAGCGTGGGAAAAATACGAACGCATGATGTCGCATCAGGCGCGCAACGCCCGCTACCCGGCGTCCTGCTCCCGCAGGTGCGCGCTGATGACGGCGTTCGCGACGCGTCCGGCCGCGCTCGTCCCACCGCGCGAGTCGTCGCGCAGCCGCATGGCGAGCTCACCCGTCACGACGAGGAGGAGCTCTTCCGCGAGCCGCGGTGCCTCCTCGCCCACGAGCGGTCCAGCGAGCTCGGTCAGGCGTCCGCTCAGGGAGAGAGTGTCGGCGCGCACCGCCTCGGCGAGCTCGGCCGGAGGGTCGAGGTACTCGGCCGACGACGCGAGGAACGCGCACCAGCGGGCACCGTGCGGCCGATCCCGGAAGCGCTCGAGCGCGGGGAGGACGGCCAGCAGTCGCCCCCGATCCGAGTCGGCCCGGGCGATCTCCTCCTCCCACGTCTCGATCCACGCCGCATGCCGACGAGCGAGAGCGGCGGCGACCAGCGCCTCCTTGCTGGCGTAGCCGCGGTAGAGGGTGGCCGCTGAGACGCCGGCGAGCGCCAGGACCGCGTCGACCGGCGTCGCGGCGATCCCGCGGCTGAAGAAGAGCTCCTCGGCGGCGTCGAGCAGCTTCGCCTCGGTGCGAGGTCTGATCGAGCCGGTCTGGACTGGTGTCGCCATGGCCTCAGCTTAGACTCGCAATATGAAACGATCGTTTTCGTTCGCGGTATCGACCCCTGTTCCTCTGATCGTCGCCGCCACCGCGCTCATCGCGGCGACCTACGGGCTCGTGCGCTTCTCCTACGGTCTCCTCCTGCCGGAGATGCGCACCGAGCTCGGCTTCGACGCGGCCACCGCCGGCGCCGTCTCGGCCGGAGCGTCGCTCGCCTACTGCCTCGGAGCGGTCGTGGGATTCGTGGCCGCCTCCCGTGCGGCGCGGATCCTGGTGCTGGGCGCCGGTGCGAGCGCGGGGGCGGGGGCCCTCGGGATGGCACTCAGCCACGAGTTCGCGCCCTTCGCGGTCGCCGCGGTGGTGAGCTCCATCGGTGCCGGCCTCGCCTCCCTCGCTCTCGTGGACGTGCTCCGGAGGGGCGTCCGCCCGGGACCGCAGCGACGAGCGCAGACCATCGTGAACTCGGGAACGGGCCCGGGCCTGATCGGAGCGAGCGTCCTCGCCCTGACTCTGCTCCCGGACTGGCGCGCGGTGTGGCTCGTCGCGGCGATCGTCTCGATCGCGACCGCCCTCGCGGTCCTGGTCCTCGACGGCGTGCCTTCTTCGACCGCGGCCCCGCCCGCCCTCGCGGCGGCGTGGCTGCGGGCGCATCGAGGGCCGATCGCGGCCTCCGCACTGCTGGGCGCCGGATCCGCGGGCGTCTGGAACTTCGGCAGGACCGTGCTGGTCGAGGGAGGCAGCAGCACCGCGGAGTCGGTCGTCGCCTGGATCGTCCTCGGCATCGGCGGCGCCGTCACGATCGCCACCGCCCGCTGGACCAGTACCCTGTCGCCCCGCACCGCGTGGACCATCACCACCGCGACCCCCGCCGCGGGAACCCTGGGCCTGGCGCTCGCCGCCGGCACTCCGTCCGCCCTCGCGGCCTGCCTGCTCTTCGGATGGGGATGCACCGCCGCCACCGGGTCGCTCATCGCCTGGACCGCCGCTCTCGACTCGGACCGGGCGGCGACCGGCACGGCCCTGCTCTTCGTAGTGCTGATCGCCGGACAGGCCGTGGGCGCAGTGGGGCTCGGAGCGCTGCTCGATGGGCCGAGCACGATGGTCGCCTTCGCCGCCGCTGCTGTCGTGATGGCAGCCGCCGGAATCACCCGCCGCCAGAAGTCGCCGAATGATCGGCTGTCGGCACGGTCGTCCGGTTCGTAGTGTCGGACGTATGGATCCGCGACCGCTTCCCGCCGTCGACGCCCCGGCCACCCGTGCGCTCGAGGACGCGGGCGTGCACGATGTGGACGACGTGAGGCGGGTGGGCCTCGACCGTCTCGCAACCCTCCACGGAGTCGGGCCGAAGGCGCTCCGGCTCCTCCAGCAGGCCCTCGACGCGGACGATCCCGCTCCGTAGCGATCCCTTCCCTGCACGGTCGCCTCGACCCAGAATGGTCGGAGGCTCGGCGCGCCGGTTCCCGGGGGCGATCCGACCGCGGAGGCGACCGCCGGGGGGAACGGTGGTCGGATGAACCAGGAGGCGCGATGAAGGTCATGCTCGTGATGCGGTCCGACGGCAGCTACGCCGGGGGCGATGCGCCCGAGGACTACGCGGCCTGGGCGGACTACGACGCGTCGCTGAAGGCGGACGGCGTCCTCGTCGACTCCGGACGCTTCGCCGACGCCTCCGGGGACGTCTCCGTCGAGACGGATCTGACCGCGGCGCGAAGAGAAGGCGGCACTCCGGCCCCTTCCCGAGCGGAGGAGCGGTCAGCCCTCGTCGGCTACTACCTGCTCGACTGCCCGACCCGGGACGACGCCGTGCGGTACGCCCGCCGCGCCCCCCTCCACGGCTCGGTCGAGGTGCACGAGCAGGCGCAGTACTGAACCCAGCGCTGCGGCCGCTCGCGGCGGCCCCGGGCGGATGATGGTCGGGTGAACCGCACCGATCGTCTGTACGGGCTCGTCGAGGAGCTGCGGGCGGTCTCGCCCCGGCCGCGGAGCGCGCGCCGTCTCGCCGAGCGGTTCGAGGTGTCGGTGCGGACCATCGAGCGGGACCTGTCCGCGCTGCAGCAGGCGGGTCTGCCGATCTGGGCGGAGCCCGGCCGCACGGACGGCTACGTCATCGACGCGTCCGCGACCCTCGGGCCGGCCGGATTCACGGTGGAGGAGGCCGTCGCCGTGCTGATCGGCCTCAGCGCGCTGCAGCGCAGTCCGTTCCGGCAGGCAGCCAGGACCGCTGTCCGGAAGACGCTCGCGGTCCTGCCGGACGACGTGGCCGCCCGCGCCGGCGCGGTCGCCTCCCGGGTGCACTTCCTCGAGAGCGAGGAGGAGGCGGTCGTCCCGGCGGAGTTCGCGACGGCCCTCCGAGCGGATCGTGTCGTCCGGCTCCGCTACCGCGACAGCAGCGGCGCGGAATCGGTCCGAGACGTCGAACCGCTCGGCTCGATCGGGAAGGAGGAGCACTGGTACCTGATCGCGTGGTGCCGGCTGCGGGAGGGGGTCAGGGCGTTCCGCGGCGACCGGATGCTGTCGGTCGAGGTGACCGACGAGCGACCTCCGCAGCGCACCCTGCGAGCCGAGGACCTCGCGCTCCAGTACGGACGGCTGCGGTCCGTCGTCGACGACTGACCTGCTCCGGGGACGGCCGCCGCGGACCTCGCGGAGTCGCGGACGATCTGCGGAAACACCGACAGGACGGTGTCGCGACGACCGGCGAGCCTGGTGCCTCCACCTCGTCCCCGCCCCTGAAGGAGCCCCATGTCGTTCACCTCCCTCCGCATCGTCACCGACGACCTCGACGGCCTCGTCGCCTTCTACGAGCAGGTCGTCGGCCGACCGGCCGAGCGCCCGGCGCCGGTCTTCGCGCAGTTCACCGGAGCGGGCGCGACCCTCGCGATCGCCCGCACCTCGACGGTCGCGATGCTCGACGGCGCCGTCGTCCCTGCGGCGAACCGCTCCGTCCTGCTCGAGTTCGAGGTGGCCGACGTCGACCGCGCCTTCGCCGAGCTCGGACCCCGGAGCGAGGACGTGGTGCTCCCGCCGAGCACCATGCCGTGGGGCAACCGCTCCGCCCTCGTCCGCGACCCGGACGGGAACATCGTCAATCTGTTCAGCAGGCCCGCGGGCTGATCGGGCGCACTCCGTCGGTCCGAGCACGCTCACGCCTGGCCGGTGGGACCCGACGGGGATCGCGGAGACCACCGGGGATCCTCTCTCGCGACGCGATCCTCCCGAGCCGGCGTGGCCTCGGGCCGACCGCGACCGGTCTGCGGTTCGCAGGCGGGAGCACGGCGACTCCGTCCAGCGTGACGTCCCGACCGCACTCCGACCGGCGAGACGGCCACCCGCCGCCGGTGTCCTCGGCGGTACCCTCGCGGCATGACCTTCGTGAACGTCGGCACCCTCGGGGCCGTCCCCGGCAGACGCGACGAGCTCGTCGCCGTCCTCACCGAGCACAACGACGACCTCGTCGACGCCGGCTGCCTGCTCTACGAGGTCGGGGTCGACGACGAGCAGCCCGACACCGTCTTCGTCGTCGAGCTGTGGGAGAGCGCCGAGGCGCATAGGGCCTCCCTCGCCCTCCCCCGGGTCCAGGCCGCGATCGCGACGGCGCGCCCGCTGCTCAGCGGCGCCTTCGGCGGCTACCGCTTCGACGCAGCAGGCTCTCCCCTCCGGAGCTGACTCGCGCCGAAGGCCTGCCGGCCGTCGGCACAGGCCGACCTGGAGGGAGCGGGCCGACCGTCAACGGAAGACCTCTTCCTCTCCCGCCACCCCGACACCTCGACACCTCGACACCCCGACACCTCGAAGCGGAGCACCGTGATCAGCACGTTCCTCGTCGACCACGCCGCGCTCGTCCCGATCGCCTTCTGGATCGCGGTCGCGGTGGTCACGGCGATCGCCTGGCTGCTGCACCGGCGCGGCGCGGAAAGGTCTCTTCTCGTCCTCGCCGCGCTCGCCTTCGTCGTGGGGATCGCGCTGACCGTGTATCCGCCCGACGGGACGCCGCGGGTCTTCTGCACCGTGCAGTTCTCGGTGCCGTTCGACGGCATCGACACCCTCGCGAACATCGCGCTCCTGCTCCCCGGGGCCCTGCTGCTCGCGGTCGCGGTCGGCCGGCCCCTGCTCGTCGCCGCCGCCGTCTCCGGCCTGTCCGCCCTGATCGAGCTGGTCCAGGCGGGCGTTCCGGCGATCGGCCGCTCCTGCGACACGAACGACTGGTTCATGAACACCATCGGCGCACTCCTCGCCGCGCTCCTCGCCGCCCTGATCCTCACAGGGGAGAAGCGGCGCGGGCGTCGGCGCATGTCCCGCTGACACCGCCTGTCACGTCGCCCTGCTCTCGGCCGGGTGTCTCGGCGGCCGACATCAGCACGGGTCCGTCGATCCACGTCCCTGTGACGCGGACCTGCTCAGAGGACGGCCGACGCCACGGGTGCCGTCTCGGCGACGCCGAGGACGACCGGGCGCGACCGGGCGTCACCGGGTGCCGCGGTCGCGTCTGTCGACCGCCCCAGGAGCTGTCAAGTCTCTCCCCCGACGGCCTCGGCGCTGCGCACGCTGGGGGCATGAAGCACCTCCTCTTCGCGAACAAGACGATGCTGGTCGGAGACGACGCGGCGGACGCTCTGGTCGAGTACGGCGTCGCCCTCGCCGTGAGCAGCACGGCGGACCGCGTGGAGTACACCGGCATCGGCGGCGACGGCGGCACCGTGCAGGCGGTGTTCCTGCTCAACGCCGACGCCGCCCTGGTCGCCGAGACCACTCCCTCCGATCTCCCGGAGCCGGACAACACGGCCGAGGTCGCCCGCATCCGCGAACGCACCAGGACGCTCACGGGAGTGTTCCCCGTGCAGCCGAGCGAGGACGACGTCACCTTCGACGTCGAGCTCGAACACGGCTTCGGGTACTGACCGGCCCGCCCATGCCCTCCCTCCACGCCTCCTGGCCGACGCTCTGACCGAGGACACGGACGACGCCGAGGTCCGTCGCTGAGCGGCGTCCCGCGCCCCGCTCACGCCGGGGACGATCGCCGTGCTGCAGGCCGTCGGCTTCATCAGCGCAGCGCAGCGGGTCCCCGCCGACACGGCCCTCGCTCTCCTGCTGACGGCGGCGGAGCACGACCGGCGCGATCCGCCCGACGTGGCTCGCGATGTCCTCGCGCGCCGCCATCCCCTGGCCGATCCCGGTGACGATCGCGGCGCGTCGGTGACCCCGTGATCACCGCCCTTCCAGAGCCGTGGTCGGTCCGCCGCCGGAGGCGCTGTCTCCCGAGTCCGCGACGTGAAGCGCACCGCGCGCCGCCCGCCCCGCGCGCTGGATGCGCGCCCGCACCAGCCGCTGCAGCAGCGCGGGGTAGAGCTGGACGGCGATCGTCGACCCGAGCAGCCAGGCCGCGCCGCCCGTCGCACCCGTGACCGTCGCGGCGAGGGCGAGCGCGACTCCGACGGCCGTGCACGCGAGGTGCACCGCCTCGGAGCGGCGGGTGTGCTGATCGAGAGCGGTCAGTCCCGCGCGCGTGCCGTCGAAGCCGCGCTCGCGGGTGACGAGGCGGTTCCACCCGACGACGTCGAGCAGCCGGCCGAAGACGCCGACCCCGAGCGCTCGCAGCAGCGCCGGCTCGCGGCGACCCACGTCGAACCAGGACTGCTCGAGCGGACGCGTGCGCCCGCCGAAGGTCAGTGCCGCCCAGCTGGTGAGGACCATCTGCGCGACCGCGGCGAAGACCGGATGCGAGGGTCCGATCGCGGTCCAGCCGGCCGCGAGGAGGGCGGCCGCGAGGACGGTGGCGACGAGGATCCGGATCACGTCCGCTCCCTCCTGCTCGTGCTGCGGTGCTCGAGGCCAGTCCAGCAGATCCGCGGCATCCGTGCGCCGAGTCCTCCTCCGGACGCCCCGCGCCGGGCATCCACCGCCTTCTCGGCAGCGCTTCCTTGACACCGCCGCCGGCCGGTCATCATCATGCAGTCACGACCGGCGGCGGCGCGCCACCGGCGTCCCGACAGGAACGGTGCACCGATGCCCACCATGCTCTTCGTCAACCTGGCCGTCGCCGATCTCGCCCGGGCGAGGGCCTTCTACGAATCGCTCGGCTACTCGATCAACGAGGGCTTCAGCGACGAGAACGCCGTCAGCGTGGTGATCAGCGACACGATCACCGCGATGCTGCTCACGCGGGAGTTCTTCGCCGAGTTCACCAGCAAGCCGATCATCGACGCCACCACCTCGACCGAGGTGCAGCTCGCCCTCAGCGCCGACAGCAGGGAGGAGGTCGACACCCTCCACGGTAAGGCCCTCGCCGCGGGCGCGACCCCGGCCGGCGAGCAGGACCACGGGTTCATGTACTCGAAGAGCTTCGACGACCTCGACGGCCACCACTGGGACTTCGTCTGGATGGACCCGGCGGCCGCGGCAGGCGGTGCGCCGGAGCTGTCCGTCGAGGAGATCCGGGCGAACACGACGCACAGCTGAGTCACGACACGCGGACTCCGAGCGGTCGACGTCCACGACCCGCGACGGCGCGCCCTCGCAGTCACACTCCGTCACGATCCGGCGCGCACTCCCCTCGGCCTGACAGGCTCCCGGCATCCGCCTTCCGGGCGTCTGGACAGGAGCACACCGTGACGATCACTGCACCGGCGACCACCGCGACCACTGCACCGGCGACCACCGCGACCATGACCTCCGCGCCCGCACCCCGTGCCTCCGCGGCGGCCGGCTTCTCCACGCGCCAGGTGCACGCCGGTGCCGCGCCCGACGGCGCCCACGGGGCGCGCGTCACCCCCGTGCACCTCAGCGCCGGCTTCGTGTTCGACAGCTTCGAGCACGCCCGCGAGCGGTTCGCCGGCGAGGACGAGGGCTATCTCTACACCCGCAACGGGAACCCGACCACCGAGGAGGTCGAGCGTCGGCTCGCCGATCTCGAGGGCGGCGCCGAGGCGATCCTGGTGGCGAGCGGCCAGGCGGCGACCGCCTCCGCTCTCCTGGGGATGCTGCAGGCCGGCGACCGGGTGCTCTCGTCGCGCCGCTTGTACGAGGGCAACCGCGGACTGCTGGTGCAGAACTTCGGTCGGCTCGGGATCGGCGTGGACTTCGTCGACGACGCGTCGGACCTCGGCGAGTGGGAACGGCGGATCGGGCCCGACACCCGGGTCCTCTTCGGCGAGCCGATCCCGAACCCGAAGAACGATCTGCTGGACCTCCCGGCGCTGGCCGCGATCGCGCATCGGCACGGGCTGCCGTTCGTGGTCGACAACACGCTCGCGACCCCGTACCTCCTCCGCCCGATCGAGCACGGGGCCGACGTGGTCGTGCACTCGACCAGCAAGTTCCTCGCCGGGCACGGCTCCGCCCTCGGCGGCGTGATCGTCGACGCCGGCACGTTCGACTGGGCGGCGCGCCCCGCGCTCTTCCCGCACCTCAACCAGGAGGAGCGGTCGTTCGGCGGCCGCAGCTGGACCGAGCAGCACGGCCGGCGCGCCTTCGTCTCGTACACGCGGGACATCGTGGTCTCCCGCCTCGGACCGACGCCGTCACCGCTGAACTCCTTCCTGCTGCGGCAGGGCGTCGAGACGCTGTCGCTGCGGGTCGAGCGGCACTCCGCGAACGCCCTCGCCGTCGCCCGCTTCCTCGAGGGGCGGCCCGAGGTCGTGTCGGTCGACTACTCCGGCCTGGAGTCGAGCCCGTCGTTCGCCCTCGCGCAGCGGCTGCTCCCCCGCGGGCAGGGCTCCGTCTTCTCCTTCACCGTGGCCGGAGGCGAGGCGGGCGCGGCCGCCTTCATCGACGCCGTCGAGCTGTTCAGCCACATGACCCACCTCGGCGACGTGCGCTCGCTGGTGCTGCATCCCGCGTCGACCACCCACGCCGGACGCACCCCCGCCGAGCGCGCCGCCGCCGGGATCCACCCCGGGCTCCTCCGGCTGTCGATCGGGATCGAGGACGTCGACGACCTCCTCCGCGACCTCGAGCGCGGGCTCACCGCGGTGCGCGAACGCGCCCTCCCCGCGCTCGCGGAGGTGTGAGCGTGGCGCGCCGTCAGCACTTCGGCTGGTTCTTCTCCCGGGGCTTCGGACCGCAGGGATGGGGGCACCCCTACCGGGAGTGGAACCACGACTGGACGAAGCCCGGCCTCTACCAGCAGTCGGCCCGCGAGCTGGAGCAGGCCGGCTTCGAGCTGATCGTGATGGAGGACGCCGTCTCGCTCGGCTCCCCGGAGACGCTCGACCTGCGGGTGCGGGGAGCGTACGGCGGGCCGAAGCACGATCCGCTCCTCCTGGCGCCGTACCTGTTCGCAGCGACCGAGCGGATCGGGCTGGCACCGACGATCAACGCCGGCATCACGCCCCCGTACCTCGCCGCCCGGCAGGCGGCGACCCTTCAGCACCTCAGCTCCGACCGCTTCGGGATCAACCTGGTCACCGACGTCGGCAGCGCCCGCCACGTGGGGCTGGAGCCGCTGTCGCACGACGCGGCCTACGACCGGGCCGACGAGTGGATGGCGGTCGTCCGCCGGCTCTGGCGCAGCTGGGGCGAGGGCGCGCTGGTCGCCGACCCCGGGTCGGGCCGCTACGCCGACGGCACCCGGATCGACGCGTTCCGGCACCGCGGGGAGCACTTCCGCGTGGACGGCCCCCTCAACGCCGTCCCCTTCGAGAACGGCGACCCGATCGTGGTCTCCCCCGGCGGCTCGCCCCGCGGGCTGGCTTTCGCCGGCACGCAGTCGGACGTGCAGCTCGCTCTCGCACCGCTGGAGGCCCGGGCGGTGCGCGACTACCGGGCGCGCGTGCTCGCCGCGGCCGAGCAGCACGGGCGGACGGCGGACGACCTGCGCGTGCTCTTCGTCGTGAAGCCCGAGATCGTGTCGAGCCCGGAGGAGGCCGCGCGCGTCGTCGAGGCGTCGCGCCACCCCGACGAGGACGCGCTGCGGCGGATCGCGCTCGGCTGGTCGAGCGACCTGGAGACCGACCTCACCGGGCTGGACCTGGACCTCCCCGTCCCGCGGTCGGTGTTCGGCGAGCACGTCTCGCACGGCACCATCGCCGGCCTGTACGGCGGCACGGAGGACGCTCCGCTGCGGGAGCTGCTCATCAGGAAGGCGCGCAAGGGCCGCGTCGCCGAGCGCGCCGGCTTCGTCGGCACCGCGGAGGAGTTCGCCGACTTCGTCGAGGAGCTCGGCGACGACGGCGGCAGCGACGGGCTCCTCCTCTCCGGGGACCTGCACCCGGTCACCCTGCACCGGATGCTCGACGACCTCGTCCCCGTGCTGCGCCGCCGCGGGATCCTCCGCGACGAGCTCGCTCCCGGCGGGACCCGCGCCAACCTCTTCGGGACGTAGGGGACCCGCCCCCGCCCCAGTCCCTCCTACCGATCGGCCGATCATGACGAACGAACCCGCCTTCAGCATCACCCTCACCCCCTTCGACGTGGACTACTCGCCGGCCCGGAGCTCCCGGATCACCACCAACTTCGCGAATCTGGCCCGCGGCGAGCGCCGCCGGGAGAACCTCCGGACCGCGCTGCGGATGATCGACGACCGGTTGAACGATCTCGTGCCGGGCGACGATCCGAGCCGCGGCCGCTACACGGTCGGGCTCGACATCGTCTCCGTCGGGCTGCGGCTCACCAGGGACGGCGAGGACCGGGAGTTCCCCCTGCTGGAGGTCCTGCGCACCCGGATCCTCGACCGCCGCACCGGCCGATGTCAGCCGGGGACACTGGGGAACAACTTCTCCTCCTACCTCCGCGACCACGACTTCAGCGTGCGGCTGCCGGCGGTCAACGCCGCGCAGGCCGGCTTCACCGTCCCCGACGACTTCGGCGTCCTGCACGGCGCGCTCTTCCAGCACTTCCGGTACTCCGCGCAGTACGCGGAGCTCTCGTCGACGCCGCCCGTCATCTGCATCAGCGTCTCGACGAGCAGGACGTACCGGCGCACCGGGACCCTCCATCCGATCCTCGGCGTCGAGTACCGGCAGGACGAGCTCTCGCTGACCGACCGGTACTTCGCGGAGATGGGCCTCGGGGTCCGCTTCTTCATGCCGCCCGGCAGCACGGCGCCGCTCGCGTTCTACTGCGGCGGCGACCTGCTGGAGGACTACTCGGACCTCCAGCTCATCGCCACCATCAGCACGATGGAGACGTTCCAGAGGATCTACCGGCCCGAGATCTACGGCGCGCGCTCGGCCGCCGCCGACGTCTACCGGCCGGACCTGGAGCAGCAGGACTACGTGCGGCCCGCGGTCTCCTACGACCGCGAGGAGCGCGGCCGGCTCGCGGTCGAGCAGGGGCGGTTCGCAGAGGAGCACCTCATGAAGCCGCACGGGGAGCGGCTGCGGCAGTGGGCCGCCGGGTACGCGGGAGCGGTCCGATGAGCGCCCGCGGATCCTCGACGTCCCTCCCGCTCCTGCCCACCTCGATCGCCGGCAGCCTGCCGAAGCCGTCGTGGCTCGCGCAGCCGGAGACCCTGTGGTCCCCGTGGCGCCTGACCGGCGACGCCCTGGCCGAGGGCAAGCAGGACGCCCTGCGCGCCGCTGTCCACGAGCAGCACCACCGGGGCCTGGACATCGTCAGTGACGGGGAGCAGACCCGCCAGCACTTCGTCACGACGTTCATCGAGCACCTCACGGGCGTCGACTTCGAGCGGCGCGAGACGGTGCGCATCCGCGACCGGTACGACGCGAGCGTGCCGACCGTCGTCGGCGCCGTAGGGCTCGAGAGGCCCGTGTTCGCCGACGACGCCCGGTTCCTGCGCGAGCAGACCGATCAGCCGATCAAGTGGGCGCTGCCCGGCCCGATGACGATGATCGACACCCTCTCCGACCGGCACTACGGGAGCCGCGAGAAGCTGGCGTGGGAGTTCGCGACCATCCTCAACGAGGAGGCGCGAGCCCTCCAGGACGCCGGAGTCGACATCGTCCAGTTCGACGAGCCCGCCTTCACCGTCTTCTTCGACGAGGTGCACGACTGGGGTGTGGCCGCGCTGGAGAGGGCGGCGGAGGGACTCCGCATCGAGACCGCGGTGCACATCTGCTACGGCTACGGGATCAAGGCGAACACCGACTGGAAGGCGACCCTCGGGTCGGAGTGGCGGCAGTACGAGGAGTCGTTGCCGCTCCTCCAGCAGTCCTCGCTCGACATCGTCTCGCTGGAGAGCCACCACTCCCACGTGCCGATGGAGCTGATCGAGCTCGTCCGCGGCAAGAAGGTCATGCTCGGAGCGATCGACGTGGCGAGCGGGACCGTCGAGACGCCCGAGGAGGTCGCCGACACCCTGCGACGCGCCCTCCGGTTCGTCGACGCGGACCTGCTCCTCCCCAGCACGAACTGCGGCATGGCACCGCTGCCCCGCGACCTCGCCTGGGGGAAGCTCAGCGCGCTGAGCGCGGGAGCCTCGATCGTCCGCGAGGAGCTCGCGCCCTGACCGGCCTCCGGGGAGACGGGTCGCGGCCGGCCCGTCTCCCCGCACGTCCCGCCCGCCTCACCCCTCCGCTCGCGCCTCCTGCGCCGCGATGTCCTTCATCGCCAGGTCCGCCCGGCGGAACTGGTCCGTCTCCGGAAGCGCGAGGTGCAGTCCGGCGACGGTAGTGAGCGAGACCGTCACCTCGGCCACGGTCACGTCGAGGACGTGCCCGCCCTTCTCGCGGGCGTCGTCGACGTAGTGCAGGTGGTACCCGGGGACCGACACGGCCTGCTCGAACTGCGGAGTGCGGAAGCCCGCGATCGTGCCGCGGGTGTCGGCGATGCCGGTGACGCTCTGGTGGGCGGTCGCCTCGATCAGGGGCGGGTACGGCTCGGTCTGCGCGCCCACGGTCCGGGTTCGGACCTCGGTGAACCGGCCGTCGATCCGCAGGGCGACGGGGATGTTCCCGCCGTCGACCGCGTCGTCGATCAGCCGGGTGAGGCCGGCGAGACCGGTCGGCTCCTCCACCGTGAACGTCGTGGTCGCGTGGAAGGGCAGCACGGCGGCGAAGGGCGTCCGGTCGTCGCCGTCCGCGACCTGGACGGAGCCGTCGCTGCGCAGGTGGTAGCAGACGCCGTCGACGATCACCATCTCGCCGTCCAGGTGGTTGAAGGTGCCCAGCCCGAGGTCGCCGTGGGTGAGCAGCTCGCGGATCGTCAGGTCCCCGTCGTAGACCCCGGCCAGCAGCGCGGCCATGGTCGAGCTCTGGTAGATCGCGTAGTCGTCGGTCGAGTCGACCGTGTGCGTGCTCATTCGAAGGCGTCCTCGACCAGGTGGGCGGCGATGTCGACGTTGCGGCTGTAGTCCACCGCGACGTCGATGATCGAGACGCCCGGCTCGGCGAGAGAGGCGCGGAACGCCTCCTCGAACTCGGCGAGGCCGCTCACCCGCCTGCCCGTGGCGCCGAACGCCGCCGCGAACTTCTCGATGTCGTAGTCGCCGAGCTGGACCCCGGATTTGCGGCCGTACTTCAGCAGCTGCTGGAAGCCGACCATGTCGTAGGTGTCGTCCCGCATGATCACGTGCGTGAACGAGAGGCCGAGCCGCGTCGCCGTCTCGATCTCCGTCGCGGAGAACAGGAAACCTCCGTCGCCCGAGACGGAGACCACCGGGGTCCCGGGGCGCAGGACGCTCGCCGCCATGCCCCACGGGAAGGAGACGCCGAGGGTCTGCTGCCCGTTCGAGAAGAGCAGGTGCTTGGGCTCGTACACGCGGAAGTGCCGGGCCATGAAGATGTAGTTCGAGCCGATGTCGCAGGCCACGGTGGCGTCGTCCGAGAGCAGGTCGCGCATCAGGAGCACGAGGCGGGCGGGATCGACGGTCCCGGGAGCCGCCTCGGCCGTCCGCGCCGCGTCGTCGATCCGCTCCAGCTCGCTCCGGTGCCGGGCGACCCGGTCGGCCGCGTCCTCGTCGAGCTGCAGGCCGGAGACGAGGGGCGTGAGGGCCGCGACCGTCTGCGCGAGATCGCCCTTCAGCTCCAGCGCCGGCAGGTAGTGGTTGTCCAGCGGGGCGTCGACGGAGTCGATGTGGACGATCCGGCGGTCGACGTCGCTGTTCCAGATCACCGGGTCGTACTCGACGGCGTCGTAGCCGATCGCGACGACGAGATCGGACTCGGCGAGGGCGAGGTCGGCGGGCTGGTTCTTGAAGAGGCCGACGCGGCCCAGGTAGTGGTCCTCGAGCTCGCGGGAGACGAGGCCGGCCGCCTGGAACGTCTCGATCACCGGCAGCTCCGTCTCGCTGATCAGGGCCCGCAGGGCCGCGACGGTCTCCGGCTCCGACGCGCGGAGGCCCACGAGGAGGACGGGCCGCTCCGCGGTGTTGATCAGGTCGGCGGCGTGGGTGAGGTCCTCGGCGCGCGCCGGACCGCTCGTCGGCCCCGTGGCCGCCCGGGTGATGACCTGCGAGGTCGGCGCGGCCATCACGCTGGCCGAGAGGACGACCGCCGCGGCGCCTCGGGGCTCGGTGACGGCGGCGCGGAAGGCGTTGCTGACCGCCTCCGAGACGTCGTCCGGATCCGTCGACTCGACCGTGTACTTCGTCACGGTGGAGAGGAAGGCGGCCGCATCCATCGACTGGTGCGTGCGCTTGAGGCGGTCGGAGAGCTGCACGGCCCCGGCGAGCGCGACGACCGGGTCCTGCTCCGTGTTGGCCGTGAGCAGGCCGGTGGCGAGGTTGGTCGTGCCGGGGCCGGAGGTCACGAGGACGACACCCGGGCAGCCCGTGAGCCGTCCCACCGCGGCGGCCATGAAGGCGGCGTTCTGCTCGTGCCGGCAGACGATCAGCTCCGGCCCCTCGTCGGCGAGGACGTCGAAGACCGCATCGATCTTCGCTCCCGGGATCCCGAAGACGTACTTCACGCCGTTGGCGGTCAGGGTCTCGATCACCCGCCGTGCACTGCGCGTCTCGACGTTCGGCTGCTCCATGGTCCGCTCCGCTCTCTCCTCGGTTGTACCGACGAGCGTAGGAACGGGGGCACCCGGAGCGACCCGGTCAGATGACTCGTTCCCACCGGTGCATCTCCGGCGGCGTACCGATCGCAGTGACGGTGCGCTCGGGCGGGACACGCTCGGCTCCCCCGCCGACGGTCTGCTCGGAGAGTCGTCCGACGCTCGCCGCGACGTCCCCGGTCGTGATGGACTTGCCCGCATGATGATCTCTCCGCGCGAGTCCGCGCACGACACGAAGGCAGGCGTCTGATGGCCGAGGAGCGCGCGATCCTCGCGGGCGGATGCTTCTGGGGGCTCCAGGAGCTCATCCGCGACATGCCGGGCGTCTTCAGCACCCGCGCCGGGTACGCCGGCGGCAGCACGCCGAACGCGACCTACCGCCACCACGGCGACCACGCGGAGGCGGTCGAGATCGAGTTCGATCCCGAGCAGCTCTCCTACCGCGACCTGCTCGAGTTCTTCTTCCAGGTGCACGACCCGACGACGAAGAACCGTCAGGGCAACGACATCGGCACGGCCTACCGCTCCGTGATCCTCTTCCTCTCGCCTGAGCAGGAGAGGGTCGCGCGCCAGACGATCACCGAGATCGACGCGTCGGGCCGCTGGCCCGGACCGGTCGTCACCGAGGTCGAGCCCGCCGGCGAGTTCTGGGACGCCGAGGAGGAGCACCAGGACTACCTGCGCAAGCACCCCGGCGGCTACACCTGCCACTGGGTCCGGCCGAAGTGGGCGCTCGACGCCTGATCCCGGTCACGCGGGACGCGGGGCCCCGGGCTCCGCTCCCGCGGGCACGGCTCGCGCGCGGTGCGCGAAGAGAAGCACGACGGCGACCGCCGAGAGCACCAGGGCCGGCGTCGGAGCCCAGGCCGGAGCGAGCGTCACGGTCGCCGCTCCGACGACGGCCCCGACCGCGAGGCTCGCGACGATGAGCGCCTGGAGGGTCCTCGACCCGGACGAGCGCTCGGCGAGCTCCTGCATCAGGCTCGTGAGCGTGCCCGTGACGAACGTGGTCGTCAGGCCGGCGGCGCCGGAGATCCGCTTCGCGAGCACGGTCTGCAGCCCCAGCGCCGCCGCGCTGGTCGCGATGAACGCGCAGTCCACGAGCAGCGACGTGCCGCCCTGCACCGTCGGCCAGGCGACCGCGACGGCGAGCTGCAGGACGACCCCCACGAGCGCGATCGCGCGGAGCGGACGTCTCCCGTCGCCGGTCGACGGCGTGCGCGCCCGGGTCGTGCGGAACCCGGCGTAGACCGCTCCGGCGAAGAAGACGATCGCCGTGACCGCTCCGGCCGCGGTCGTCAGCCAGGCGGAGCGGGGGTACAGCCCCAGCAGCACCAGGTTGCCCGTCATGTTCGCGGTGAAGATGCCGCCGAGCAGGAGGAACGCGAACGCGTCGGTCGCGCCCGAGGCGATGGCCAGCAGCACCAGGGCGAGCCTGAGGCGCGCGGGGCCGGTCACCGCCGTCACGCGCGGCCCTCACCCATGGAGCTGCCGCCAGGTGACGATCTGCTCGCCGCGGAGCTCGTAGCTCCCGAAGCAGCGGAGCCAGTGGCCCTCCCCCGTGTCCGAGCGGAGGTGCAGGGCGTGCTCGGTGAGGACGACGCTGCCGGCGACGGCGATCGTGACGAGGGCGATCCGGATCTCGGTGAACGCCCGGTGGACCTCGTCGCACATCTCGAGGACCCGCGCCCGCCCCGCGATCTCCTGCGAGCTCGACGCGCTGTAGACGACCTCCGGATGCAGGAACGGGATGAGCTGGCGGCTGTCGCGAGCGCTCCACACCTCGAGGAAGTCGCGCACGACCAGCTCGTTCTCGATCATCGCGACGCCCCGCACCGACGCGTCCTGCCAGCTCTCGGCCATGGGTCCTCCCGCCGTCCCCGCACCGACACTCGTCGATGGCGACGAGCCTGCCCGAGAGCGCCCAGGGCGCCTACGCGTCGGATGACCCGATCTCCCCGCCGGCGGGCTCACCGCGCGTGGGCCGTCGCCAGCTCGCCCCAGTGCGTCGTCGCCCGGAGCGAGAGGGCGTCGCGCTTCATCGTCCACACCGGCCCCGTGCGGATGCCTGCCAGCCCGAGGCCGACCGCGGACCGGCCGTGGCGCTTCGTCACGGCGTCGATGGTGGCGCCGAGGCCCTTCGTGTCGAAGGCGGTGTCGAAGATCTCGAGCAGCGCGTGGGAGTTCCGGGGCGACAGGTTCGTGAGGATGACGCCGGCCCGCACGTAGCGCGCGCCCTCCCGCAGCCGCGGGCGCAGGGTGCCGATCGCGGCCCTCACCATCGCCACCGGGTCGTCCGTGGGAACGGGGAAGCCGGCCAGGCCGCCGGCGGACTCGTACGGCGCGTCCGCGAACGGCGACGTCGACGCGAACACGCTCATCGTCCTGGTGACCGACTCCTGCGCGCGGAGGCGGTGGGCGGCGCGCTGCGCGTAGACGGAGAGCACCTGCTCCATGTCGCTGATCGTCGTCACGGGAGTGGCGAACGACCGGGAGAAGATCAGCTGGTCGCGGACGGTGCGGGCGGCCTCGAGCGGGATGCAGTCGACGCCGCGCAGCTCGTAGACGGAGCGCTGCAGGACGACCGAGAACTTCTTGCGGATCAGCGCGGGGTCCGCGTCGCGGAGGTCGCGGACGGTGTGGATGGACAGCTCCGCGAGGCGCTTCCCTGTGCGGCCGGCGACTCCCCACAGCTCGGTGACGTGCTGCGAGGCCATGAGCGCGTCGAGCTGCTCGGGCGTGTACCAGTCCGTGTCGCAGACGCCCCCCAGGCGCGGGTGCTTCTTCGCTCCGCCCTTGTTGACGAACTTCGCGAGAGTCTTGCTCGGTCCGAAGCCGACGCAGACGGGCAGCCCGACGTTCTTCGCGACGGCCGCCCGCATCTCCCGGCCGATCTTCGCCCGCTCCGCCACGTCGCCGTCGACGCCGAGGAAGGACTCGTCGATCGAGTACACCTCCTGCCAGGCGGAGTAGCGGCCCAGCAGCTCCATGACGCGCGCGGACAGCTCGCCGTACAGCTCGTAGTTGCTCGATCGGGCGATCACCTCCGGGAGGCGACCGGAGCGGATGAGCGGCTCGATCTGGAACCAGGGCGTGCCGTTCTCGATCCCGAGCCTCTTCACCTCGTCGGAGCGCGCGACCACGCAGCCGTCGTTGTTCGAGAGGACGACGACCGGCCGGCCCGCGAGCCTCGGATCGAACAGCCGCTCGCAGGAGACGTAGAACGAGTTCACGTCGACCAGGGTGATGCGCCGCTCAGAGCGCACGGTGCAGCCGGTGGAGGCAGACGGTGACGACGCCCCACACCCGGAGGTCGCTCAGCTCGGCGACGTGGATCGGCGGGTACTCCGGGTTCTCGGCCCGCAGCACCACTCCCCCGGGGTGCAGCTCGAGGCGCTTGACGGTCAGCTCGCCGTCGAGGATCGCGATGACCACGCTCCCGTGCGTCGGCGTGATCGACCGGTCGACCACGAGCTCGTCGCCGTCGCTGATGCCCGCGCCGACCATGCTCTCGCCCGAGACGCGGACGATGAACGTCGACGTCCTGTCGCGGATCAGGTGGTCGTTGAGGTCGAGGGACCCGTCGAAGTAGTCCTGCGCCGGCGACGGGAATCCCGCCGCCACGGCCTCGCTGGTGACGAGGAAGGTGACGGCGACGGCGTCCGAGGCCGGAGTCGCGATGCGCTCCACGACGGTCACGCTCATGGTCGGCTCCCTCCTCATCGCATCGAACGTGTGTTCGAACGCGTCCGAGTGTAGGTCGGGGGCACCGACATTCGGGAGGCGCTCGGCGCCGTCCTCGACCGCCGGCGAGGAGGATCACCGGCGACGCCGCTGGGCGCCCGGAGGAGTGGCGCGTCGGCCGACGCGAGTCCAGCCTCCCTGGAGCCTTCTCCGGCACGATCCGACCTCATCCCCTCGGAAGGAGCTCCTCTCATGCGCGCATCCCGTCCTCTTCCCGGCGACCCCTGGCCGTCGGAGATGGTCATCACGGTCGAGGACAACCCCGCGGCGCTGCTCGAGCTCCTCTGGATCCGCGAAGCGTGGGGCTTCACTCCGGCGGGCGACGGGCCGCCGCCGCTCGAGCGGTCCCCGGAACGGGTCGGGTCGGCGGAGCCCGGCGCCGACGAGCAGCGCGCCTGGCCTCAGCTGTGGCAGGACTGCGTCGAGCATCTGGCGGTCGAGACCGGCCCGCTCCTCCGGCAGCTCTCCAGCACCGCCGACGGATCCCCCGAGCGCGCACGCCTCCTCGACCTCGCGCGCGGCCCCGGCTGGCGGGAGCGCTTCGGCGACGACTCCCTCGGAGCGCCTTTCCGCGCCTGGCACGACGAGCTGCGGTCCGCCCGGATGGACGCACGGGACGTCCCGCTGGACGCCGCCCCCGAGCGGCGCTGCCTCGGCTCCCTCGTCCCCGCCTGGGAGGTCGGACTGACGACGGTGGTCACCCTCCCCTGCCGCGGCGAGTACACGCGCGCCGTCTCCGGCTCGGTGCTGCTCCTGACCGACAGCGACCACCGGGACCCGGACCGCTACGCGGCCGCGCTCCGCCGGTTCGCCGACGGCTCTCTGGAGTGACGGGGCACGGATCTCCGGATCGGATGAACGCTCGCGCGCTCCGGACGGTATCCCCCTCCGAGCCGCCGATCTCCGGCGACCGCAAGTCTCGAGGAGTGCACGATGACCAGGAACATCAGAGTCGGTATCGCAGCTGTCGCCGTCGCGGGCGTGATGGCGGTGGCACCCGTGCTCGCCGGTGCGAGCAGCGTCGCTCCCGCCGCGGCGACCAGCGACTCCAGCAGCGCGTCGGACAGGAACCTGATCAACGCGGTCCGCTCCGTGGCGGCGAAGCTGCGGGTCGTCGGACTCTCCGACGGCGGCACGAAGCTCGTGCAGTTCAACCCGACCAAGCCCGGCAAGGTCACGAACCGCGTCGCCGTCACCGGCCTCACCGGCGGCGACACCGCGCTCGTCGGCATCGACTACCGGGTCCAGGACGGCGCCCTCTACGGCGTCGGGGACAACGCGGCGAGCGCCGGCGTCTACTCCATCAACCCGTCCACCGGGGTGGCCACCCAGGTGACCCGTCTCACCGTGGCGCTGAGCGGCACCTCCTTCGGCGTCGACTTCAACCCCGCCGCGAACGCGCTCCGCGTGGTCAGCGACACAGGCCAGAACCTCCGTCAGCCGTTCGCCACCGCGGGCGCCGCGACGGTCGCCGACGGCACGCTCAGCTACGCCGCGCCCGCCGTGGCCACCGGTGTCGCCGGGGCCGCGTACACGAACAACGACCTCGACGCGAACAGCGCGACCACCCTGTTCGTCCTCGACACGGCCCTCGACCAGATCGCCATCCAGTCCCCGGCCAACGCCGGCACCCTGGCGCCGACCGGGAAGCTCGGCCTCGACGCAGCGGGTGCGACCGGCTTCGACATCTACTCCGTCCTCCGCAACGGCAGCTCCATCGGCTCGGTCGGCCTCGCCGCCGTCAACGGGTCGCTCTACGAGATCGGACTGCTGAACGGCACGGCGACTCCGCTCGGCGCCATCGGCGCGAACGTCACGGACATCGCCGTCCCGCTCGTCCAGCGCTGACCCGAAAGGCTCCGGGCGACCGCGCCCCTGCCGACCGACGCTCCCGGTGAGCGCCGGTCGGCAGGACGCCGGTCGGCAGGACGCTCCGGCGGGCCGCCGGGGCCGAGAGCCCTCGTCGGAAAGTTCACTCAGCTATGCATCACCGTTCACCCACCGACGCGGCGATGAGGAGTGAGATGAGCGTGCCCCTTTCCGGGGTCTCACCTCTCAAGGAGTCCACGACGTGACACGACTGTTCCGCTCCGCGAACCGCGGACGCTCCGCTCTGGCCCTCTCGGCCGCTGCTCTGGTCTGCGCCGCCGCCCTGGCCGCACCCGGCGCCGCCACTGCCGTCGGTGCCGCCGACCTCTCCGCCACCGGCGGAGCCGCCCGCATCTCCCCGGTCGACGCCGACCTCTCCGACTCGCTGCGCGCAGCGGTGAAGGAGCAGGACGCGAAGAACGTCATCCTCCTCATCGGGGACGGCATGGGCGATTCGGAGATCACCGTCGCCCGCAACTACCAGTACGGAGCGGCCGGCCGCTTCCCCGGGATCGACGCCCTGCCGATCACCGGCCAGTACACGACCTACTCGCTCTACCGTGCGGACGACCCGGCGACGGGCGCCGTCAAGGGCGCCCCGGACTACGTGCCCGACTCCGCCGCCACCGGCAGCGCCTGGGCCACCGGCACCAAGACCTACGACAACGCCATCTCGGTCGACATCGACCAGCAGCGCAAGGACACCCTCCTCGAGATCGCGAAGGCGAACGGCCTGAAGACCGGCAACGTCACCACCGCCGAGATCCAGGACGCCACCCCGGCCGTGCAGGCCGCTCACGTCGACGCCCGCAGCTGCTACGGACCCGACAGCGCGAGCTGCGGCGACGACGCGCTGGAGAACGGCGGACTCGGCTCGATCAGCGAGCAGATCCTCGACACCCGCGCCGACCTGACCCTCGGCGGAGGCTCGGCCAGCTTCGCGCAGGTCGCCCGCGCCGGCGACTGGAGCGGCGAGCCGCTGTTCCAGCAGGCCGCGGAGCGCGGCTTCCAGGTGCTCGGGGACGCCACGACTGCCGCCACCGCCGCGCAGCTCGACGCGCTGACCGTCGCCGACCAGGACGCGCCCGTGCTCGGACTGTTCAACTCCGGCAACCTGCCCGTCCGCTACGCGCCCACCCCGGCGACGGTCGGCGGAGCGGACGCCGCCCCGCAGACCTGCGTCGCGAACCCCGACCGTCCGGCCGAGCAGCCGACGCTCCGCTCCATGACCGAGAAGGCGATCGACCTCCTCGACACCGGCGACAAGGGCTTCTTCCTCCAGGTCGAGGGCGCGAGCATCGACAAGCAGGACCACGCCGCGAACGCGTGCGGCCAGATCGGCGAGACCGTCGACCTCGACGAGGCCGTCCAGGCCGCGCTCGCGTTCGCCGAGGCGGACGGGAACACCCTCGTCATCGTCACCGCCGACCACGCCCACTCCAGCCAGATCGTCGACTCGACCCCGCCGACCTCGCTCAGCACCGCGCTGAAGACCGCCGACGGCAGCACCATGAAGGTGTCGTACGGCACCGCCGCCGAGGGCGGATCGCAGCAGCACACCGGAACGCAGCTGCGCATCGCCGCCTACGGGCCGGGCGCGGCGAACGTCGCCGGGCTCACCGACCAGACCGACACGTTCTTCACCATCACGAACGCGCTCGGAGTGGACCGCGACATCCGCTCGATGAGCTTCGGAGCCACCGCCGAGCTCTCCGGCTCGTCGTTCGCCCCCGGAGCCGACGTCACCCTCACCGCGAAGGGCTTCAACGGGGACACGCAGCTGATCGGCTCCGCGCCCCTCTTCACGGACCGCACCGCGACCCGCGACCTCGCCGGCGGCGGCCTCACCGTCACGGCGAAGGCGCCCACCACGCCCGGCGACTACAGCGTCACGGTGACCGGCGACCAGACCGGCAAGGCGATCACCCTGCCGTTCACCGTCACCGAGCGCCCGAAGTCGAGCACCCCCATCACCGACAAGGTCAAGGACCTCGGCGGGAAGCTGATCGACAAGATCCGCCAGAACTGAGCACTCGTCGGCCCGGCTCCTCTGGAGGAGCGCGGGCCGACGGAGTCGCGGGAAGGGCCGTCCCTCGGGGCGGCCCTTCCTCGCGTCCGGGGGGATCGGCACAACCGAGCGGGCCGGGTGAGCCCGCCGTTCGATCAGGACGCGTCGGCTCCCGGCGACTCGCGACGCGGCACGGCCCCCGCGCGATGCACGATCGAGCGGATCAGCGCTTCGAGCAGGAGCGGCGCCCCGGCGAGCGCCACCGAGGCGGCGACGACCGACTCCGTCCAGGGCGTGGTGTCGTACGACTGGGAGCCGACGAGCGCGGGAGCGATCGCGAACGTCGCGACGAGGTAGCCGGGCAGCGTCGATCCGATCAGGAGGACGAACGACGCTGCGCGGAGGGGCGACGTCCTCGCCACGAGGACCGCGAGCGCGAGAAGAGCGGTGGGCGCGACCAGTCCCAGCACGACCGCCGGGAGCATCGCCTGCAGGATCGTCGGTGCGCCGAGGATCCCGGACAGGACCGCGTGCAGGCCGAGGCAGCCGAACGCCGCGGCGACCACGGTCCGCAGCACCGCGACCGGGCGCCGCCGTCCCGGACCGACCGCGGCGAGGACGGCGAGAGCGACGAGGAGGTGCCCGATCCCGAGCAGCTGCGCTGCCGATCCGACGTTCTCCCACGGATCGGAGGGCCACGAGTAGTCGTACCGGTGGTCCTCGATCGCCTGCTCGCCCAGGATCGGCCCGGCGACGGCCCAGCGCTGAACGGCGGCGAGCTGCTGCAGCCCGGCCGAGGCGAGCATCAGAGCGCCGGCCGCGATAATCCCGCTCGAGCCCCGCTCACGGGCTCCGGGACGTCCTGACTCCGCTGCTGTCATGCGGCCACGGTAGGGGCCGGGGCGTCCGGCACGGGTGGCCGGGAGGAGAACGTCTCGCCGCGATCGGTCTGCGCGAGACGCCTGCGCGCGATCCGTCGGGACCGGCCCCGGCACCGGTGGGGGATGCTCCGCGGGCCCGTTCCGAGGCCGACGCATCCTCCGCGCACCGGCCCCTGCCCTGTTGCGGACATGTCCGCTAGAGGCTGTTGTCGGCGGTGGGACCGGGTGCCACTGTTCGGAGACGGCCGCCCACGGTCGACCCGATCGAAGGCTCCAGCATGCGCTCTCCCTCCGCCTCCCGCCCGACCGACCCGGACGCCGGTACGGCCCGCTCGACCCCTGAGCGGAGGACGAGGCCTCGGCCGGCGCTCGGCCTGCTCGCGCTGACGGCGACCGTCGCGCTCCTCCTCGGGACCACGGCTCCCCTGTCCGCGGTCGCCGCGGCTCCCGCTGCGACCGGTGTCGTCGGCTGGGGTGACGACTCCAGCGGGCAGGTCACTGCGCCGGCTGGGCTCACCGACGCGACGGCGATCGCCGCGGGCGGCTCCCACAGCCTCGCCCTGCGCAGCGACGGCACCGTCGCCGCCTGGGGCGAGGACAGCAGCGGGCAGGCCACCGTGCCGACCGGTCTGGACGACGTCGTCGCCGTCGACGCCGGCGTGAACCACAGCCTCGCCCTGCGGAGAGACGGGACCGTCACCGCCTGGGGCGACGACGGCGACGGGCAGGCCACAGTGCCGGACGGGCTCGCCGACGTCACCGCCATCGCTGCCGGCGGCTACCACAACCTCGCCCTGCACGGCGACGGGACCGTCACCGCCTGGGGATACGACTTCTACGGCCAGGCGACCGTGCCGGACGGGCTCAGCGGAGTCGTCGCCATCGCCGCCGGCCGATTCCACGACCTCGCGCTGCACCGCGACGGCACCGTCACCGCCTGGGGATACGACGCCTTCGGGCAGACCGACGTGCCCCCGGGACTCACCGGCGTCACCGCCGTCTCCGCCGGAGCCTCCCACAGCCTCGCGCTGCGCTCGGACGGGACCGTCGTCGCCTGGGGCAGCGACAGCGACGGCCAGTCCGACGTCCCCGACGGCCTCGCGGACGTCACCGCCGTCGCCGCCGGCGGGTACCACAGCCTCGCTGTGCGCCGCGACGGCACCGTCACCGCCTGGGGCTACGACGGCTTCGGAGAGGCCTCCGTGCCGGCGGGACTCACCGGCGCCACCGCCGTGTCCGGCGGCAGCTTCCACAGCCTCGCCCTCGGCGCTCGGCCCGTCTTCACGGCCGACGCCCCTCCGGCGACGGCGCCTCTCGGAGCGCCCTTCTCCTACACCTTCGCCACCGGCGGCGCGTCGACGTTCGAGCTCGCCTCCGGGTCCCTCCCGGCCGGCCTGACCCTCACCTCCGCGGGCGTCCTCTCCGGCACCCCGACCGTCGAGGGAGCGTCCTCCTTCACCGTGTCCGCCCGCACCACCTTCGGCACCACCACCGGCGCGCCCCACACCCTCACCGTCGGACCGGCGGCGACCGCTCCGACCCTCTCGGGGACGGCCGCGGCCGGCGTGGTCGGCTCCGCTTACGACTTCACGTACACGGCGACCGGATCCCCGGCGCCGGTCGTCACCGTCGTGTCGGGCACTCTGCCTCCCGGGCTCGCCCTCGACGGCTCAGGCCGCCTCACCGGCACCCCGACCACCGCGGGGACGTACGGCTTCACCCTCCGCGCGGCGAACCCGGCGGGCACCGTCGAGGCGGCGAGCACGCTGACCGTCTCTCCGCAGAAGGCGACCACGAGGGCCGACCTGCGCGTCGACGTCTCCGCTCCGACCACCGCGGTGAAGGGGAGGACGTTCACGTACACAATCATCACGAAGAACGCCGGACCCTCCACGTCGGCGTCCGTCTTCTCGAAGGTGGTCCTCCCCCCGACCGTGCAGTTCGTCTCCGCCACGGGCTCGTACAGCCGCATCGGGAGCATCGTGATCTTCCCGCGCTCGAGTCTCGCGAACGGGCAGACCGTCACCGAGAGGATCACCGTCACGGCCACGCGCACCGGCACCGCGACCGCCTTCGCCGCCGCGTTCTCGGTCAGGACACCGGACCCGTCGATGCGCAGCAACGCCGACACCGCCGCGACGACCGTCCGCTGACGGCGGGCGCAGGAGGACGGCGGGCGGGCCTCCGGGATCGCCCGCCGTCTCGATCCACGAGGTACGGATGCACCCGGAATCCCCGTTCACCGGCGCCCGACCCGCGGAGGGGGCGCCCGGCTAGAGCACGTCGGCGATCGCGGCGAAGGTCCGGTCAGGGTCCTCGAGCTGCATGTCGTGGTGCACGCCCGGGAGCCGGCGCACCTGCCAGCCCCGCTGCTCGAGCCGCGCGGCCAGGGCGTCCGGCAGCACCGCCGGCGACTGGTCGGAGAGCACGATCGTCGACGGGACCGCCGGCGCCTCGACCGGGACCGGGTGGAAGGCGACGTCCCGGAACACGCCGACGGCCATCCGCGCGTCGAACCGCTTCTTCGCGTCGTCGAGGAGCGCGCGGGTCTCGGGGCTGTAGGCGGCGCGGACCGCGGCGCTCGCCCGCGCCTGTCCGAGCTGGGCGATGCCGAGCGACAGAAGCGGCGCCGCCCAGAACAGCCGTCCGGCGAGGCCGCTCGTCGGGAGCGCGAGGGCGAACCCGGGATCGAGGTAGACGGCCCGGCCGGGCGCGAGTCCTGCGACGGCGCGCTGCAGCACCGCGCCGCCGAGCGAGTGGCCGACCACGCTGTCGAGTCCCGCCGGCAGCGACTCGACCAGATCGGCGGCCATGTCGTCGATCCGGTAGGACTCCGCCCGGGCGCTCGCGCCGTGCCCGCGCAGATCGACGGCCGTGACCGTGTAGCGGCCGGTCGCGACGAGCCGCTCGACGAACGGCCCCCAGGTCGCCGCCGACGCACCGAGCCCGTGCACCAGCCCGACGTGTCGCGGTCCGGATCCGGTGGTGAGGGTCTGCAGGCGCATCCCCTGATCCTGCCGGAGACGGCGCCTGAGGCGGAGGCGCCGGGCGGATGCGGAGCCTGCTGCTGCACCCTCTGCGTCGACGATCGCGCCACATCTCCTGCCATCGAGGTGTGCGCTCTTGACTCCGCCGATGAGCGCTGGGAGGTTCTCCGGATGCGATGGCACTCCGCCGTCCGCCCGAGCAGCCGGCCGAAGAGAGGACCTCCATGACAGCGACGAGCAGAGCCACGGGAACGGTCGGCCGGACCGCCGTCGTCTTCGGGGCTGCGGGTCTCGTCGTCGGGGCCGTCGTCGGCGGAGCCGCCGTCTTCGGAGCGGGGCTCCTCCTCGACGACTCGAGATCGAGGATCACGATCCGGGACGTCACCCGCGCGGAGCTGGACGGACTCGAGCGCGCTGCCGCTCCGAGCAGGGAGGCCTGCGGAGATCGTCGTGGGTGCGTGGAGGGCGTCGACGGGCCCGCGGCGTCGATCCACCGCTACCACTCCCTCGATCTCGCGCGCCAGGCGACGGTGTACAACACGAGGGACGTCTACCGGTCGGACCGGCTCGTCGTCGAGTTCGAACCGGATCTGGGCCCCGATGAGCGGCACGACCTGATCCAGGTGATCGAAGGGACCTGGACCGGGAGCAGCGACTGACGGGCGTGAAGCGAGCCGCCCGGACGGCGTCGACGAGCGACCGGAGGGCGGGGCCCTCGACTACTCGCTCAGCGCCGATCCTCCTCCGGAATGCCCACCGGACAGGGGCCTCCACAGGGGGTCCGCCCGGGTGCGGTCCGGGCCTACGCTCGCCCCATGCATCTCCGCACTGTCGCGATGAGGCCTGGCGCCGCCGCTCTCGGGCCGGTCGGCGCGCCCCCACGGACCGCGCTGGACGACGTGCTCGCCCACCTGGTCGCGGCGCTCGCGATCGGATCAGGCCTGCTGCTGGTGCCGACGGGCGTCGGCGGAGTGCCGCTGCTCGCCACAGGATCGACCGGAGCGAGCGTCTTCGAGGCCTGGACGCTGATCCGCACCACCGTGGCGCTGCAGGTCGGCATCGCCGTGCTCGCGATCGGTCTCGGCGCCGTGGCGCGGACGCGCGGACCCGCGGGAACCCGAGCGGAGCGCTGGTGCGTGGTCGCCGCGATGAGCGCCGCGATCGGCGTGGTGCTGCTGGTCGTGCCGCCGGTCTGAGGACCCCGGGGAGCGTCGCCCACCAGTCTGTCCGGGTCGCCGCGCGCGCCCGTGACCGGACCGTCACCTCGCGCCGCGCGGCGTGATCGGATCGTTGCAGGATCCGGCACCGGCTGAGGTTCCGCATAGGACACACTCAGCGATAGGGGGCGAGCGTCCCCCGCTCATGGGGAAGCCGACCGCGATCAGCGGCTCGGAGGAAGCAGGAATCGTGCGCTCTGCGCGACGACGCCACGGCGTCACCGTCATCACCACTGCGGCACTGCTGGGGGCGCTCGCGTTCCCCTCCGTCGCTCTGGCCACCGAGGTCGTCCCGGACGCCGCCTCGAGTCCTGCACCGGCCGAGCCGGCTCCCACCGTGGAGCCGATCGCGACTCCGGAGCCCACGGCGACGCCGCAACCGGCCTCGACCCCGGCGCCCACTCCGGCTCCGACCATCGCGCCCGTCGAGAGCGCGCAGTCGCCCCTGGCGATCGCCCTCGACCGCACCACCTACGAAGCGGGCTCGGCGTTCTCCGCGATCCCGTCGGCGGAGGGCTGGGCCGGCGGCCTGGACGTGTCCGGGACGGGTTTCCAGCCCGGCACCGTCGCCGTCGTCGTGCTCCGCGACGGCGACTCGGAGGAGGCCGTCACCACCAGCGTGATCACCGCCTCCGGCGAGCTCCGCCTCCAGGACTGGCTCCCCGCCGACGCGGACGGCGTCGCGGTGGACCCCCATCTCCCGCTCCCCGGTGAGACGATCTCCGTCGTCGCGGAGGGACTCGACGCCTCGGGCGCCACTGTCGCCTCCGATGCCGTCGAGCTGACCGTGACGCAGCCCGACACGAGCGTCGTCTTCCAGAACCGGGAGGACGGCGGGGTGCTCCCGGCCGGTGCGGACATCCAGGTCGGAGAGTTCCGGATCTACGGCGTCGTCGCCTCGTTCCGCGGATTCGACCGCGGCGAGGACGTGTCCGTCACGCTCACCGCGCCCGACGGCAGCACCTCCGCCCTCGTGCCCCCCACGCCGACCCCGCTCTCGGGCGAGGCCTTCGTCCTGCTCGACGCCGACACCATGGCGGACCAGCTGGGCACCTTCTCCGTCACCGCCACGGGAGAGACCAGCGGACGCTCCGTGACGTCGTCGCTCGAGCAGGTCCCCTCGCGCACCGCGATCCGGATCTGGCCCCAGGGGGCTCCGCCCGAGCCCGCCCCGGCGGACGGACAGCCCACCAGCGGTGGCGCTCTCCTCGGCTTCGGCGCGGACGAGACCGTCTCGATCGGCGTCTTCTCGACCTCGGGTGCGCGCCAGACGCTCACGGGCGGCGGCTCGAGCCTCGAGGTCGGCGTCGACGCGCTCGGCTGGAGCCTGATCTCCCTCGGCCAGTACCCGCTGCAGGACCCGGCGAGCGAGATCTACTGCGTCATCGCCCGCGGCACGTCGAGCGGTCTCGTGGCGAGCACCTCCTACGACTACACCCTGACGGAGGAGGACCCGATCGCCGGAGAGGCCGACTGCTCCGCCGCGGTCGCCGCGGTCACGGCGCACCCTGTCGGCGCCGGGCCTGCAGGGCACCCGGCCGGCTCCGGACCCGCTGCGCAGACGGGCGGCCACCGCCCCGTCCTCGCCTCGACCGGCGTCTCGACGACCGCGCCGCTCGCCCTGGCCGCCTTCGGCATCCTCGGCGGTCTCGCCCTGACGGTGCGCCGCCGCCGCGCGTAGACGGCCGCGCACCACGCACGACGAAGGCGCCCGGGCAGACCGCCCGGGCGCCTTCGTCGTCGCGAGACCCGTCGGGTCAGTCGGACGGCACCGCGCAGGTCTCCTCCGCCGCGGTCTGGCCCGGAGCGTCGACGGCGACGGGAGCGGGATCCGTCGGAGCCGCGCCGCCGTCCGCGGGCGCCTCCTCCGCGGGCGCCTCCTCCGCCGGAGCGTCGGAGGCGAGGGTCACCGGCTGGTCGGTGAGGACGCGGTTCATGAGCTCGGCCCCGACCTCGGCGTTCGGCACGACCTTGCCCGGGTAGTCCGGGTCGTCGAGCGCCGGGTACTGCACGAACACCATCTTCGAGAGGTCGACGTCCTTCAGTGCGAGGGCGAGCGAGATCATCGTCGCCGGGCTCGTGAGCGACGTCGACAGGTGCACGTTCGACGAGGTCGCCTGCGCGAGTCCGTAGAGGGCAGGGATGTTCGAGAGGGTGTCGGCCGAGCGGACGGTGCGCATCAGGGAGGCCAGGTACTGCTGCTGCGACGAGATGCGGCTGAGGTCGCTCTGGTCGCCGACGCCGTGGCGGCTGCGGAGGAACGAGAGGGCCATCGACCCGGAGACGGTGGAGGTGCCGGCGGGCAGGTCCAGGCCCGAGTCGGTGTCGAGGATCGGACCGGTGAGGCAGATCGGGACGCCGCCGACGGCGTTGCTCATCTCGATGACGCCGTTGAAGGACACCCAGCCGGCGTAGGGCACCGTCAGGCCGGTGAACTGCTGCAGGGTGTCGTTGACGCAGGCGAGCCCGCCGTACTGGAACGCGGAGTTGAGCGGGACGCCGGCGGCGGCCTCGGTGACGACGCCCGTCTCGGGGTCGGTGCACGCGGGACGGTCCAGGATCAGGTCGCGCGGGAAGCTGATCACCGTCGCGCTGCGGTGGTCGGCCGAGACGTGGAGCAGGATGTTGACGTCGTTGAGCGTGTCGTCGCGGACGCCGAAGGAGTCGCCCTGCGTGGCGTCGTTGTCGGTGCCGACCACCAGGACGTCGAAGCCGCCCTCGACCGCGCCCATCTGCACGTTCCCGGCGGTGGGAGGAGCGACGCCCAGGTCGACCGCGTTGTCGGCGACGTTCCGGCTGATGCTCACCGTCGCGATCGCCACGAGCGAGGTGGCGCTGACGGCGAGGACGCCGACCACCGCCGCGATCCCGACCACCACTGTCCGCGCCCCGGACCGCCGCCGGAGCCGCCCGTGCCGCACCGCGCGCTCGTGAACCCTCATGCGCTCCCACCCCTCGCCCCGCCCGCCCGTTCGCGGACGCAGTCGCTCGCCAGTGTAGGCAGGCCCCCTCCGATGCGGCGCGGAACGGCCCTGCTACCGTCGTGCGCGCATCGAGGAGCGGAGGAGGAGCCGTGGAACGCCGAGTCGTCGATCCCGTCACGCAGATCGAGTGGATCGTCCCGCCGTTCGCGACGGAGGAGGACACCCTCGCCCGCGCGCGGGCCGATCGGGAGGGGCGGCTCGCCGACCTCCGCCTGTACCCGGACCACTGCGCGGAGTATCCGCTCTGGGCGGTCGACGGCCCGGTCGACGACCCGGGTGCGATCGGCGTCCCGGAGGCCCTGCACGGACCGCTGCTCCGCTGGCAGGAGCTCTGGGCCGCCGGATGCGACGTGTTCGAGGGCTGGAGGAGCGCCGAGGCGGAGGAGCGCTGGCTCGCCCTCGGCCGGGAGCTGCACACCGACCTCGAGGCCGCCCTCTGGCTGACGACCCGGGTGCTCGCCTGCTTCTGAGGACTGCTGCTCGGACATCCGCGGGAAAGCCGGCGCAACCCGTCCCCGGACCGGCCCCTGCGTGCCTACCCTGGACGGTGCGCTCTCCTCGTCTTCTGCAGCAGGTCGTCGGCAAGCTCGGCGGGCAGCGGCCCGCGGCCCCGGTGAGCCGTCGGGCGCAGCGCGCGCTCCTCGCCGAGCAGACGGTCCGCGGAGTGCTCGAGCTGGCCGTGCGGCTGGGCGAGACGCTGCTCTCGCTGGGGTCCGCGGCCGCCGAGGTGACCGAGACGATCCAGCGGGTGTGCCGCGCGTACGGCATCGAGTGCCAGGTCGACCTCACCTTCACGTCGATCCTGGTCGTGCACGACGGAGGCGACGACTCCCCCAGCGTGAGCGTGCTGCGCGTCGTCCCCTCCCGCAGCGCCGACTACGAGCGGCTCGCCCGCGTGACGGCGCTCGTCACCGCCATCACCGAGGGCTCGCCGGAGGTGCGGGTCGCCGACGCCGTCGATTCCGCCGAGGCCCGCGAGGAGGCCCGGCACCAGTTCGAGGCCGCGCACGACCGGCTCGACGCGATCCTCGTCCAGCCGCACCGCTACCGCCGCGGAGTCGTCACCCTCACGCTCGCGCTGATGGCCGCGGGCGTCGCGCTCCTGCTCGGGGGCGGACCCCTCGTCGTGCTCCTCGCCGCCGCGACGGCCGCCGCGATCGACCTGGTCAACCAGCTGCTCGCCCGCTGGGGCCTGCCCGCCTTCTTCCAGCAGATCGCGGGCGCCGCGCTGGCGACCGGAGTGGCGGTGGTGCTGCTCGCGGTCGTGCCGCGGCTGCCCGTGGAGCTGGCGGTTCTGCCGCCCGCGCTCGTCGTCGCGTCGGGGGTGGTCGTGCTCCTCGCCGGGCTCTCGTTCGTGGGAGCGGCGGACGACGCGATCAACGGGTTCCCGATCACGGCGGGCGGCCGGCTGCTCGAGGTCGGGCTGCTGACGCTGGGCATCGTCGTCGGGATCGCCGTGGTGCTCGACGGCGCGCGCTCGCTCGGGGTCGAGCTGGTGCTGGTCGACTCCTACGCCCGCCCCTGGCCGGCCGCCGTGCAGGTGCTCGGCGCCGGGGTCGCGGCCGGCGCCTGGGCACTCTCGTCGCACACCCCGCCGCGGCCCGCGCTCATCGCCGCCCTCACCGGAGCCGGCGCGTTCCTCGTCTCCGACTCGCTGACCACCTCGGGCTTCGCGCCGCTCATGGCCAACGCCCTCCCGGCGCTGGCGATCGGCCTGCTCGGCGAGATGCTGGCCGAGCGGATGCGGGTGCCAGCCGTGGTGACGACCGCGTGCGCGATCGTCCCCCTCCTGCCCGGCCTCACCCTCTACCGCGGCGTCCTCGGCCTCACCTCGAACGCCGGCCCGAGCGCCGGGATCGAGCTCCTGCTCCAGGCGGGCATGATCGCGCTGGGCCTCGCCGGCGGAGTCACGCTCGGCCGGATCGCCTACCGCCGCCTGCGCACCCCGATCGTGCGGGCGGTGGCGCCGGTCCGCGCCCGGACCCGCCGGGACCGCGGGATCGAGCAGGCCCTCGCCGCCGACGTCCTCTACCCCGACGGCGCCGAGGCCGGGCAGGCGGACACCGCGCAGGTCGTCACGGCGCCGGGCAGCGGATCCGGCCTCACGGCGTCCGACCCGTCGGCGCCGGCCGCGGTCGACCCCGCACCGCTGCCCGACGAGCCGGCGCCGGCCGCCGAGGAGCCGTTCACCCGCACCGGGATCGTCCCGATCGTCAGCACGATCGGCGTGACGGAGCCGGTGCCGATCGTCACCGAGGAGGATCCGGCCGACCGGGGCTGACGACAGGGCCTGCTCCCGCGGCCTGCTCCTCGCCGCAGAGGGAGGCGCCGCGCCGGTCAGTCCGCGTGGCCCCGCACGACCGCGGTCCGGCGGGTGTCGATCACGATCACCGAGCCGAGCACGATCAGGGCGAGCGACACCGAGGCGAGCGTGTCGGTCAGCCAGTGGTAGCCGAGGTAGAGCCGGGCGACGATCTGGCCGGCGATCATCCCGAGCGAGAGCGCGAAGGCCCCGATCATCCAGCTCCGGGAGGAGCGGCGGGAGGCGAGGAGGAACGTGGTGATCAGGAAGAAGTCGCTCACGCCGGTGACGTGGCCGGAGGGGAACGAGAACGTGCCGTCGGGCCCGAGCAGCATGTACTCGACCGGCGGGCGCATCCGCATCACGAGGTGAGCGGCCAGCTGCACGCTGAGCATCCCGACGAGCATGCCGCCGGCCAGGAGGATCGGCCGCCAGAGGTGCCGCGCGAGGACGAACCAGAGCACGAGCACCGCCAGGATGATGACCGGCAGGTAGACCGGCCCGAAGACGGTGGCGAGCGCGTCCATCACGACCGTGCCCTCGGCGGAGCGCTTCTCGCGGAACCACTCGGCGACGACCGGATCGAGGACGGTGAGGCCGGTGCCGCTCGCGACCTGCGCGGTGAAGGCCGCGAAGAGGACGACGCCGACGCCGATGAGGCCGAAGCCGGCCCGGTCGAGGCCGCGGCGCGCCTCCGGGGCCATCACGCGCTCCTCCACGAGGAACCGCTGGTGGAAGCGGGCGCGGCGCGAGAGGGCGGGGGTGCTCATCCGCTCACCCTAGGGCTGCGGAGGCGCCGCCGACCGGGCCGTTCGCTCAGCGTCCTGCCGCGTAGTGCGTCTGGATCTGCTCCGGCGTGAGGACCGTCGAGTACACCGCGGCGTAGCGCAGGCTCCCGCCGAAGTACGAGGAGCCGACGTTCGGCCACTGGCCGCCGAGGCTGTCGTATCCGATCTTCCAGGTGCCCGTCGTGTTCTCGGCCGTCCGGTAGGTGCTGTTGGAGGCGACCTTCACGCCGTCGACCCAGAGCGCGATGCCCGCCGTCGGCGAGAGCGTGGAGACGACGTGGTGCCAGAGCCCGTCGTTGACGGCTCGGGTGCTCGTGATGGTCTGCGCGGCGCCGTTGTAGACGCCGAAGACGAGCTTGCCGTCGGCACCGATGTAGGTGTGGCGGTCGTACTGGCCGCCGGGAGCGGTGGCGCCCGCGCTGAAGCTGAAGAGCTTGCCGCCGGCGTTCGTGGTCTTGAACCAGATCTCGGTGCTGAAGGTGCCGGGGTTCCTGATCTCCAGCGGCGTGCTCAGGTACTGGTTGGTGCCGTTCGGCGTCCACGAGCCGCCCGCGTCGCGCGGGCAGGCCTTGGGCGTCGCGGCGGAGCTGACCATCGCGGTCGGGAAGAGGCTGGTGGAGCGGTAGGTGCCCGGGTACTGGCCGGAGTCCGTGTCGGGCGCGGTCGTCGATCCGCTCGGCTGCGCGAGCGTGTAGGCGAAGAGCGCGGCCCCGCGGTCGGCGGCGAGGGCGCCGTCGCAGGTGAAGAACGCGGCGGCGCTGCCGACCGTGTTGGTCGAGTTCAGGATCGAGGCGGTGTACGCGCCGGAGGTGGCAGGGGCGGTGAGCAGCACGGCGGCCAGGGCGGCGGCGGCGAGGGCGGCGACGACAGACCTCGGGCGGGCGAGGAGGGTGCGCAGCCGCGCGGCCGGCGAGGCGGCGGAGAGGCGGTGCCGGCTCATGCCGTCTCCTCCTCGCGGGCGGCGCGGCGGCCGCGCTCGGCGGTCCGCTCCGGCTCGCCGGGGAGGCCGACGAAGACCGTGTAGAGCACCGGGATCGCGCAGAGCAGGACGAAGAGGACCCAGCCCCAGAACGGCAGGTGCAGAGCGGAGGAGAGGGCGTAGGCGTCTCCGTCGTGCGCCGGGATCTGCAGGCGGCCGACCTGTCCGGAGACCAGGTCGACGGGGTCGGCGCCCTCGGCGCTCACGCGGATGGGGAGGACGCCTGTCGAGACGAGCGTGGCGTTCGTCGTGCCGCTGTCGACGGTGGCCTCGAGGACGACGATGCCGACCAGCGGGCGGAGCACGAAGACGGTGACGGACGCGACGAGCGAGAGGCCGAGGATCCGCATCGACGCCCGCTGGGTGGGCGAGGCGATGAAGCGGGTGAGCAGCTGCACGAGGACGGCGCCGATGATCAGCAGCGGCAGGCCGCGCACGAGCCAGCCGAGCACCGGCAGCGCCGTGGTGACGACTCCGATGAGCTGGTCCTGGCCGGTGGCCCACGGATCGACGGCTCCGTTGATGTCGCCCTGGGTGCGGAGCGTGCCGTCGTCCGCGATCTCGACGACCCGGTGGGTGTAGGTCTCGTCGGGCGTGGTGGTGGGGTGGAAGCTGACCGCGTCGCCGACCCGGACGTCCTCGAGGGCCGTCGGCTCGGTGAGGACGAGGGTGCCGACCGGAGCGGCCGTGCCCATGGAGGGCGTCTGCACGATGAACCAGCGTCCGCCGGACGCGTGGAACAGGAGCGCCGCCGCGACCAGGACGGCCAGCAGAGCGGTCGTCGTCCCGATCAGGGCGGTGCGGAGGAGGGACCGGCGGGGGCGGTCCCTCCTCCGCACCGCCCTGATCGGGACGACGACCGCTCTGCTGGCC
>NZ_PSUB01000015.1:0-78946 GCF_002931595.1 Rathayibacter sp. AY2B9
CGGATCACCAGCCCCACCCCCTGCACCACCCCGCCGCTCGGGAGCCGGGACGCTCCTGAGGCGTCCCGGCTCCCGAGTGGCGGGGTGGTGCAGGGGGTGGGGCTGGTGATCCGGGATCAGGAGGCGGCGATCGCCTCGGTGACCGCGGAGCGGGCGTCGGCGGCGCTGTCGGCGGCGAGAGCGAGCTCCGCGTACCGCCTGGCGTCGTCGAGGGTGTGCTCGGCCAGCTCGGCGCGGACGTCGGCGAGAGCCGACGGTGACATCGAGAGGGTGGTGGCGCCGAGGCCGACGAGGACCACGGCGAGCAGCGGGTCGGCGGCGGCTTCTCCGCAGATCCCGACGGGCTTGCCCAGCGCCGCTCCCGCGCGGCCGACCTCGCCGACGAGGCGGAGCACGGCCGGGTGCCACGGGTCCTGGAACGCCGAGACCGTGCCGAGCATGCGGTCGGCGGCGAGCGTGTACTGGGTCAGGTCGTTGGTGCCGATCGAGGCGAAGTCCGCGACTCCGAGGATGCGGTCGGCGAGCAGGGCGGAGGAGGGGACCTCCACCATCACTCCGGCGGTGCGGATGCCGAGCTCCCGCGCCATCGAGGTGAAGTAGCGGGTCTCGTCCACGGTCGCGACCATCGGCGCCATGACCCAGAGGTCGGCGTCGGTGGCGGCGTCGGCCTGGGCGAGGGCGGTGAGCTGGTCGCGGAGGATCTGCTCGCTGGCGCGGAGGGCGCGCAGTCCGCGGAGACCGAGGGCCGGGTTCTCCTCGTGGTCGTCGTTGAGGAAGCTCAGCGGCTTGTCGGCGCCGGCGTCGAGCGCGCGGACGACGACCTTGCGGCCGGGGAACGCGGCGAGCAGGCGCGTGTACTGCTCCGCCTGCTCGGCGACCGAGGGCGCCTCCTTCGCGTCGAGGAAGAGGAACTCGGTGCGGAACAGCCCCACTCCCTCGGCGCCGAGCTCGACCGCGTTCGCAGCGCCGTCGGCCGAGCCGAGGTTCGCGAGCAGCGGCACGGCGTGGCCGTCGGCCAGCGCGCCGGGGACGACCGGTGCGGCGAGCATCTCGGCGCGCTCGGCGATCGAGGACTTCGCGGCGCCGATCTCGGCGTCCGAGGGGTTCACCGTCACGACGCCGGAGGTGGCGTCGAGGATGACGAGCTGGCCGTCCCGCAGGTCGAGGGCGCCGGTGGTGCCGACGATGGCGGTGATCGACTTCTCCCGGGCGAGGATCGCCGTGTGCGAGGTCGGTCCTCCGTCGCTGGTGATCAGGCCGAGGACCTTCTCGAGGTCGAGCAGCGCCGTGTCGGCCGGAGCGAGGTCGCGGGCGACGAGCACGAACGGCTCGTCCGACTCGGGGACGCCGGGAGCGGCGACGCCGCGGAGGTGCGCCACGACGCGCTGCGAGACGTCGTCGAGGTCGGTCGCGCGCTCGGCCATGTAGCCGCCCATCGCCACGAGCAGGTCGCGGAAGCCGGCGAAGGCCTCGTGCACGGCGCGCTCCGCGGTCTTGCCCCCGGCGATCCGCGCCTTGACGTCGTCCGCGAGGGACGGGTCCTCGGCCATCAGGGCCTGGGCGTCGAGGACGTCCTTCGCCGAGCCGCCGGCCCGCTCGCCTCGGTGGCGGATCGTCGCGGCGGTGGCGGACAGCGACGAGACGGCGCGCTCCTCCTCCTGGGCGACGCTGCGGGTGCTGGCGGTGTCCTCGGGTTCGGGCAGCGGCTCCGGCATGCGCAGGACCGGCCCGAGGGCCAGCCCGCGTCCCACTCCGGTGCCCTGGAGCTTGGCGGAGGCGTAGGCGGTCTGAGGAGTGGACAGCGTCATGGGTGCTCGTTCCTGTCGTGCGGAGTGCGGGCGGGAGAAGAGGATGCGGGGGCGGCGGCGTGGGGCCGGCAGAGGGCGGGGCCGGGTCCCGCAGGCGCCTGATGCGACCCGGTGAGGGTCGCCGTCACGCTCCAGGGGCTGCCGCGGCTACCGGCGCCGTGGGCGCCGGGGCCGGCCGCCTCGCGTGACGCTCCGCGTCACGCGTCGTGGTCGGTGGTGAGGAAGGTCGCGAGCTCCTCGAGCACGGCCTGCTCGTTGTCGCCCTCGACGCTGACGGTGAGCTCGTCGCCGTGCTCGATGCCGAGCGAGATGATCCCGAGGATCGACGCGGCGTTGACCGGGGTCGCGTCGCCCTTGGCGACGAGGACCTTCTGACCCGACTTCGCCGCGGCCTGGCTGAAGAGCGAGGCGGGGCGGGCGTGGAGGCCCTTCGACGATGCAACCTGCACGGTGCGCTCGACCATGAACGTTTCTCCTTGATCCTGCAGTCGCGACTGCATCAGTGGTGCCCGGAGTCGGGCTCGCCCGGACGGACCGGGCGGGTGGAGGAGTCCCCGTCCGCGCCTGCGACGACCGCGCGAGCGGCGAAGAGGACGGGCAGGGTCTCGAGCACGGCATCGGCACCGTGCGCTCCGAAGACATCGGGCGGGAGGAGGGCGGCCGCGGCTCCCACGAGCTCCGCACGGTGGCGGAGTCCGTCGAACTGCGACTCGAGGTGCGGCCCCACGAGGAGGACGTCGGCCTCGGGGAGGGAGTGGTCGAGACCGGTGAGGGTCTCGGAGCGGAACACGGCATCCATGCCGCGCTCCTTCGCGCCCGCTCGCAGCCGGTGGGCCAGGAACGTGCTCGACGCGCCTGCACCGCAGACGATCAGGATCTTCCGCACCTCGTTCGCCTCCTCGCGTCCGGGTCGTGATTCATCCAAGCATCCCCTCGGAGGGGCGGCACCCTCCAGCAGACAATCTTCCGCGGGGGCGGAAGACGGCCCCTTCCACCCGCGGCGCGGGGGCTCCCGGGCGCGTCGCCGGGGTGATTGACTGACGGGACGTACGACTCGCCGCCCGCGTCCTGCGGGCCCGCGGCAGGGTCGTGGCGCTCCCGGCGCCCGCCCCGACCGCACGCCTGGAGCCTGATGCCTGACAACCGCGAACGACTGCTGGAGTACCTCTCCCGCGCCGACGGCTGGGTGACGGCGCACGAGCTCGCCGACAGGCTCGGAGTCACCACCCGCAGCGTCCGGAGCTACGTCACCGCGGTGAAGGCGCAGGCCGCCCCGCTGGAGCCGGTCGAGTCCTCCGCGAACGGCTACCGGCTCGCGCGCGAGGCGTACGCGGCCTACCTGGAGGCGCAGCGCAGCCGCGACGTCGAGCCCGACACACCGCGTGACCGGCTGTACAGCATCGTCCGCCGCCTGGTCGACTCCGACGAGGGCCTTGACGTCTTCGCCCTCGCCGACGCGCTGTCGGTGAGCGAGTCGACCGTCGACGCCGATCTGCGCCGGGTGAAGGCCCTCGCCGACGAGGCCGGCCTCGGGCTGGTCCGGCGCGGCCCGTCGGTGCGCCTCGAGGGCAGCGAGGAGGCCCGCCGCCGCCTGATCTCGCGGATGTTCCGCGACGAGAGCGCGCAGGGCGTCTTCACGCTCGACGACGTCCAGCGCGAGTTCGCCTCCCCCGGCCTCGGCGCCTTCAAGACCGAGCTGCTGGCCGAGCTCGAGACCCGCGGCTACTACATCAACGACTACGGCGTGAACAGCGTCCTCCTCCACATCGCGATCGCCGTCGACCGCGTCGCCCGGGGCATCGGGGACACCTCCGGCTCCCGCCCCTCCCCCGCGATCCACGGCGAGCTCGCGGCCCTGCTGGCGGAGCTGGTGGAGCGGCACTTCGCGACGCGCCTGACCGACGCCGAGCTCGCCCAGCTCGCGATCCTGATGACGACGCGGGTGGCGACGCCCGGGCAGAACGAGCCGGTCGCCGCCGTGGTCGAGAACTACCTCGACCCGGAGGACCTCGCCGTCGTCCGCGAGCTCGTCGCCGACGTCAACCGCGAGTACCTGGTCGACCTCGACGACGAGGGCTTCATCGTCCGCCTCGCCCTGCACGTGCGGAACCTGATCGCCCGGGCCGCCGAGGGCGGTTACTCCCGCAACCCGCTCACCCGCTCGATCAAGACCAGCTACCCGATGACCTACGAGATCGCGGTGTTCCTGGCGAGCGGGCTGCAGCGCCGGCGGGGCATCGTGGTCAACGAGGACGAGATCGCCTACATCGCCCTCCACGTCGGCTCCTTCCTCGAGCGGGTGTCCCGGCGGGAGGAGCGTCTGTCCTGCGTGATCGTCTGCCCCAACTACTACGACCTCGCTCACATGCTGCGCCTGCGCGTCGAGCGCTCCCTCGGCACCGAGGTGGAGGTGCGCTCGCTGATCACGCGGAGCGACGTCGACTGGGACCGGCTCACCGCCGACCTCGTGATCACCACGATCGACGAGCGCCCCGCGTCCGACGACGTCGTGGTGGTGCAGCCGTTCCTCACCGACCACGACGTCGAGACGGTGCGCCGCGCCATCGCCCGCGTCCGCCGGCACCGCCGCCGCGCGCAGATCAAGGACGAGCTGCTGCAGTTCTTCGACGAGGAGCTGTTCTTCCGCAACGTGCACGCGCGCGACGAGGCGGCGATGATCCGGATGCTGGGCGAGCGGATGATCGCCGGCGGCATCATCGACGAGGACTACGTCGACGGCGCCATCGAGCGCGAGCGGATGAGCTCCACGGCGTTCACCGACAACCTCGCGGTCCCGCACGCGATGGCGATGAGCGCCCGCCGCACCTCCATCGCGATCGTCGTGAACGACACCGCGATGGAGTGGGGCGAGCAGCGGGTGAACGTGATCGCGATGATCGCGTTCGCCTCGGCCGGCCGCAGCACCTTCCAGTCGGTGTTCGACCAGTTCGTCGAGGTGTTCGCCGACCGGGCGGAGGTGCAGCGCCTCATCCGGCGCTCCACGGACTTCGGCGGCTTCATCGAGGAGCTGGTGCGGGTGATCGACAGCTAGCCGACACCCGCACTCCGGGTGGAGCCGGAGGGCGCTGTCGTCCTCCCGCTCCCGCGCTTCGTGGGCGCCCGACGGGCCCCCGCCGGGCGCGAGAGGCCACGAGGAGCCTCCTCCGCATCGGATCTGAGGAGCTCCGCGTTGCGGCCTCTAGGCGAAGGGCGTCGGCACGATCCCGTAGGGGGCGAGGCCGGCCGCGCCGCCGTCGGCGAGCGTGGTGACCCAGATGCCGTCGTGGTGCACGGCGACGGAGTGCTCCCAGTGGGCGGCCATGCTGCTGTCCTCGGTCGCGACCGTCCACTCGTCCTCGCGGACGAAGGTCTCGGCGCTGCCCGCGGTGACCATCGGCTCGATCGCGACGACGAGTCCCGGCTTCACCTGGGGGCCGCGCTGGCGCACCCGGTAGTTGAAGACCGGCGGAGCCTCGTGCATGGTGCGCCCGATGCCGTGGCCGATGTAGTCGGTGAGGATGCCGTAGACGCGGCCCGAGCGCTCGGCCTCGTCCTCGATGTACTCCTCGATCGCCGCGCCGACCTCGTTGAGATGGCGGGCGGAGGCGAGGGCGGCGATCCCCCGCCACAGGGATCCCTCGGTCACCCGCGAGAGCTCGGCGCGTGCCGCGACCTCCTCCGGGCGGGAGGGATCGGGCAGGACCACCGTCATCGCGGAGTCGCCGTTCCAGCCGTCGATCTCGGCGCCGCTGTCGATGGAGACCAGGTCGCCCGGCTCGAGCACGCGCCCGCCGGGGATGCCGTGGACCACCTCGTCGTTGACCGAGGCGCAGATCGTGTGCCGGTAGCCCGGGACGAGCTGGAAGTTCGAGTGGCCGCCGAGCGCGACGATCGCCGCCTCGGCGATCGCGTCGAGCTCGAGCGTGGTGACGCCCGGGCGGACCGCCGCGCGGACCGCGTCGAGCGAGGCGGCCGTGGCGAGGCCCGGAGCGAGCATCGACCGCAGCTGCGCGGGCGTCTTGTAGAGCGAGGAGCGGAACGCCACGGCTCAGGCGGCCGGGGTGTCGAGGCGGCCCACGCGGTGGCCCTCGAGGGCGACGACGATCCGCTCGGTCACCTCGTCGACCGGCCCGAGGCCGTCGACCACGACCACGAGCCCGCGGGCCGCATAGACGTCGATGAGCGGAGCGGTCTGCTCCTCGTAGAGCGAGAGTCGGCGCCGGATGACGTCCTCGGTGTCGTCGCTGCGCCCCTGCTCGAGCGAGCGCTTGAGCAGGCGGCCGACGACCTCGTCGGGATCGGCCGTCAGCTGGACGACCGCGTCGAGCCGGTTGTCGTCCGCGGCGAGGATGCGGTCGAGCTCGTCGACCTGCTCCGTGGTGCGCGGGTAGCCGTCGAGCAGGAACCCGGTCGACACGTCCGCCTCCTGGAGGCGGTCGTGCACGATCGCGTTGGTCAGCTCGTCCGGCACGTAGCGCCCGTTGTCGAGATAGGCCTTCGCCTGGAGACCGAGCTCGGTCTCGTTGGCGACGTTCGCGCGGAAGATGTCCCCGGTGGAGATGGCGGGCACCTGGAGGATGTCGCTCAGCCGAGCGGCCTGGGTCCCCTTGCCTGCGCCGGGAGGGCCGATCAGCAGGAGACGGAAGCCGATCGGGTGCGACGTCATCGGAGGAGTCCTTCGTAGTGGCGCTGCTGCAGCTGGGAGTCGATCTGCTTCACCGTCTCCAGGCCGACTCCGACGATGATCAGGATGGACGTGCCGCCGAAGGGGAAGTTCTGGTTCGCACCGACCAGCGCGAGAGCCACGAGGGGCACGAGCGCGATGAGGCCGAGGTAGACCGATCCGGGCAGCGTCACCCTGGTGAGCACGTAGTTGAGGTACTCGGCGGTCGGGCGGCCGGCGCGGATGCCGGGGATGAACCCGCCGTAGCGCTTCATGTTGTCGGCGACCTCGTCCGGGTTGAAGGTGATCGCGACGTAGAAGTAGGTGAAGCCCACGATCAGGAGGAAGTACAGCGCCATGTAGAGCGGGTGATCGCCCTTGGTGAGGTAGTTCGTGATCCAGGTGACCCAGACCGGGGCCTCCTGGCCCGCGGCGGGCTGGTTGAACTGCGCGATGAGCGCGGGCAGGTACAGCAGCGACGAGGCGAAGATGACGGGCACGACGCCGGCCATGTTGACCTTGATCGGGATGTAGGTGTTGTTGCCGCCGTAGGTGCGGCGGCCGACCATCCGCTTGGCGTACTGCACGGGGATCCGCCGCTGCGACTGCTCCACGAAGACCACGGCGACCACGAGCACGAGGCCCACGCCGAGGACGAGGAGGAAGGTCTCGAAGCCGCGCGACTGCGCGATCGACCACAGGGAGGTGGGGAACTGGGCGGCGATCGAGGTGAAGATCAGCAGCGACATGCCGTTGCCGATGCCGCGCTCGGTGATGAGCTCGCCCATCCACATGATGATCCCGGTGCCCGCGGTCATGGTGATGACCATGAGGAGGATGGAGTACCACTCGTCGGTGATGATGAGCGCCGAGCACTCCGGGACGCCGGAGTTGCCGAAGAGGGCGCCCGAGCGGGCGACGGTGATCAGCGTCGTCGACTGGAGGACGCCGAGCGCGATGGTGAGGTACCGCGTGTACTGGGTGAGCTTGCCCTGACCGGACTGCCCCTCCTTGTACAGGGTCTCGAAGTGAGGGATGACCACGCGCAGCAGCTGCACGATGATCGACGCCGTGATGTACGGCATGATCCCGAGCGCGAAGATCGACAGCTGGAGCAGTGCTCCACCGCTGAAGAGGTTCACGAGCTCGTAGAGACCCGAGGTGCCCTGGTTGCCGGCGAGACAGGCCTGCACGGCGCTGAAGTCGACGAACGGAGCAGGGATGAAGGATCCCAGCCGGAAGATCGCCACGATCGCGAGGGTGAAGCCGATCTTGCGGCGGAGGTCGGGGGTGCGGAAGATCCGCGCAACGGCGCCAAACACTACCTAAGGTCTCCTGCTCAATTCTGTGGTGCGGGATACAGGTCGAGCTTGCCACGCGCTCCCGGAGGGAGTCGGCGTGGCAAGCTCGACCGACAAGCTGCTGGTGCTACTTGATGGATCCGCCCGCAGCGACGATCTTCTGCTCGGCAGAGCTGGAGACCTTGTCGACCGCGACGTTCAGCTTAACCGCAATGTCGCCGTCCCCGAGGACTTTGACCTTCTCGTTCTTGCGGACAGCACCCTTGGCGACCAGGTCGCCGATGGTGACGTCGCCGCCCTGGGGGTAGAGCTCCGCGAGAGCGGACAGGTTCACGACCTGGTACTCGACCCGGAACGGGTTCTTGAAGCCGCGCAGCTTCGGGGTGCGCATGTGCAGCGGCATCTGCCCACCCTCGAAGCCGACGCGCACCTGGTAGCGGGCCTTGGTGCCCTTGGTGCCGCGACCGGCGGTCTTTCCCTTGGAGCCCTCACCGCGACCCACGCGGGTCTTGGCCTTCTTGGCTCCGGCAGCGGGGCGGAGGTGGTGGACCTTGAGCACGTGCTCCTTGGTCGCCGGCGCCGCCGCGCCCTTCGTGGTGGTCGCCTGCGCGGGAGTCGTGGACTCCGCGGCGGCGGCCTTCTTCGTCTCAGCCATTAGTCAATCTCCTCGACCTTCACCAGGTGGGCGACGGTCTTCACGTATCCGCGGTTCTGGGCGTTGTCCTCGCGGACGACGCTCTGACCGATCTTCCTGAGGCCGAGCGAGCGCAGCGTGTCGCGCTGGTACTGCTTCTCGCTGACCTTCGACTTGATCTGGGTCACCTTGAGCTGGGCCATCAGGCACCTGCCTTCGCGTTGGACGCGGCGGCGAGGGCGTCGGCCTCGGCACGGACGAGACGTGCCGGCGCGACCTGGTCGAAGTCGAGACCACGACGAGCGGCGACGGCGCGCGGCTCCTCGAGCTGCTTCAGAGCCTCGACGGTCGCGTGAACGATGTTGATGGTGTTCGACGAGCCGAGCGACTTGCTCAGGACGTCGTGGATGCCGGCGCACTCGAGGACGGCGCGGACGGGACCGCCGGCGATGACACCGGTACCCGCGGCGGCGGGGCGCAGGAGCACCACACCGGCGGCGGCCTCACCCTGGACGGGGTGCGGGATGGTCGAGGCGACGCGGGGGACGCGGAAGAAGTTCTTCTTCGCCTCCTCGACGCCCTTGGAGATGGCGGTCGGGACCTCGCGGGCCTTGCCGTAGCCGACGCCCACCAGTCCGTTGCCGTCTCCGACGACCACGAGCGCGGTGAAGCTGAAGCGACGTCCGCCCTTGACGACCTTCGACACGCGGTTGATGGTCACGACGCGCTCGAGGAACTGGCTCTTCTCGGCGTCACGGCCACCGCGGTCGCGGCCACCCTGGTTGCGGTCGCGGCCGCCGCGGCGGGGCTCACGAGCCTCCTGCTGCGGCTGCGTGGACGCAGCGGTCTCGACGGGGGCCTCCGACACAGCGGCGACCTCGGGTTCCTTGTTCTCTGCGGCGCTCACAGGTTGAGCCCTGCCTCTCGTGCTCCATCGGCGATCGCGGCGACGCGACCGGCGTACTTGTTGCCTCCGCGGTCGAAGACGACCGCCTCGACACCGGCGTTCTTGGCGCGCTCGGCGACGAGCTCGCCGACCTTGCGGGCCTTGGCGGTCTTGTCGCCGTCGAACACGCGCAGGTCGGCCTCGAGGGTCGACGCCGACGCGAGGGTGCGGCCCTGAGCGTCGTCGACGACCTGCACGAAGACGTGGCGGGCCGAGCGGTTGACGACGAGGCGGGGGCGCTCGGCGGATCCGACGACCTTCTTGCGCAGACGGTCGTGACGACGACCCCGCGCAGCGGACTTGCTCTTTCCTCTGGTTCCGAGTCCCATGATCACTTACCGCTCTTTCCGGCCTTGCGGCGAACGACCTCGCCGGCGTAGCGCACGCCCTTGCCCTTGTAGGGCTCGGGCTTGCGGATCTTACGAATGTTGGCGGCCACCTCACCGACGGCCTGCTTCGAGATGCCGTGCACGGTGAGCTTGTTGTTGCCCTCGACCGTGAACGAGATGCCCGCGGGCGGGGTGACGACGACCGGGTGCGAGAAGCCGAGCGCGAACTCGATGTCCGAGCCCTTCGCCAGCACGCGGTAACCGGTTCCGACGACCTCGAGGCCCTTGGAGTAGCCCTGCGTGACACCGATGATGTCGTTCGCGATGAGCGTGCGGGTGAGGCCGTGGAGCGAGCGCGACTCGCGCTCGTCATCGGGACGCGAGACCAGCACCTGGCCGTTCTCGACGGACACCTGGATGGGGCTGGCGACCGAGACGGTCAGCTCGCCCTTGGGGCCCTTGACGGTCACAGCGGATCCGGCGACGGAGACGTCGACGCCCGCCGGGATCTCGATGGGGAGTCTTCCAATACGCGACATGAGGGGTTACCACACGTAGGCGAGGACTTCCCCACCCACGCCCTTCTTCTCGGCCTGGCGGTCGGTCAGGAGACCGCTCGAGGTGGACAGGATGGCGACGCCGAGGCCGCCGAGCACGGTGGGGATCTCGGCCGACTTCGCGTACACGCGGAGTCCGGGCTTCGAGACCCGCTTGATGCCGGCGATCGAGCGCTCGCGGTTCGGGCCGTACTTGAGGGAGATGGAGAGCGTCGTGCCGACGCGCGCCTCCTCGACCTTCCAGTCGGCGATGTAGCCCTCGGTCTTGAGGATCTCGGCGATGTTCGCCTTGAGCTTCGAGCCCGGGAGGGTGATGGAGTCGTGGTGCGCGGAGTTCGCGTTACGGATTCTGGTCAGCAGATCTGCGACCGGATCAGTCATGGTCATGGCTGATGGTGCCTTTCTCGCCTGGTTTCGGCACCCTTTACAAGAGTGACGACCTGTGGTGTGGGACGGCGCCGACGACGTCGACGCCCATGCGACCGCGCGAACGCAGGCCAACGAGCCATGCTACATGGCCGAGGTCCTGCGGTCGAGGGCCGATCGTGCACGGGATCCGGGGATCCCGCGTGGCGCCCGCCGCCGGCTCCGGACGGACCGGCCCGGCGGCGGACGCACGACGAGGCCGGAGGGCGGTTCTCACCGTCCCCCGGCCTCGAGGCTTGCTGCTTACGCGTTGTCCGACGACTTGAACGGGAAGCCGAGCTGCTTGAGCAGCGCGCGACCCTCGTCGTCGGTCTTGGCGGTGGTCACGACGGTCACGTCGAAGCCGCGGACGCGGTCGATGCGGTCCTGGTCGATCTCGTGGAAGATCGACTGCTCCGTGATGCCGAAGGTGTAGTTGCCGTTGCCGTCGAACTGGCGGTCCGACAGCCCGCGGAAGTCGCGGATGCGGGGCAGCGCCACCGAGAGCAGGCGGTCCAGGAACTCCCAGGCGCGGTCGCCCCGGAGGGTGACGTGAGCGCCGATGGCCTGGCCCTCGCGCAGCTTGAACTGCGCGATGGACTTGCGGGCCTTGGTGACCTGCGGCTTCTGACCGGTGATGGCGGTGAGGTCCTTGACCGCGCCGTCGATGATCTTGCCGTCGCGGGCGGCCTCACCGACACCGGTGTTGACGACGACCTTGACCAGGCCGGGGACCTGGTGGACGTTGCCGAAGCCGAACTGCTCCTTGAGAGCGGGGATGATGTCGGCCTGGTACTTGGCCTTGAGCCGCGGCTGAACCTTCGCAGCCACTGCGGTGGTGTCAGTCATTACAGTTCCTCACCCGACGCCTTCGCGTAGCGCACGCGAACGGTCTTGGTCACGCCGTCCTTGGTGACGGCCACGTTGCGGTGGCCGACCCGGGTCGGCTTCTTGGTCTTCGGGTCGACGAGCGCGACGTTGGAGATGTGGATCGAGGCCTCGACGGTCTCGATGCCGCCCTCCTTCGAGCCGCGCTGCGTCTGGCCGACGCGGACGTGCTTCTTGACGAAGTTCACGCCCTCGACGACGACGCGGTTGCGCTCGACCAGCACCTCGAGGACCTTGCCCTGCTTGCCGCGGTCTCCACCGCGGGCCTGGGTAGCGCCCGAGATGACCTGGACGAGGTCACCCTTCTTGATCTTGGCCATGACTAGATAACCTCCGGTGCCAGCGAGACGATCTTCATGAACTTCTTGTCGCGGAGCTCGCGACCGACCGGTCCGAAGATGCGGGTGCCACGGGGGTCCCCGTCGTTCTTGAGGATGACGGCGGCGTTCTCGTCGAACTTGATGTACGAGCCGTCGGCGCGACGGGTCTGCTTGATGGTGCGGACGATGACGGCCTTGACCACGTCGCCCTTCTTCACGTTGCCACCGGGGATCGCGTCCTTGACGGTGGCGACGATGATGTCACCGAGGCCCGCGTAGCGGCGGCCGGAGCCTCCGAGGACGCGGATGGTGAGGAGCATCTTGGCGCCGGTGTTGTCGGCGACCTTGACTCGGGATTCTTGCTGAAGCATGTGTCTCTCCTGCTAACTCAAGTAGGCCGCGGCCTACTTGGCCTTCTCGAGGATCTCGACCAGGCGCCAGCGCTTGGTGGCGCTGAGGGGACGGGTCTCGCTGATGACGACGGAGTCGCCGATGCCGGCGGAGTTCAGCTCGTCGTGGACCTTGACCTTGGACGTACGGCGGATGACCTTGCCGTACAGCGGGTGCTTCACCCGGTCCTCGACCTCGACGACGATGGTCTTGTCCATCTTGTCGCTGGTGACGTAGCCGCGACGGGTCTTGCGGTATCCGCGAGCGCCCGCCTCCTTCACGTCGTGGGCGGCCGACTCGTGGCCGGCGCTGTCATTGACGGTTGCCATTACTTGGCCTCCTCGTTCGACTCGGTCGCCTCGACCTCGGCCTTGGCGGCCTTCTTGGTCTTGGGCTTCTTCTCCGCCTTGGCCGGGGCCTCGACGGGTGCGGGGGTGGCGCGGATGCCCAGCTCGCGCTCACGGATGACCGTGTAGATGCGGGCGATGTCGCGCTTGACGGCACGTAGGCGGCCGTTGGTGTCCAGCTGACCGGTGGCCGACTGGAAGCGGAGGTTGAACAGCTCCTCCTTGGCCTTCTTCAGCTCGGTGACGAGACGCTCGTCCTCGTAGGTGTCGAGCTCGGCGGGGGCGAGCTCCTTGGATCCGATCGCCATTACGCGTCTCCCTCCTCGCGCTTGATGATGCGTGCCTTGAGGGGCAGCTTGTGGATGGCACGGGTCATGGCCTCACGAGCGAGCTGCTCGTCGACGCCGGCGACCTCGAAGAGGACGCGACCCGGCTTGACGTTCGCGACCCACCACTCCGGCGAGCCCTTACCGGAACCCATGCGGGTCTCGGCGGGCTTCTTGGTGAGCGGACGGTCGGGGTAGATGTTGATCCACACCTTTCCGCCGCGCTTGATGTGACGCGTCATCGCGATACGAGCGGACTCGATCTGACGGTTGGTCACGTAGGCGGGGGTGAGGGCCTGGATGCCGAACTCACCGAACGACACCTTGGTGCCACCGGTGGCCTGGCCGGACCGGCCCGGGTGGTGCTGCTTGCGGTGCTTGACTCGACGCGGAATCAACATGGTTATGCCTCAACTCCTGCTGCGACGGGCGCCTCGCTCTGCTGGCGGGGTGCACGGCGCGGACGGTCGCTGCGCTCGGGGCGCGACGACTTGCTGTTCGCCTGCTCGCGGGCGAGCTCCTTGTTGGTGATGTCGCCCTTGTAGATCCAGACCTTCACGCCGATGCGGCCGAAGGTGGTCTTCGCCTCGTAGAAGCCGTAGTCGATGTTCGCGCGGAGGGTGTGCAGCGGCACGCGTCCCTCGCGGTAGAACTCCGAGCGGCTCATCTCGGCGCCGCCGAGGCGGCCGGAGACCTGGATGCGGACGCCCTTGGCGCCGGCGCGCTGAGCACCCTGCAGGCCCTTGCGCATCGCGCGGCGGAAGGCCACGCGGGCGGAGAGCTGCTCGGCGATGCCCTGGGCGACCAGCTGCGCCTCGGCCTCGGGGTTCTTGACCTCGAGGATGTTCAGCTGGATCTGCTTGCCCGTGAGCTTCTCGAGGTCGGCGCGGATGCGCTCGGCCTCGGCGCCGCGGCGGCCGATCACGATGCCCGGGCGGGCGGTGTGGATGTCGACGCGGACGCGGTCACGGGTGCGCTCGATCTCGATGCGGGCGACGCCCGCACGGTCGAGCTGCGTGGCGAGGAGTCGGCGGATCTTGACGTCCTCGGCGAGGTAGTCGCTGTACCGCTGGCCCTTCTTGGTGCTGTCGGAGAACCAGCGCGACACGTGGTCGGTGGTGATTCCCAGACGGAAACCGTAGGGGTTTACTTTCTGACCCATTACTTGGTCCCCTCCTCAGGAGTGGCCAGCACGACGGTGATGTGGCTGGTGCGCTTGTTGATGCGGAAGGCACGACCCTGAGCACGGGGCTGGAATCGCTTGAGGGTGGTTCCCTCATCGACGAAGGCGCGGGACACGATCAGGTCCTGGTCGTCGAGGTACTCGTTCGAGGCATCGGCCTTGACGCGAGCGTTGGCCATCGCCGAGGCGACGAGCTTGTAGACGGGCTCGGACGCACCCTGCGGCGCGAACTTCAGGATGGCCAGTGCCTCCTGAGCCTGCTTCCCGCGGATCAGGTTCACGACACGGCGAGCCTTCTGGGGGGTGACGCGGATGTGTCGCACGCGTGCGATCGACTCCACCATTTCTCTCCTCCTTCTCGTCGCCGCGTCAGCGGCGACGGCCCTTCTTGTCGTCCTTCTCGTGACCGCGGAAGGTCCGAGTGGGGGCGAACTCGCCGAGCTTGTGGCCGACCATGGTCTCGGTCACGAACACGGGGATGTGCTTGCGACCGTCGTGGACCGCGATGGTGTGACCCAGCATCGCCGGGATGATCATCGAACGGCGCGACCAGGTCTTGATGACGTTCTTGTTGCCGGCTTCGTTGGCCGTGAACACCTTGCGGAGCAGGTGGTCGTCAACGAAGGGGCCCTTCTTGAGACTGCGAGGCATCTTCTACAACTCCTACTTGCGCTTCTTACCGGCGGTGCGGCGGCGAACGATGAGCTTGTCGCTCTCCTTGTTGGGGCGACGGGTGCGTCCCTCGGACTGACCCCACGGGCTGACCGGGTGGCGTCCACCGGAGGTCTTGCCCTCTCCACCACCGTGCGGGTGGTCGACCGGGTTCATCGCGACACCGCGGACGGTCGGGCGGACGCCCTTCCAGCGCATGCGGCCGGCCTTGCCCCAGTTGATGTTCGACTGCTCGGCGTTGCCGACCTCGCCGATCGTGGCGCGGCAGCGCGCATCGACGTTGCGGATCTCGCCCGACGGCAGGCGGAGCTGCGCGTAGGGCCCGTCCTTGGCGACGAGGCGGACCGAGGTGCCGGCCGAGCGGGCGAGCTTGGCGCCGCCTCCCGGCTTGATCTCGATGGCGTGGATGACCGTACCGGTCGGGATGTTGCGCAGCGGCAGGTTGTTGCCGGGCTTGATGTCGGCGCCGGCGCCCGACTCCACGACGTCGCCCTGCGAGAGCTTGTTCGGGGCCAGGATGTAGCGCTTGGTGCCGTCCACGAAGTGGAGCAGCGCGATGCGCGCCGTGCGGTTGGGGTCGTACTCGATGTGAGCGACCTTGGCGTTGACGCCGTCCTTGTCGTTGCGACGGAAGTCGATCAGACGGTACTGGCGCTTGTGGCCACCACCGATGTGACGCGTCGTGATGCGGCCGGAGTTGTTGCGGCCACCGGTCTTGGACAGCGGGCGCAGGAGCGACTTCTCGGGCGTCGAGCGGGTGATCTCGGCGAAGTCGGCAACGCTGGAGCCGCGGCGACCGGGGGTCGTGGGCTTGTACTTACGAATAGCCATTGTCTGTTTCCTCTACGCTTCTTCGGCTCAGCCGACGCTCGTGAAGATGTCGATGGAGCCGGACTTCAGCGTGACGATCGCGCGCTTGGTGTCCTTGCGCTTGCCGGTGCCGAACTTCGTGCGGCGGGTCTTGCCCTGGCGGTTCAGCGTGTTGATCGACGCGACCTCGACGCCGAAGATCTTCTCGATGGCGAGCTTGATCTCGGTCTTGTTCGAACGCGGGTCGACCACGAAGGTGTACTTGCCCTCGTCGATCAGGCCGTAGGACTTCTCCGAGACCACCGGGGAGATGATGACGTCGCGGGGGTCCTTGTTGAACGCGGCGGACTGGCTCATGCGTTCACCTCTTCCTTGTTGGACTCGACGCCCGACTTGGCCGCGATGAACGCGTCGAGCGCGCCCTTCGAGAACACGATGTCGTCGGAGACGAGCACGTCGTACGCGTTGAGCTGGTCGGCCGGCAGGATGTGCACGAACGGCACGTTGCGGAGCGAGAGCTCGGCGATGTAGTCGTCGCGCTCGAGCACCACGAGGACGTTGCGCGACACCGAGAGGGCGTCGAGCAGGACGAGGACGTCCTTGGTCCGGGGGGTGTCGCCGAGGGCGAGGGACTCGACCACGTGGATGCGGGCACCGCGGGCGCGGTCCGAGAGAGCGCCGAGCAGAGCAGCGGCGATCATCTTCTTGGGGGTGCGCTGCGCGTAGCTGCGGGGGGTCGGTCCGTGGACCACGCCACCACCGGTCATGTGCGGGGCGCGGATCGAGCCCTGACGAGCGCGACCGGTTCCCTTCTGCTTGAACGGCTTGCGACCGGCTCCGGAGACCTCACCGCGGTTCTTCGTCTTGTGGGTTCCCTGGCGCGCCGCGGCGAGCTGGGCCACGACGACCTGGTGGATGAGGGGGATGTTGGTCTGGACGTCGAAGAGCGCGGCGGGGAGCTCGACCGAGCCCGCCTTCTGGCCCTTGACGTCGATGATGTCGACAGAGGTAGCCATGGAACTACGCTCCCTTCACGGCGTTGCGAACGAACACGAGGCGACCGCGGGCACCGGGGACGGCGCCCTTGACGAGCAGCAGGCCCTTCTCGGCGTCCACGGAGTGCACCTTGAGGTTGAGCACGGTGACGCGCTCGCCACCCATGCGACCGGCCATGCGCATGCCCTTGAAGACACGGCTGGGGGTCGAGGAGGCGCCGATGGAGCCGGGCTTGCGGTGGTTGCGGTGCGAACCGTGCGAAGCCGAGACGCCCTTGAAGTTGTGACGCTTCATGACACCGGCGAAGCCCTTGCCCTTGCTGGTGCCGACGACGTCGACCTTGGTGCCGGCCTCGAAGACGGCGTCCACGGTCAGCTCCTGGCCGGCCGAGTAGTCGGCGGCGTCGGAGGTGCGGACCTCGGTGAGGTGGCGGCGGGGGGTGACGCCCGCGGCGTCGAAGTGACCGGCGGCGGGCTTGTTCACCTTGCGCGGGTCGATCGCACCGGCGGCGAGCTGGACGGCGGTGTAGCCGTCCTTCTCCTCCGTGCGGACCTGGGTCACGACGTTGGGGCTGATCTCGATGACGGTGACCGGCACGAGCTTGTTGTTCTCGTCCCAGACCTGGGTCATTCCGAGCTTGGTGCCGAGGAGGCCCTTGCTGGTCTTCAGCGTGGGGGAAACAGTGACAGACATGGTGGCACTCCTCCTTAGAGCTTGATCTCGATGTTGACGTCGGCCGGCAGGTCGAGGCGCATGAGCGAGTCGACGGCCTTGGGCGTCGGGTCGATGATGTCGATGAGGCGCTTGTGGGTGCGCATCTCGAAGTGCTCGCGGCTGTCCTTGTACTTGTGGGGAGAACGGATCACGCAGACCACGTTCTTCTCGGTCGGCAGCGGCACGGGGCCGACCACCGTTGCACCGGCACGGGTGACCGTGTCGACGATCTTGCGCGCCGACGTGTCGATGACCTCGTGGTCGTACGACTTCAGTCGGATGCGGATCTTCTGTCCCGCCATGTGTGATCTCTCACTCTCTTGTTATTGCGTCGTACGCGACTCCCCCGGCCGGAGCCGGACTCGTCTCGCATTGGACGCGCTCGCGAAGGAACTCCGGTGACCCGGAAAAGTGCAACCAGTGTTCTTCTGTCAAAAGCACCGCACCCCTGAGGCGCTCCGATCGGCGTGCAGAACGCACGACGCACGGAGAACCCGTTGAGATGTCGGTTGTTGTCGTTCTGCTACCCGCCGCCTCGACGTCGCATCCGCGTGGCCGCCCTCTCGGGTCGAGCCTCCGCGATGCCGTCTCGGCACTGCCTGGCAGTGTCCCCCTCCGAGCAGCACGCCGCCCGAGAGGAAATTTTGAACTAGAAGAGTCTCCCACAGATGCCCCACCCCTGCAACCCGGGCGTGTCGCGCCGGAGGGCTCCTTCGCGAGCACGTCGTGACGGCCCCTGGGAGCCGGTCGCTCCGAGCAGCAGCGCGGGCCGGAGGGCCTCCCCCGCTACTCGAAGAGCAGCGCCCGGACGGCGGTCTCGGCCGACGCGGGGCGCGACGCGTCGATGGTCTCGCCGGCGCGGAAGTGGTCCAGAAGCCGCGGGTCGACGTAGCTGGCGCGGGCGACCGTCGGCGTGTTACCGAGCACGTCGGAGGCGTCGCGCATCGCCTGGGCGATCGCGGAGTTCCGAGCGCGCTGCGTGGCCTGCGGGCCCGACTTCGCCAGGCTCAGCGCGGCCGCGACCGTGCCGTGCAGAGTGCGGAAGTCCTTCGCCGTGAAGTCGTCGCCGGCGCGCTCGCGCACGTAGTCGTTGATCTCGGGTGCCGAGATCGGCCGCCACTCCCGCCCGTCCTTCCAGGCGAGCAGGCGGGCGTTCGGCCCGCGACGCTTGAGTGCACGGACGACGCGCGAGAGGTCGTGGTCGAGGATCTCGCTCGTCCACGCCTGGTGGCTCTTCCCGGGGAAGGCGAGGGCGACCCGGTCCCCGTGGGTCGTGGCGTGCGCGCACAGGAGCGTCGAGAGGCCGATGCTGCCGTGCTCCTTCGCGTACCTCTCGCTGCCGACGCGGAGCGACCCGGTGTCGAGCATCCGGAAGGCGGTGGCCAGCGCGCGCTCGCGGCTGGGTCCGTCCGAGCGGAGGGCGATGGTCACGGCCCGGCGCGCCCCGGGCAGGGCCTCCGCGAGCCGCAGCGCCCGGTCGAACTTGATCCGGTCCTTCTGCTCGCGCCAGGTCGGATGGTAGATGTACTGGCGGCGGCCGGCCGAGTCGACGCCGGTGGCCTGGATGTGCCCGTTGGGGTATGGGGCGATCCAGACGTCCGTCCAGGCCGGCGGGATGCCGAGACGGTCGAAGCGCGCGCGCAGCTCCTTGTCGGCGACGGTCGCGCCCTTCGGGTCGCGGTAGCTGAAGCCGGAGCCCGCGCGCACCCGGGTGTAGCCGCGCCCGCTCGAATCGGTCCTGCGGAGTCGTTGCGCGCGAGTGTCAGCCATCGATCCGACGATAAGACGGCGGATCCGAGGCCCGCACCCGCTTGACGGCGGGGAGGAGCAGTCGGACGGCAGCCGCTACTCGTTGCCGATCCGCTTGTCGGCCTGGCGCTTCAGGTCCTCGATGCGGTCGTCGTACTTGCCGTTGGTGAGGCGGCTGGCGATCTCGCCCGCCTTCTCGAGGGTCTGGTCGGAGACCTGCTCGGCCTTCTCGCTCCGCAGCGCGTCCTGGGCCTTCCGGCTGTTGAGCAGTTCGCCGGCCTGGCGTCCGAGCTTCCCGAGATCCACGATGATGCCTCCTTGTAAACGCGCACAGGGCGGCGCATGCCTCAGTGTGGCGCTCCCGGCTGGGGGAACGGTGCGGGCGCGCCGGTCAGCCGGCCAGTGTGATCACCTGCTCCGCTGCGTCTGCCAGGGCGCGGCCGTAGGAGGGACCGTGACCGGCGGCGTGGACGGCGAGCGGGTGCAGCTGATGGAGTGGCACCCGCTCCTCGTAGCCGGCCCCCAGCGGATGCTGCTCGCGGTAGCCCTCGAGGACGGCGTCGAGGTGCGGAGCGCCGAAGAGGGCCAGCATCGCGAGATCGGTCTCGCGGTGGCCCCCGTGAGCGGCGGGGTCGATCAGGACGGCGCCGTCCGCCGACCAGAGCACGTTGCCGGTCCAGAGGTCCCCGTGGATCCTGGCGGGCCCCGCACCGTCGTCGAAGGCTCCGGCCGCCACCCGGTCCAGAGCCTGCTCGACGAGCCGCGACTCGGCTGCCGTGAGGTTGCCCGCCTCCACGGCGGGGCCGAGGAACGGCCGCACCCGCTGCTCTGCATAGAAGCGCCCCCACGACTCGTCCGGGCGGCACGGCATCCCGCGGCGGCCGATGTAGGCGGGGCCGGTCCATCCCGGGGGCGGCGCTCCGAACGCCGCGGCTCCGGCGTCGTGCGTCCGGGCGAGCGCGGCGCCGAAGGCCCGAGCCGATTCGGCTGAGGGACGCACGGAGCGGATCTCCTCCAGCTCGATGCGCCCGGGCGACACCCTCTCCACCCCGACACAGCGCGCACCGCCGTCCTCCTCGCGCAGCCAGTCCAGGCCGGCCGCCTCCCACTCGAAGAACTGCGGGAGGGCACGGGGGTCGCTCTTCACGAAGGGCATGCGGCCACGCTAGCCGGGCGTCCCCGGGAACGACGAGAGGGGCCGCCCGCCGAAGCGGACGACCCCTCTCGAGAGATCGGTAGGACGGACCTACTTGATGATCTTGGTGACCGTACCGGCACCCACGGTGCGTCCACCCTCACGGATGGCGAAGCCGAGGCCCTCCTCCATGGCGATCGGCTGGATCAGCGCGACCGTCATGTCGGTGGTGTCGCCGGGCATGACCATCTCGGTGCCCTCGGGCAGCGTGATGACGCCGGTGACGTCGGTGGTGCGGAAGTAGAACTGCGGACGGTAGTTCGCGTAGAACGGGTTGTGACGCCCACCCTCATCCTTCGACAGGATGTACGCGGTGCCCTCGAAGTCCGTGTGCGGCGTGACCGAACCCGGCTTGACGACGACCTGGCCGCGCTCGACGTCCTCGCGCTTGGTGCCGCGGAGGAGCAGACCGCAGTTCTCGCCGGCCCAGGCCTCGTCGAGCTGCTTGTGGAACATCTCGATTCCGGTGACCGTGGTCTTCTGCGTCGGGCGGATGCCGACGATCTCGACCTCGGAGTTCAGAGCGAGGGTTCCACGCTCCGCACGGCCGGTGACGACGGTTCCACGACCGGTGATCGTGAAGACGTCCTCGATCGGCATGAGGAACGGCTTGTCCTTATCGCGCACCGGGTCCGGGATGGACTCGTCGACCGCGTCCATCAGGTCGAGGATCGACTGGGTCCAGGTGTCGTCGCCCTCGAGGGCCTTGAGGCCGGAGACGCGCACGACGGGGGCGTCGTCGCCGGGGAAGCCCTGCGACGAGAGGAGCTCGCGGACCTCGAGCTCGACGAGCTCCAGGATCTCCTCGTCGTCCACCATGTCGGCCTTGTTCAGCGCGACGAGGAGGTAGGGGACGCCGACCTGCTTGGCGAGGAGGACGTGCTCACGGGTCTGAGCCATCGGGCCGTCGGTGGCGGCGACCACGAGGATCGCGCCGTCCATCTGGGCCGCGCCGGTGATCATGTTCTTGATGTAGTCGGCGTGACCGGGGGCGTCGACGTGCGCGTAGTGGCGCTTCGGCGTCTCGTACTCGACGTGCGAGATGTTGATCGTGATGCCGCGCTGGCGCTCCTCGGGAGCGGAGTCGATCGACGCGAAGTCACGCTGGACGTTGGTCGCGGACGGGAACTTGTCCGCCAGAACCTTCGAGATCGCCGCGGTGAGCGTGGTCTTTCCGTGGTCGACGTGACCGATGGTTCCGATGTTGACGTGCGGCTTGGTCCGCTCGAACTTGGCCTTAGCCACTGTGGGTCCTCCTCAGGACTTAGGTGCAAGCATCCGCATCCGGGCGGCCGCACGGGGCGGCACGAGGACAGGAGGACTTGCGGGGGTTTTGTGTACGTATGTTACCGGCAGTGGTCGTGCGGCCGTCCCGCTGCGACAGGGGGCGCGCTGCACTCGGCAGCAAACCCGCACGACACTACCAGGCCGCCGCCGTTCCGGGGAACGGGGACGGCCCAGGGGCGGAGCTACTCGCCCTTGTTCTTCTGGACGATCTCCTCGGCCACGGCCTTGGGGACCTCGGCGTAGGTCTCGAACGTCATCGAGTAGACGGCGCGGCCCGAGGTCTTCGAGCGCAGGTCGCCGATGTAGCCGAACATCTCGGACAGCGGGACATTGGCCCGGATGACCTTGATGCCGGTGGCGTCCTCCATCGACTGGATCATCCCGCGACGCGAGTTGATGTCGCCGATGACGTCGCCCATGTACTCCTCGGGAGTACGGACCTCGACGGCCATGAGCGGCTCGAGGAGGACCGGCTGCGCCTTGCGCGAGGCCTCCTTGAACGCGATCGAGCCGGCGATCTTGAACGCCATCTCGGAGGAGTCGACGTCGTGCGCCGCTCCGTCGACCAGGGTCGCCTTCACGCCGACCATGGGGTAGCCGGCGAGCACGCCGACCTGCATGGCGTCGCGGATGCCCGCGTCGACGGAGGGGATGTACTCGCGCGGGACGCGGCCACCGGTGACGCCGTTGACGAACTCGTAGGTCTTGTCGGCCTCGACCTCCATCGGCTCGATGGTGATCTGGACCTTCGCGAACTGGCCGGAGCCGCCCGTCTGCTTCTTGTGGGTGTAGTCGTACTTCTCGACCGTGCGGCGGATCGTCTCGCGGTACGCGACCTGGGGCTTGCCCACGTTGGCCTCGACGTTGAACTCGCGCTTCATGCGGTCGACCAGGATGTCGAGGTGCAGCTCGCCCATTCCCTTGATGACCGTCTGACCGGTCTCCTGGTTCTGCTCGGTGCGGAACGTGGGGTCCTCCTCCGCGAGCTTCTGGATCGCGGTGCCGAGCTTCTCCTGGTCCGCCTTCGTCTTGGGCTCGATGGCGACCTCGATGACGGGCTCCGGGAAGGTCATCGACTCGAGCACGACCTGCGCGGCCGGGTCGCTCAGGGTGTCACCGGTGGTGGTGTCCTTGAGGCCGATGACGGCGTAGATGTGGCCGGCGGTGACCGAGTCGACCGGGTTCTCCTTGTTGGAGTGCATCTGGAAGATCTTGCCGATGCGCTCCTTCTTGCCCTTGGTCGAGTTGATGACCTGGGCGCCGGAGTCGAGCTTGCCCGAGTAGACGCGGACGTAGGTCAGGCGGCCGAAGAACGGGTGCACGGCGACCTTGAACGCGAGCGCCGAGAAGGGCTCGGTCGAGTCCGCGTGGCGCATGATGACCTTCTCCTCGTCGCGGACGTCGTGCGCCTCGATGGCGGGGACGTCGAGCGGGGAGGGGAGGTAATCCACGACAGCGTCGAGCATCGGCTGGACGCCGCGGTTCTTGAACGCCGAGCCGCAGAGCACCGGGTAGATCTCGGAGTTGACGGTCATCTTGCGGATGGCGCCCTTGATCTCCGCGACGGTGAGCTCCTCGCCGCCGAAGTACTTCTCGAGCAGCTCGTCGGAGGTCTCCGCGACGGTCTCGAGGAGCTTCTCGCGGTACTCCGCCGCCTTGTCGGCGAGGTCGGCCGGGATCTCCTCGATCTCGTACTTCGCGCCGAGCGCGACGTCGCCCTTCGAGTCGCCGCGCCACGTGAGCGCGCGCATCTCGACCAGGTCGACGACGCCCTCGAAGGAGGACTCCGCGCCGATGGGCAGCTGGATGACCAGCGGCTTCGCGCCGAGGCGCTTGATGATCGTGTCGACCGTGTAGTAGAAGTCGGCGCCGAGCTTGTCCATCTTGTTGACGAAGCAGATGCGCGGGACGTCGTACTTGTCGGCCTGACGCCAGACGGTCTCGGACTGGGGCTCGACGCCCTCCTTGCCGTCGAAGACGGCGACGGCGCCGTCGAGGACGCGGAGCGAGCGCTCGACCTCGACCGTGAAGTCGACGTGACCGGGGGTGTCGATGATGTTGATCTGGTTCTTGTTCCAGAAGCAGGTCGTCGCGGCGGACGTGATCGTGATGCCGCGCTCCTGCTCCTGCGCCATCCAGTCCATCGTCGCGGCGCCGTCGTGGACCTCGCCGATCTTGTGCGTGATACCCGTGTAGAACAGGATGCGCTCGGTGGTGGTGGTCTTGCCGGCATCGATGTGGGCCATGATGCCGATGTTGCGGACCTTGTTCAGGTCGGTGAGCACATCTTGTGCCACGGAGTTCCTCCGATAGGTGATGGAGCCAGCGCACCGGGTTCATGGCCGAATGGCTGGGATTCTGGTGGTGGCGGTCGCCCGGTCGCGGGGATCGGGCGATCCGCCGCCGGGACCGGGCCCGCAGCGGTGACGCCGCGGGCCCGGTGGTCGCGGTCGCCCGGAGGCGGCCGCGGGGTGCGCTACCAGCGGTAGTGCGCGAAGGCCTTGTTCGACTCGGCCATCTTGTGGGTGTCCTCGCGACGCTTGACAGCGGCGCCCAGACCGTTCGACGCGTCGAGGATCTCGTTCATGAGACGCTCGGTCATCGTCTTCTCGCGACGGGCCTTCGCGTAGCTGGTGAGCCAGCGGAGCGCGAGGGTGTTGGCGCGGTGGGGCTTGACCTCGACCGGGACCTGGTAGGTCGAGCCGCCGACGCGGCGGCTGCGGACCTCGAGGGTCGGGCGGACGTTGTCGAGCGCCTTCTTGAGGGTGACGACCGCGTCCTGGCCGTTCTTGCCGGCGACGCCCTCGAGGGCACCGTAGACGATGCGCTCGGCGAGGCCCTTCTTGCCGTCCAGGAGGATCTTGTTGACGAGCTGGCTGACGATGGGGGCGCCGTAGACGGGGTCTGCGACGACGGGGCGCTTGGGAGCGGGGCCCTTACGAGGCATTACTTCTTCTCCATCTTCGCGCCGTACCGGCTGCGAGCCTGCTTGCGGTTCTTGACGGCCTGGGTGTCCAGGGCGCCGCGAACGATCTTGTAGCGGACACCGGGGAGGTCCTTGACGCGACCGCCGCGCACGAGCACCATCGAGTGCTCCTGCAGGTTGTGGCCCTCGCCGGGGATGTAGGCGGTGACCTCGGTGCCGTTGGAGAGCTTCACGCGGGCCACCTTGCGGAGGGCCGAGTTCGGCTTCTTGGGCGTGGTCGTGTAGACGCGCGTGCAGACGCCGCGCTGCTGGGGGTTGGCCTTCAGGGCGGGCGCCTTGGTCTTGGTGACCTTCGGCGTGCGTCCCTTGCGGACCAACTGCTGAATCGTTGGCACTGGTTTTGCTCCTTGAATGCTGCACGGTGACAGCGGATCGATGGTCGACATTCGGCCCTCCCGTCTCCGGGAACGGCCGAGTTCATCTGGACCCGACGCACCCCGCGGCCCCGCGAGCGGGACCGGGAGGGTGAGGGGTATGCCGTGGGGGCCGCCCGATCGGACGAACCCGCGGATCCTCGCGGACCCGGTGGAGCGAAGTGCGGCGACCGCATCGACCCGGAGGCACGACACGAGCGCACGGCAAAGCGCACACCCGAAGAATATTACGGGGAGTGACGGGGCCGGTCAACCGAGCGGCGTTCGCCCTGGGAGATGCCGCAGCGCCGCGCTGAGCCGCGCCGGGACTCCGTCGTCACTCCCGCTCGTCGCCCTCCCAGCCCCAGTGGGGGCTGCGGCCGCCGGCGTCGCGACGAACCAGGAGCAGGAGGAACACGAGCTGGACGGCGGCCGCGAGCACGCCGGTCGCGATCGCGAAGACAGTGGGGGCGTGGTCGAGGATCCAGCCGAGGATCTCCCCCGGCTCCTGGCGGCCGAGCCCGTAGAGCGCTCCGCCCGTGACGAGGAAGAGCAGGTAGACGACGACCCCGGTCAGCAGCGACGGGCCGAGGACGCGGTGGACGGCGGGACGGGCGGCGAGGGTCACCATCGCGACCAGCACGGCGACGACGCAGACCGCCACCGAGACCGGCCCCAGCAGCGGGCCGGCGTCGCGCTCGGGCACGACGTCCTGGTCCAGCAGGAGGCTGAGGACCCCGAACGCGCAGACGACCAGGGCGAGGTAGAGGAACGCGGCGAAGCCGGCCAGCGCGAGGCCGTAGCCCAGACCGGCTCCGCGGCCCTGCCCCTGCCCCTCCGGAGTCACGACTGCGCGGCCGCTTCGCGCTCGGCGTTGCGGCGCTTGACGCCTCGGGCGCGGCCCGCGATCGCGGCGCCGCCCCAGACGCTCGCCTCCCGGCCGAGGACGCCGGCGGCGAGGACCGCCGCGAGGACGGCGGGATCGCGGACGTAGTCGAGCGCGAGGGAGCGGTCGATCGGCAGGGCGAGCGGTCCGACGGCGCTCCAGCCGCCGACCAGCGCGGCCGCGGCCGTGAGGAGGGCGACGAGGAAGCCGCCGAGGACGTAGGCCCACCAGCCCGCGCGGTTCACGACCAGCACGATCAGCGCCAGGCCGACCAGGAACGCGGCCACCGGGGCGAGGAAGAGCGCGGTCGGCGCAGCGTCCAGCGCGAGGGCGACCGGGTCGCCGCCGACGCGGTCGACGAGGAGGCGGATCGCCGTCAGGGCGACGAGGTACAGGACGGCGAAGACCGCGGTCGTCAGGAGGGCGAGCGCGAGGCCCGCGAGGCGGTTGCCGGAGCGCCGGACCGGCTCGGGCTCGGCCTCGACCGGCCCGAGGGCGCTGGGGGCGGACGCCGCGACGGCCGGGGCGACGGGCTCGACGGTCGGCTGCCGGCCCGTCACGGGTTCGGGCCAGACGTACTCCCGGGTCGGCTGGGGTCCGGTTCCGCCGGACGTCTCGGTCGCGGAGGGGATCCGCGTGGTCTCGGCGTCGCTGCTCCAGGTCACCCGGACAGCATAGGCACGCCTTCCGCCGCGCCCGGTGCGCCGCGCGGCTCCCCGTCGACGGGGGACAGCGCCGACCGTCTACTCGAGCGGGTGGAGGAGGCGGTGCAGGAACTGCCGCGTGCGCGGCTCGCGCGGCTCCCGGAGGATCTGCGCAGGGGCGCCCCGCTCGACGACCACGCCGTCGGCCATGAAGACGACCTCCGAGGCCACCTGCCGGGCGAACTCGAGCTCGTGCGTCACGACGAGCATGGTCCAGCCCTCCCCCGCCAGCTCCCGCATCAGCGAGAGCACGTCGCCGACCAGCTCCGGGTCCAGCGCCGAGGTGGGCTCGTCGAAGAGGAGCAGATCGGGCCGCAGCGCGAGCGCCCGGACGATGCCGACGCGCTGCTGCTGACCGCCGGAGAGCTCGAAGGGGTAGGCGCTCCCCCGGCCGCCGAGGCCGACGCGCTCGAGCAGGCGCTCCGCCTCCGGGACCACCTCGGACGCGGGACGGCGCTGCACTCGCAGCGGCCCCTCCGTCACGTTCTGGAGGACGGTCAGGTGCGGGAAGAGGTTGAAGTGCTGGAAGACCATCGCGGAGTGGTCGCGCAGCCCGGTCAGCGCCTTCCGTCCGACGCCGCGGTCGAAGTCGAGGACGCTGCCGTCGGCGAGCTCGACCACCCCGCCGTCCGGCACCTCGAGGCTGTTCAGCGAGCGCAGGACGGTGGTCTTGCCCGAGCCCGAGGGCCCGATCAGGGCGACGACCTCGCCGCGGCGGATCTCCAGGTCGATGCCGCGCAGCACCTCCACCCCGCCGAACGACTTGCGGAGGCCGCGGGCCGTGAGCACGGGCCGCGCGTCGGTCGGAGTGTCAGCGGGCGACATAGCGGTCCAATCGCTTCTCGAGCAGGCCCTGGCCGCTGGAGAGCACCAGGCAGATGAGCCAGTAGATCAGAGCGGCCTCGAGGTAGAGGAGCATGAACTCGCTCGACGCGGTGGCGATCTTCTGCGCCTGCCGGAAGAGCTCGGTCACCAGGATGAGGGAGGCCAGCGAGGTGTCCTTCACCAGCGAGATGAAGGTGTTCGACAGCGGCGGGACGGAGACGCGCGCGGCCTGCGGGAGGATGATGCGCCGCAGCGAGAGCGAGCGGCTCATGCCGATCGTGTGCGCCGCCTCCCACTGCCCCTTCGGGACGCTGAGGATCGCCGCGCGGATCACCTCCGCCGCGTAGCCGCCCACGTTGAGGGCGAACGCGATGGTGGCGCTGGGCCAGGGGTCGATCTTCAGTCCGAGGCTCGGCAGCCCGTAGAAGATCACGAACAGCTGCACCAGGAGCGGCGTGCCCCGGATGACGGAGATGTAGGCGCGCGCGATCCAGGAGAGGATCCGCACCCGCGAGAGCCGCATCAGGGCGACCGCCAGCGCGAGCACGAGCCCGATGGCGAAGCTCGCCAGCGCGAGCGGGATCGTCCCGACGATGCCCCCGGAGAGGATCGGCCAGAACGACCGGAGGACGAGGTCCATTGTGTTCTCCCGCCTTCGCGGGAGGATCCGCGGTCGGCTCGATCGGGTGGTGGCGTCGGGGGCGGATCGTGTCCGCCTCCTGGGGAATGCTGGCACGCTTCGCGCCGGGGCGGGCGCCCTTGCGGGCGGACCCGCGGCCTGAGCCGCTCCGCCGCTCCCCCGCGACGGGACCGCTCACGCACGAGACGGCCCCTCCCGGAAGGGGAGGAGCCGTCTCGAGGTGGGGCTACTGGGAGACGTCGGCTCCGAAGTAGCGCTCGGAGATGGAGGCGAGGGTGCCGTCCTCGCGCAGCTCGTCGAGGGCGGAGTCGACGGCCTCGACGAGGTCGTCCGAGCCGTTCGGGAAGGTGAAGGCGCTCTCGGAGGTGTCGTCGGTGGTGACGGCGACCTTGAGGCCCGCGGCCTGGTCGGGGTAGGTCGTGGACCAGTCGAGCCAGGTGAGGCGGTCGTTCACGGTCGCGTCGACGCGGCCCTGCTCGACGAGGGCGATGGCCTGCGCCCAGCCCTCGACGCCCTCGACCTCGGCGCCGTTCTCCTGCGCGACCGTGTACCAGTTGCTCGAGAGCGACTGCGCAGTGGTCTTGCCGGAGAGGCCGGCGAGGTCGGTGATCGAGGTGTCGCTCGAGGGGACGATCACGACGCCGGGGCTGACCGAGTACGGCTCCGAGAAGTCGTACTTCGCCTCGCGCTCGTCGTTGATCGAGACCTGGTTCGCGATCACGTCGAAGCGCGCTCCGTCCAGGCCCGCGAACATCGCGTCCCACTGCGTCTCCTGGAAGTCGGGTTCGACGCCCAGCTTCTCGGCCACGGCGGTGATCACGTCGACGTCGTAGCCGGTGAGAGCTCCCGTCCCGCCGTCGGCGTGGAAGGAGAAGGGCGGGTAGGTGCCCTCGGTGCCGATGGTGAGCTTCCCCGACTCCTCGACCTCGGCCAGGGTCAGGCCGGAGCTCGCGGAGGCGGTGCCCTCGCCGCTCGAGCCGGAGACCACGTCGTCGGTCGAGGCGGGCGCGCAGCCGGCGAGGACCAGGGCGGCGGCGGCGGCGGTCGTGCCGAGCAGGACGCGCAGAGAGGTGCGGGCGGAGAGGGTCACGGTGTTGTCCTTCGGTGCATCACGGAGTCGTGGCGGTCCCGCTGCGCCGGATGCGGCGCGGGGATCGACGAGGGGACGGGTCGTCCCGGGGCGGACCGCTGCTCGGCGGAACCGCCCGGAGTGACGATAACCAGTGGAGGGGGCGGCCCTATTCCCGGATGTCGCCGTGTGACGCCGGGAGTCCGGCCAGGAAGTGCTCGGCACCGGCGACCTCGTCGCTCGTGAGGCCCGTCGCCGACTCCGGACGCACCAGGTGGAAGGGGGTGCTCTGCTCGCGGGCCCAGTCGTAGGCGTCCTCGTGGAGGTTGTCGTCGATCCACACCACGGCGTCGATCGCGCCGCGCTCGGCGGCCGCCTCCAGCCACACCGCGACGGGCTGGAGCTTGCCCGTCCGGCCCGGGAACCGCGGGTCGCGCGGGAGGCCGCCGTCGAAGACGATCGCCTCCGTGCCCGCCGGCAGCCCGAGGTCCTGGGCGAGGACCCGCGTCAAGCGCGGCGGCCAGGTCGTGGCCCACACGATCGTGCCGACCGCGGCCAGGCGGGAGACGAGCGCCGCCCGCTCCGGCTCGAGCTCCAGGCGGTGCGAGCCCGAGGCGCGATCGCTGCGGACAGAGGGGTTCAGGACGCCGTCGACGTCGAGCAGGATCAGGGCGGCCATGCCTGTCACCGTAGCGGCGGACCTTCCTGGATGTCGAGGATAACCGTCTCGTTTTTCACTCGAGTCAACGACGCTTCGCGCCATGAATTATTGCTCGCTGGGCAAGCCATTTAACAAGCTCGATCTCCGGATTCATAGCCAAGACTTCTCGGCTCGAGGGGAGGATGACTTCATCTTTGGCCCCTTCTAAAGATTCCTTGGTGTGGACGATCCTGTTCCTCAACGCATAGACGCGCTCAGAGACCTCCTCTTGAAGCCGACTGGATTTTGGATCCAAAGCCTTCAATCCGGCGATCTTCTGCCGTCTTTCAGTAAAGTGTTCAACCTCTTCGAAGGTCAGAATGAATTGTTCAAGTTCCTCAGGAGAGATCATAGCCTTCACGGCACCTATTAGCTGACTGAGCTCCTGTGACCGCCCCCTGTGGGCGTCGGCGGTAGTCTCTATCAGTCGAAGGATGTCAGCCTGATCTTCAGAATCGAACGTTGGGTCTCTTATCAGACGCGACAATGCACCAATAACTGATTCTCTGTTGAATTGCTGAAAGAAATGTTCGATAACCTGGTAATAGGACAAATATCGCAAGAGAGGGAAGTCGAGCGCCGCATTGCCGTGCGCATACAACGATTTGGCGTTAGTTGAGTACGAATTTACTGGGAAGGCGAAAGGCCGGGCTTTCCGCGGCAACGCGACCTCGCGAGAGCCAGAAGGAGGCTTTTGAATCCAGATATTTAGGCCATAAATAAGGTTTAACTCGAGAAGGAAATCTGTAAGCACACCGGAGATGATCTTCTCGGGCGAGGACATCGCAGTGCCAGAGGTCGTGATCTTGGCAGATGTAAGTTCGCCAAATTCTGAAGCGAGCAGAGCGTGGAACACATCTGACTTCGGAGAGATCTCTATCCGGACATTCGCTTTCTCCACGACAAGCTGCCACCCCAGCGGGACACCCATCAGGTCGGCAATCAGTTCCTGCTTTGAGAATTTGCTTCTGTCTTTCGGGAGATCGGAGACCAGAGGATCACTGCCTTCCACGTAAGCGACAATATCCCAGATGTTGATTCCCGACCGCGTTGATCCGTCTTGTCGCGTAAGCGCAACTTCTAAGGTCGAATTTTGCGTAAAAACAATTGCTTCGTGGTATTCAACAAAACGCAGAGACGCAACCTCACCGCTTACAGCAACGTCCGCGTCGTACTCGTCAATACTGACGATTCGAGATTCTCGGCCATTCGGCAAAGCGAACACGGTACGCGACCCGACCTGCTCGTGCTCGATCGATTGTTCGTCCAAGTAGTCAGCGAGTCGTTTCACATTTACCGCACGCTCTTCTTCGCTGGGCACAGGAGTGCTTTCAGTCTTCCTCAAAACAACCTCTTTTCGACCAAGATGACTTCATCGCTGCGGACGGAGGGGTTCAGGACGCCGTCGACGTCGAGCAGGATCAGGGCGGCCATGCCTGTCACCGTAGCGGCGGCGGGGCGGATCGCGCGAGGAGCGCTAGCGTGACGGGATGCCTCCGTCCCTCCTGCTGCCGGGAGGCCGCACAGCCGTGCTGGGGCCGGATCCCGTGCGGCCGGAGGCGCTGCTGCTCACGGTCGGCGGCGCGGAGCAGTCGCTGATCGATCCGGGCGATCCCCGGGCTCTGCACCTCGAGTACCTCGCGCGCCTCGGCGCGGTGGTCGACGCCGCCGCCCCGCCCGGCGAGCCGCTGCGCGTGCTGCACCTCGGAGCCGGAGCCCTGGCCCTGGCCCGGTACGTCGCCGCGACCCGGCCGGGCTCCGAGCAGCTCGCGGTGGAGAGCGCGACGGGACTCGTGGAGTTCGTGCTCGAGCACGCGCCGCTCCCCCGCGGCGCGCGCGTCCGACTCCTCACGGCCGACGCCGCAGGGCCCCTGCCGCCCTGGAGCGCCGACCTCGTCGTGCTCGACGTCTACGACGGGGACGAGATCCCGGAGGCGTTCTACCGCGCGTCCGTCCTCGCTCCGCTCGCCGCCCGGGTCGGCGCCGACGGGCTCCTCGCGGTCAACGTCGCCGACGACGCCGACCACCGGAGGCTGGACCGCCTGCGCGGGGTCGTCCGGGAGCTGCTCCCGGTGACCGCAGCGGTCGGATCGACCGCCTTCGTCGAGGGGCGCACCGGCGGGAACGCGATCCTGCTCGCCTCAGGCTCGGCGCTCGCCGACCACGTCGCCGGCCGCCTGCTGCGCGCCGGCCCGCACCCGGTCTCCGCCGCGGCGGATGGCGACGTCGTGGTCGCCGAGGTGGCGGTAGAAGTCGACCCGTGAGTCGAGAGTGACGCCGGTCTCGAGGTACTTGGCTCGGATCCGCTTGATGTACGTGCGGACGGTGTGCTCGGCGACGCTGAGGTCGACCGCGACGGTACGGACCGCGGCACCCGCTCCGTAGGCGCGCATCACACGGCTCTCCTGGGGGCTCAGCACCGGGCGGCGCTCCTCGCGCCCGTGCACGAGCCGGTGGCGGGCGGTGTCCGAGATCCAGGTCCGGCCGGAGGCGACCGAGACGACCGCCGCGGCGAGCTCGCTGGGGTCGTCGCCCTTCCAGACGTAGGCCGCTCTCTCCCGTCGCAGCACGGCCCGCACCGGCTCCAGCGAGTCGGAGGAGGAGAGCACGACGAGGCCGACGGTCCGGGTAGCCGCACGCTCGAGGGTGTCGGCCACCTCCTCGCCGGGCACACCGTCCAGGTCGAGGACCGCGATGCGGTCGACGCCCTCCTCGTCGTGCGAGAACTGCGGCAGCAGCTGCGCGAGCAGCGCCTGCAGCGCGGCGCGCTCGATCGCTGGTCCGTCGACGACGGCCAGCGTGAACCGATCGAATCCGGTCACGGGGGTCCCCTAGCAGGGGCAGGTTCGGGTCCGCCCCGGCTGCACCGTAGCGGTCCGCGACGTCGTCGTGCACGTGATGGGACATTCCGTCTCAGTGGGAGGACGCCCCCAGAGCGCTCCGGATCGGCTCACGGAGCGCGTGGAGGACCACCCGCGGTACCGTCTCCGGCTAGTGTCCCTCTCCATGGACGACAGCGCAGAGGGCTCCCGGCGGGCCCGGAGGATCCCCGCGGAGCAGGTCCGCAGCCGCATGATCGCCACGGCGCGCGACGTCGTCTCGAACCACGGCCTCACGGTGAGCTTCGCGCACCTGCCCATGGAGGAGTACATCCGCCTGGCCGGCGTGCCGCGCAGCTCCGTCTACCGGATCTGGAGCACGCGCGAGGAGTTCGTGGCCGACCTGGTCGGCGAGGTCTTCGTGCGGGACCGGTACGCGGAGGGCGCCGATCCCGAGGCCCAGCAGGAGATGCGCGAGGTCTACGAGCGCTCCACCGATCTGCTCTCCACGGCCGCCGGCCGCCGCCGGGTCGCCTGGGAGACCATCCGCATCGGGGCGCGGGCCAATGCCGAGTCGCTCCGCCGCTCCGCCGACTGGTCGTCGTACAACGCACTGCTCGCCTGCACCTTCTCGATGGAGGAGGGGCCTTCACGCGACGCCGTGCGCGCCACGGCGAAGCGGATCGAGGGCATGCTCACGCGCCGGATGCGCGACTTCTACGAGGAGACGCTGCAGGTCTTCGGCGGGACGATGCGCCCGGGATTCACGACGCTCCAGCTCGCCCACCTCACCGCGATCGTGATCGACGGGCTCGCGCACCGGGGCCGGCTCCTCGACGACGACCTCGACGCTCCGGTGACCGCCCCCGGCCTCGACGGCGAGCCGGTCGAGTGGACCCTGGCGGCCTGGACGATCCGCTCGATCGTCGACGGGATGCTGGAGCCGGTCGCGGAGGACTGAGCGGACCCCGCGACCCGGATCACTCGTCCGGTTCGGTGAACCCGTCGATCAGCAGCAGCACCGACACCACCGCCAGCGACGGTCCCTCGGGATCGGCCGGGTCGAGCGGGCCGGTCACCAGCTCCGGTGCCGCGATCCGCGCGATGCACAGACCCTCGATCAGGGCCGAGACGGCGGAGGCGAGAGCGGCGGAGCCGCGGTCCGGGCGCAGCCGGAGCCCCGCCTCGGCGAGGGTGTGCTCGTAGTACTTCGCCATGTTGTCGATGAAGTGCAGCTGGCGGGACCGCAGAGCGGATCCGATGGCGGTCCGTGCCGGCTCCTCGTGCGAGCCCACCGCGCCGGCGAGAGCGATGAAGTTGCGCCAGTGCTGCGACGAGAAGACGTTGTCGACGTTCGCATCGACGGCGACCCGGACGGAGGCGATCAGGGCCTCGCGGCGCTGCGCCGGGGTCGGCTCGGGGTCGAGGCTGCGGTGGAGGTGGGAGTTCCCGGCCCGCAGGGACGGCTGGTCGAGGCGGGTGGCGAGGACCCGCTCCGGGATCGCGGCGATCAGCTCGTCGTAGAACGACTGGCGAGTGGGCCAGATCCGGTACACGGTGCTGCGCGGAACACCCGCCGAGCGGATGACGTCCTCGAGGGGCAGGTGGGCGACTCCGACGCGCAGGCCCTCGGCGCGGACGACCGCGAGAGCGGCGTCCAGCAGGCGGGTGCGGACCTGCTCGCGGGTCAGGCGGGGAGGACGCGCCGGCTCCTCCGCATCGAGGGGGTCGTCGCTCATCAGGCCTCCGGCGCCGGGATGCACGGAGGAGCCTCCGACATCTACTGTCCAGCCGAGCGTACCCGGAGGGAGCGCGGAACGTGAGAGGAGATCGGAGACGGGCGCGGCCCGCGCATGCGGCTCGGGTGCCGCGCGGGCCGCGCTGCCTGTCCCCCAGGCGGCCTCCCCATGGGCCGGTCCGACCGTATGCTTCCCGACAGACGTCCGTCAACTGACGCGACATGGTGTCTCCTCGGCGGTGTCCGCCGACCGGTCACGAGGACCGCCTCCGGGACTCCTCCGCCGCCGGGAGCGCCCTCGCCGCGGTCTGCGCTCGAGAGGCGTGCGGAGCGGACAGCTCGCCCGCGACGACGTCCGACACGACGCCGGTGGCGTGCTCGACGAGGTCGACGTTCCGGGTCAGCCGCGCGTGGTGGCACGGGCTCGCGTCGACGTCGACCACGAGCTTCGCGAAGCGCAGAGCATCGCCGAGCCGCGCGAACGGCGAGAGCTCGGCGACGAGGGACGGCACGTCCGCCGCGGCGAGGTAGGTGTAGCGGCAGGTCGAGACCACGTAGTCGTCGACTCCGGCCGTCGCCGATCCGGTCGCGACCATGATGTCGCCGAGGTCGACCGGCGCGGTGGCGAGGCCGAGCGCCACGGCGGCGGTCACCTGGATGTCACCCACCAGCGCCGTCACGTGCACGCCGGCGGGCCAGGGCGGCAGGGAGCCGAGCTCGGTCGATCCCGTCCGCAGGCCCTTGCCCGCCGCCGAGGCGAGGGCGTCGATCATCGGCACTCCCGTGCACTCCCCCGCGTGCTCGGCGTCCTCGGAGACGGCGTCCCCGCAGGAGGCGAGCATCGCCGAGACGCTCAGCCGGCTCTGCGGGTCCAGTCCTGCGATCACCGCGGGGCTGACCTGACCGGAGTCGTCGACCATCCGTCCGAGGCGCTCCGCGACGTCGGATCCCGTGTTCGGGGTGCCGAAGGTGAGGACGGACGAGACCATCGAGGCGACGGCGGTCCCGTCGACCGAGCCGCTCAGCGCCTGGCGGGCGGCGAGCCCTCCCATCGAGTGCGCGACGACGACGGCGCGGTGCCCGGTCGCGGAGACGAGGCAGGCGATCGAGGAGGCGAGCGCGTCGCTGATCCCCGGGTCGGTGACCCAGCGCGCGGCGAGCCGGCGGTAGTCGAAGGTGTAGACCGCGGCGCCGTCGATCTGCTGCAGCCGGCCGAGGAGGGACGGCTCGGGAGCGTCGAGCGGAGCGGTCGCCGACTCCGACGACACCATGTCGACGAGATGGGAGAAGGCCCCTGTGCGGTCGGCGTCGTGCGTCGCCGTGCCCAGCCAGCCGTGCAGCATCACGATGGGGACCAGGGCGGCGGCGGAGCGCGGCCGGACGTCGTCGCCCGTGAGCACGGGAGCCAGCTCGGCGACGCCGCAGGACGAGGGTGCGACCGCCTCGCCCGCCTCCGCCCGCCCCGCGGGCACCACGACGACGCCGACCACCACGAGCAGTGCGGCCAGCACGACGATCACGAGTCTCATCCGCGCGTTTCCTCACGTGCCGCGACCAGGACGGGGAACGGGTACAGGCTCGACCCGACGAGCACCCATCGAGTCAATCACCCCGCTCCTGCGGGGGAGGACGCTCGTCGCGAACGGGCGGCCCCCCGTGCGGGTGACCGCGGGTCGGGGACGACGAAGGCCCCGCCGGTGTCCCGACGGGGCCTTCGATCGTTCAGCTCACCTGGATCAGCTGTAGTTGCCCGGCTCGTAGCCGTCGCTCGAGAACGAGTCGAAGTCGACGAACGAGAGGTCGGCGTCGCTGAACGCGGCGTCGTCCGCGAAGATGCGGTTGGGGTACCGCTCGGCCTTCGCCTCCTCGGTCGCCTCGACCGACACGTTCCGGTACTTGGGCAGACCGGTTCCCGCCGGGATCAGCTTTCCGATGATCACGTTCTCCTTCAGGCCCATCAGCGGGTCGCGCTTGCCCTCCATGGCCGCCTGCGTCAGGACGCGGGTGGTCTCCTGGAAGGACGCGGCCGACAGCCACGACTCGGTCGCGAGCGAGGCCTTGGTGATGCCCATGACCTCCTGGCGGGCGGACGCGGTCCGCTTGCCCTCGGTCAGAGCCGCACGGTTGACCTCGCTGTAGCGCGAGCGGTCGACGAGCTCGCCCGGCAGCAGCTCCGTGTCGCCGTGGTCGACCACGGTGACCTTGCGGAGCATCTGACGCACGATGACCTCGATGTGCTTGTCGTGGATCGGCACACCCTGCGAGCGGTAGACGCCCTGGACGCCGCCCACCAGGTGCTTCTGGACCTCGCGGACGCCCAGCACGCGCAGGACCTCCTTGGGGTCGACCGTTCCGACGTGCAGCTGCTGCCCGAGCTCGACGTGCTGGCCGTCCTCGATGAGGAGCTGCGAGCGCTTGAGCACCGGGTAGATGACCGCCTCGTCGCCGTTGTCCGGCTGGAGGATGACGCGGCGGGCACGGTCGGTGTCCTCGATGGTGATCCGGCCGGCGGCCTCCGCGATCGGCGACGCGCCCTTGGGGGTGCGGGCCTCGAAGAGCTCCTGCACGCGGGGAAGACCCTGCGTGATGTCGTCGGCCGAGGCCGATCCACCGGTGTGGAAGGTGCGCATCGTGAGCTGCGTGCCGGGCTCGCCGATCGACTGGGCCGCGATGATGCCGACGGCCTCTCCGATGTCGACGAGCTTGCCGGTGGCGAGCGAGCGGCCGTAGCAGGCCGCGCAGACGCCGACGGCGGACTCGCAGGTCAGGACGGAGCGCACCTTGATGTGGCGCACGCCCGCTCCGACCAGCTTCTCGATGAGCACGTCGCCCACGTCCTCGCCGGCCTCGGCGACGAGCTCGCCGGCCTCGTTCGACGCCGGGGTGGCGAGCGAACGGGCGTAGACGGAGTTCTCGACGTTGGAGTCCTTGATCCAGGCGCCGGTGGCGTCCTGGAGCATGATCGGCAGGTCGAGGCCCTTCGAGGTGCCGCAGTCCTCCTCGCGGATGATGACGTCCTGCGAGACGTCGACGAGTCGACGCGTCAGGTAGCCCGAGTCCGCGGTGCGGAGCGCGGTGTCGGCCAGGCCCTTGCGGGCACCGTGCGTGGCGATGAAGTACTCGGCGACCGACAGGCCCTCGCGGTACGAGGAGATGATCGGTCGGGCGATGATCTCGCCCTTCGGGTTGTTCACCAGGCCTCGCATGCCGGCGATGTTGCGCACCTGCAGCCAGTTGCCGCGGGCACCGGAGGTGACCATGCGGTTGATGGTGTTGTCCGTCGGGAAGTTCGCGCGCATGGCCTTGGCGACCTCGTCGGTCGCCTCGGTCCAGATCTTCACGAGCTCCTGGCGGCGCTCGGCCTGAGTGGTCAGACCCTTGTCGTACTCGGACTCGACCTTCGCGGCCTTCTTCTCGTAGCCCGCGATGATCTCGGGCTTCGACGGAGGCGTGAGGATGTCGGACAGCGCCACGGTGACACCCGAGCGGGTGGCCCAGTAGAAGCCGGCGTCCTTGATCCGGTCGAGGGAGGCGGCGACCTCCACCTTCGGGTAGCGCTCCGCGAGGTCGTTGACGATCCCGGAGATGGTCGTCTTGTCGGCGACCTGCTCGAAGTAGGGGTAGTCGACCGGCAGCGCCTCGTTGAAGAGGGCGCGGCCGAGCGTGGTCTCGAGGAGGACCGGCGCGATGACCTTGCCGTTCTCGTCGATCTCGACGCCCTCGGGTGCCTGACCCTGCGCGAAGTACACGTCCGACATGCGGATCCTGACCTTCGAGTTCAGGTGCAGCGAGCCCTGGTCCTTCGCGAGGATCGCCTCCGAGACGGAGGAGAACGCGCGGCCCTCGCCGGCGGCGCCCTCGCGGATCGTCGTCAGGTGGTGGAGGCCGATGATCATGTCCTGCGTGGGCAGGGTGACCGGACGGCCGTCCGAGGGCTTGAGGATGTTGTTCGACGCGAGCATCAGGATGCGCGCCTCGGCCTGGGCCTCGACGGACAGCGGCAGGTGGACGGCCATCTGGTCGCCGTCGAAGTCCGCGTTGAACGCGGCGCAGACGAGCGGGTGCAGCTGGATCGCCTTGCCCTCGACCAGCTGGGGCTCGAAGGCCTGGATGCCGAGACGGTGCAGCGTGGGCGCGCGGTTCAGCAGGACGGGGCGCTCGCGGATGATCTCCTCGAGCACGTCCCACACCTGCGGGCGCGAGCGCTCCACCATGCGCTTGGCGGCCTTGATGTTCTGCGCGTGCGACAGGTCGATCAGGCGCTTGATCACGAACGGCTTGAACAGCTCCAGCGCCATCTGCTTGGGCAGACCGCACTGGTGCAGCTTGAGCTGCGGGCCGACGATGATGACCGAGCGGCCCGAGTAGTCGACGCGCTTGCCCAGCAGGTTCTGGCGGAAGCGACCCTGCTTTCCCTTGAGCATGTCGCTCAAGGACTTCAGGGCGCGGTTGCCGGTTCCGGTGACGGGGCGGCCGCGGCGGCCGTTGTCGAAGAGGGCGTCGACCGCCTCCTGGAGCATGCGCTTCTCGTTGTTCACGATGATCTCGGGGGCACCGAGGTCGAGCAGGCGGCGGAGTCGGTTGTTGCGGTTGATCACGCGACGGTAGAGGTCGTTCAGGTCGCTGGTCGCGAACCGGCCTCCGTCGAGCTGCACCATCGGGCGCAGCTCCGGCGGGATGACCGGGACGACGTCGAGGACCATCGCGGCCGGCGAGTTGCCGGTGGCGAGGAACGAGTTGACGACGCGCAGGCGCTTGATGGCGCGGATCTTCTTCTGACCCTTGCCCTCGGCGATCTGCAGGTGCAGCGTCTCGGCCTCGGCCTGGAGGTCGAACTGCTCGAGGCGCTTCTTGATCGCCTCGGCGCCCATGTAGGCCTCGAAGTAGACGCCGTACCGGTCGACGAGCTCGTTGAAGACCGCGTCCTCGGGCTTGAGGTCGCCGACCTTGAGGGTGCGGAACTGCTCCCACACGCTCTCGAGCCGCGCGATGTCCTCGTCGAAGGACTTGCGGATCTGGCCCATCTCCTTCTCGGCGCCGTCCTTGGTGCGGCGCTTCTGGTCGCTCTTGGCGCCCTCCGCCTCCAGGGCGGCGAGGTCGGTCTCCAGGCGCGCCAGGCGGTCCGCGATGCGGGAGTCGCGCTGGTCCGAGAGGGTCTTGATCTCGAGCCGGAGCTCGTTCTCGAGCCCGGGCATGTCGGCGTGACGGCCGTCGTCGTCCACGTCGATGATCATGTATGCCGCGAAGTAGATGACCTTCTCGAGGTCCTTCGGCGCCATGTCCAGCAGGTATCCGAGGCGCGAGGGGACGCCCTTGAAGTACCAGATGTGGGTGACGGGGGCGGCGAGCTCGATGTGGCCCATCCGCTCGCGGCGGACCGAGGACTTGGTGACCTCGACGCCGCAGCGCTCGCAGACGATGCCCTTGAAGCGGACTCGCTTGTACTTGCCGCAGGAGCACTCCCAGTCGCGAGAGGGTCCGAAGATCTGCTCGCCGAACAGGCCGTCCTTCTCGGGCTTCAGGGTGCGGTAGTTGATGGTCTCGGGCTTCTTCACTTCACCGTGCGACCAGCGACGGATGTCATCGGCCGTTGCGAGGCCGATGCGCAGCTCATCGAAAGTGGTTACGTCGAGCAATGTTTTCTCCTTGTCGGAAAACAGGGTGTCTCGTCAGAGACGGGAGGTCGTCAGATGCTGGCGCGGATCAGATGTCGTCGACGGAGGACGACTCGAACCGGGAGGAGATGTTGATGCCGAGCTCTTCCGCGGCGCGGTAGACCTCGTCATCGGTGTCGCGCAGGCTGACCGCGGTGCCGTCGGCCGAGAGGACCTCGACGTTCAGGCACAGGGACTGCATCTCCTTGATGAGGACCTTGAAGGACTCCGGGATGCCGGGCTCCTGGATGTTCTCGCCCTTGACGATGGCCTCGTACACCTTCACGCGGCCGAGGATGTCGTCCGACTTGATGGTGAGGAGCTCCTGGAGGGCGTAGGCGGCGCCGTAGGCCTCGAGGGCCCACACCTCCATCTCGCCGAAGCGCTGTCCGCCGAACTGCGCCTTACCACCCAGCGGCTGCTGGGTGATCATCGAGTACGGGCCCGTCGAGCGCGCGTGGATCTTGTCGTCGACGAGGTGGTGCAGCTTCAGGATGTACATGTAGCCGACCGAGACCGGGTCCGGGAAGGGCTCCCCGGAGCGGCCGTCGAACAGCTGCGTCTTGCCGGACGAGCCGATCAGGCGCTCTCCGTCGCGCGTCGGGGTGGTGGAGTCGAGGAGCCCTGCGAGCTCCTCCTCCGCCGCACCGTCGAAGACGGGGGTCGCGACCTTGGTGCCGGGCGCCGCCTCGCGGGCGTGCTCGGGCAGGCGCGCGGCCCACTCCGGCTGACCCTCGACCTTCCAGCCCTGCTTCGCGATCCACCCGAGGTGGATCTCGAGGACCTGGCCGAAGTTCATGCGGCCGGGGACGCCGAGCGGGTTGAGGACGATGTCGACCGGGGTGCCGTCGGCGAGGAACGGCATGTCCTCGACCGGCAGGATCTTCGAGATGACGCCCTTGTTGCCGTGGCGGCCGGCGAGCTTGTCGCCCTCGGTGATCTTGCGCTTCTGGGCGATGTAGACGACCACGCGCTGGTTGACGCCCGAGCCGAGCTCGTCGTCGCCGTCCTGCGCGTCGAACACCTTGACGCCGATGATCGTGCCCTGCTCGCCGTGGGGCACCTTCAGCGACGTGTCGCGGACCTCGCGGCTCTTCTCGTTGAAGATCGCGCGGAGCAGGCGCTCCTCGGCCGAGAGCTCGGTCTCGCCCTTGGGCGTGACCTTGCCGACGAGGATGTCGCCGGGGCGGACCTCGGCGCCGATGCGGATGATGCCGCGCTCGTCCAGGTCGGCCAGGAGCTCCGGGCTGACGTTGGGGAGGTCGCGGGTGATCTCCTCCTTGCCGAGCTTGGTGTCGCGGGCGTCGACCTCGTACTCCTCGATGTGGATCGAGGAGAGGACGTCGTCCTTCACCAGGTTCTGGCTGAGGATGATCGCGTCCTCGAAGTTGTGGCCCTCCCACGGCATGAACGCGACGAGCAGGTTCTTGCCCAGCGCGAGCTCGCCGTTCTCGGTGGCGGGGCCGTCGGCGACGACCTCGCCGACCTCGATGCGCTCGCCGGCCGAGACGACCACGCGGTTGTTGTACGAGGTGCCCTGGTTGGAGCGGTCGAACTTGCGGAGGAAGTAGGTCTGCGTGCCGCCCTCGTCCAGCTGGACGGTGACGGAGTCGGCGGAGACCTCCTGGACGACACCGGCCTTGTCGGCGGTGATGACGTCGCCGGCGTCGATGGCCGCGAAGCCCTCCATGCCGGTTCCGACGACGGGCGACTCGCTGCGCAGCAGCGGGACGGCCTGACGCTGCATGTTCGCGCCCATGAGCGCGCGGTTCGCGTCGTCGTGCTCGAGGAACGGGATCAGCGAGGTCGCGACCGAGACCATCTGGCGCGGCGAGACGTCCATGTAGTGGACGCGCTCGGCGTCGACGAGCTCGACCTCTCCGCCCTTGGGGCGGACCAGGACCTTGCCCTCCGCGAAGCGGAAGTCCTTCGTGAGGGGGGCGTTCGCCTGGGCGACCAGGTACTCGTCCTCCTCGGACGCGGTGAGGTAGTCGATCTGCGAGGTGACGGTGCCGTCGACGACCTTGCGGTACGGGGTCTCGATGAAGCCGAACGAGTTGATGCGCGCGAAGGACGCGAGCGATCCGATCAGGCCGATGTTCGGGCCTTCCGGGGTCTCGATCGGGCACATGCGGCCGTAGTGCGAGGGGTGGACGTCGCGGACCTCGACGCCGGCGCGCTCACGGGAGAGTCCACCGGGGCCGAGCGCCGACAGGCGGCGCTTGTGGGTCAGACCCGCGAGCGGGTTGTTCTGGTCCATGAACTGCGACAGCTGGCTGGTCCCGAAGAACTCCTTGATCGCGGCGACGACGGGGCGCACGTTGATCAGGGTCTGCGGGGTGATCGCCTCGATGTCCTGCGTGGTCATGCGCTCGCGGACGACGCGCTCCATGCGGGACAGTCCGGTGCGGACCTGGTTCTGGATCAGCTCGCCGACCGCGCGGATGCGGCGGTTGCCGAAGTGGTCGATGTCGTCGACGTCGAGACGCAGCTCCACCGGCTCGCCGTCGCGCACGCCGGGGAGGGCGGTGCGGCCGTCGTGCAGGGCGACCAGGTACTTGATGGTCGCGATGATGTCCTCGACCGTGAGCACCGAGTCGGACAGCGCCTTGTCGATGCCGAGCTTGCGGTTGATCTTGTAGCGGCCGACCTTCGCGAGGTCGTAGCGCTTGGAGTTGAAGTAGAAGTTGTCCAGCAGCGCGCGGGCGGCCTCGGCGGCGACCTGCTCGCCCGGACGGAGCTTGCGGTAGATGTCGCGGAGGGCGTCCTCCTTGGTGAGGATGTTGTCCTTCTCGAGGGTCAGCTCGATCGACTCGTAGCCGGCGAACTGCTCGAGGATCTCCTCGCTCGTCAGGCCGAGTGCCTTGAGGAACACGGTGACCGACTGCTTGCGCTTGCGGTCGATGCGCACGCCGACCTGGTCGCGCTTGTCGATCTCGAACTCGAGCCAGGCTCCACGGCTCGGGATGACGCGGGCGGAGTAGATGTCCTTATCGGACGTCTTCTCCTGCTGGCGCTCGAAGTAGACGCCGGGGCTGCGCACGAGCTGGGACACGACGACACGCTCGGTGCCGTTGATGATGAACGTGCCCTTCTCGGTCATCAGCGGGAAGTCGCCCATGAAGACCGTCTGGGTCTTGATCTCACCCGTGAGGTGGTTCATGAACTCGGCCTCGACGTACAGCGGAGCGGCGTAGGTCTTGCCGCGCTCCTTGCACTCCTCGATCGTGTACTTCTCGGGCTCGAGGTACGGGTTCGTGAAGCTCAGCTGCATCGTCTCGCTGAGGTCCTCGATCGGGGAGATCTCCTCGAAGATCTCGTCGAGGCCGGAGTTGGCGGGGAGGTCCTCCCGGCCGGCGGCCTTCGCCTCGGCGACGCGGGTCTTCCACGCCTCCGAGCCGACGAGCCAGTCGAAGCTCTCGGTCTGCAGCGCGAGCAGATCCGGAACGGTCAGGGTGTCGCTGATCTTGGCGAACGAGAGACGCGAAGCTCCGCGTCCGTTCTTGGGTGAGGTGGTGGTCGCGGTGGACGCAGCAGCCAAGGAAGGAACCTCCGTAGACCCTCGCGGGTCTCAATCTGTGGGATGTGTGGAGTGGGCTCCCGCCGGACGGGCCGCCACCCCTGCCCGCACGCCGTGCGGACCGAGGCGACTCGGTCTTGGGGGCGGGGCTAGAGTGTGGCAACGGCATCCACCATCTGATGCCGGGTTCCGGTGACCTGCCGACCGCGATATGAGGGCATGGGTACTCGGGAGCGCAAAGTACGAATATAGCCGCATCGCGCCACGCCGCGCAAGTGCGGATGCTTGCGCCGCCCCGCGGGGTCCGGTATACGAGGCCACGGCCTCCCGGATCGATCCGACCGGGCCGGGCGCGGAGCCCCGCCGTCCCGCCGCCGCGGCAGACTGGTCGGATGCAGGAACGCACCGGCCGCCGACGCGGAGACGACTCCGAGCACCCCCGCGCCGTGCTCGCCAGCGGGTACACCGCGCGGATCGAGCCCGACCGCCACTCGCCCGACGCGGCGACCCTGGTCGTCGACGGCACTCCGCAGTCGCACGTCGACCTCGCGGATCCGACGCACCTCTCCTTCGAGTACGTCCGCCGGATCGGCCACGCGATCGACCTCGTCGCCCCCGAGGGCGACAGCGTCACGGCGCTCCACCTGGGCGCCGGAGCGCTGACCCTCCCCCGCTACGTCGCCGCGACCCGGCCGGGCTCGCGCCAGCAGGTCGTCGAGATCGAGGGCGCTCTGGTCGAGCTGGTGCGCGAGGCGCTCCCGCTCCCCCGCGGGGCGCAGATCCGCATCCGCCAGGGCGACGCCCGCGAGGTGCTCGGCAAGCTGCCGCCCGGGCTGCGCGGCACGGTCGACGTGGTCGTCGTCGACATCTTCTCGGGCGCGCGCACTCCCGCGCACGTGACCAGCGCCGAGTTCTACGGGGCGATCGCGCCGCTGCTCGCCCCCGGCGGCCTGGTCGCGGTGAACGTGGCCGACGGCGGCGCGCTCGCCTTCGCCCGCGCCCAGGCCGCGACGCTCGCCTCCGTCTTCGCGCACACCGCGATCATGACCGACACCCAGATGCTCAAAGCCAAGCGCTTCGGGAACGTGGTGATGCTCGCCTCGGCCGATCCGCTGCCGCTCGACGGCCTGCCGCGGCGCCTCGCCTCCGACCCCGCGCCCTCCAAGCTGGTGCAGGGGCGGGAGCTCGAGAACTTCATCGCCGGCGCCCTCGTCGTCACGGACGAGACCGCCACCCCGTCGCCGCTGCCGGCGCGGAGCATCTTCCAGGTGCGACGGGGCTGACCCGGGCCGCGCGTCGGGGCGCCGTCCGGGGACCCGCCGGTACACTCGACGCCGGGGTCAGCGACCCCGACCGTCCTCTCGTCCGCCGCGCGCGACGATCCGGATCCGCACTCCACGAGGAAGCATCGCCCTGAGCATCATCATCCGCCACGACCCCGCGACCCTCCACGAGGAGATCGACGTCGACGCCGCCCAGGAGCGCCTGGAGGAGATCGGCGCGCTGCGCAGCCTCGCCGCGCTCACCGAGAAGGCGGAGCTGCTGCGCCTGCTCGGGCGCGTCGACGAGGCGTGGGACCTCGCGAACGAGGCCGTCCGCCGCACCCGCTTCTCCGGCGACCGCGCCGAGCTGCTCACCGCCCGTGTCCGCCGCGCCCGCCTCATGCAGCTGCGGGGCCGCACCGACGAGGCCCTCTCGGAGCTCGCGCTCTGCGTCGAGGAGGCGCGCACGCACGAGTGGCACCTCGAGCACTCCTTCGCGCTCAAGCACCGCGGCCTCACCTTCTTCGAGCTGGGCGAGTACGGCCGGGCGATGCGCGACTTCGACGCCGCGACCGCCCTCGGCGAGCGCGTCGGGGTCCCCGAGGAGGAGCTCGAGGTCGCCCGCCTGGGCTACGCCGCCGCCTCCGAGTTCCAGGACGGGACCGACCGAGAGGCCCGCACCGACGGCACCGCCCGCGGCCGCCGCCGCGCCGACGGCGACGAGTCCTAGGCAGCGCCACCGGTGGCCGACCTCGAGGACGTGGCCCGCTGGGCCGACGCGCTGATCGAGGAGCACCTCGACCCCTCCTGGTCCTTCGCGCTCGACCACGCGCGCACCCGCGGCGGCGCCTGCCACTGGACGCGCCGCCGGATCACGGTCTCGCGCCACCTCGCCGCCCGCTGGAGCGACGAGGAGGTCCGGCAGACACTCCTGCACGAGGTCGCTCACGCGCTCGCGGGGCCCGACGCCGGGCACGGACCGCAGTGGCGGCGGATCGCGGCGCGGCTCGGCTACACGGGATCGCGCACCCACAGCAACCCGACCGCGGACGAGCTCGCACCGTGGGTCGGCACCTGCCCGGGCGGACACCTCTTCTACCGCCATCGCCGGCCCACCCGGCCCCTGGCCTGCGGCCGCTGCGCGCGCCGGTTCGAGCCCGCGAACGCGATCCAGTGGCGGCGCCGACCGGTCCCGGCGCCGTGACCCCGGACGAGGCCCCGCACGGCGGGCGCACGCCGGTCACCGGGCAGTGGCTCCCCGAGGCCGACGGCCGGCGCTGGTGGTTCGACTCCGGGAGCCTCGCACTCGACTTCGCCACGACGGGAGCACTGCCTCCGGGAGCGGCCGAGCACCTCGACTCCGACGCCGCCCTGGCCGCCTGGCTCGCCGAGCGCTTCGAGGCGGTCGGCCCCGAGAGCCGGGACGCGCGCCTGGACGACGCGCTGATGCTCCGGGGCGCGATCGCCCGGCTGGCCGTCGCGGCCGAGGCCGGCACCGCGCTCGACCCGCGCGACGTCGACGTGGTCAACCTGGTCGCGGCGATGCCCGACATCCCGCCGGTGCTGGGCGGCGGATCGCGGCAGGCAGGACGGCTCCACGCGGCGGGCAGGCAGGCGCTCGCGTCCATCGCCCGGGAGGCCGTGGGGCTGCTGGGTCCGGCCGCGACCGGACGGCTGCGGCGCTGCGCGGATCCGGAGTGCCGGATGCTCTACCTCGACACGTCCCGAGCCGGGTCGCGCCGCTGGTGCTCGATGCAGCGCTGCGGGAACCGGTCGAAGGTCCGGGCCTACCGGGCGCGCGCCGCCGCCCCGCGCGGCTGACGCACCGCCGCGGCACCGGGAGCGGCGCCGCGGCGGGACGGGTCAGTCGGAGACGCGGACCGAGCGGTCGAAGGCGACGTAGCCCGAGAAGTCCTTGCCGACGCGGTCGAACGCCGTCGGGTAGGGGTGCGGGTACGACCAGGCCTTGTCCTTCTGCAGGCCGTCGCCGGTCTGCACCGAGAAGTACTGGCACTCGCCCTTCCACGGGCAGGTGTAGGGCGTGGGGCTCTCGACGAGCACGCCCTCGGCGATGCTCGACGGCGGGAAGTACCAGTTGCCCTCGATCGAGATCAGGTCGGAGTCGGGGGCGTCGGCGAGGACGACGTCGTTGAGGACGGCTTTCATGCGGGCCAGCTTTCGGTCGGGGCGGGGGGCGGAGGGACCGCCTCCGCCGAACGCTACGCCGGGGGCGGGCGAGTGGTCGAGGCGGCGGCTCGGATCCGCAGGGGCTTGTGCGCTCCGCGGACGCCCTGCACCGCTCGGAGGCCGCGCCCGCCGGAGCGGCGGGTCAGCGGAGGACCGCCACCTCGTCGACGGTGTCGACCCGGGCAGCGGCCCGGACCTCGTCCGCCCGCCCCTCGGCGGCGAGCAGGCGGCCGGACTCGGACGCGGTGAGCAGATGCGCGCACGCCCGGCGCAGGCCCTCGTAGGACGAGCAGGCCACCGCGGCCTCGGGCGAGACGTGGTCGATGCCCAGCCCGATGAGCGCGTCGACGACGGCGCCGGCCGCCAGCTGGTCCTCCATCGCGAACCGCGCCGCTCCGCTGTCATCGATGTCGCCGAGGGCGATCACGTTGACGCTGGTGCGCCCGCCGTTCTCGTGCTGGCGCTCCAGGATCCAGCGGGCGACGGCCGAGCGGTCGGCCAGGCCCGCGCGGACGACGCGGCCCTCCACTCCCCCGAGGTCGGGGCTCTCGCCTCCGGGCAGAGCGTCGACGAGCACCGTGACGTGGGCGGGGGCGAGCACACGGAGGGCGCGGGCCCCCCACTCGAAGCGGATCTGGTAGGTCGACTGGTCGACGGAGGCGGCGGGAGCGGTCACCCTGACACGGTAGCGAGCACCGGAGGCGCATACACGTCCGGGGCTCCGCGCGCACCCGGTTCCCGCGCAGGGGCGGGCGGAGGAGGATGTCCCTCGTGAAGGTGATGCTCAAGCACGTGCTCGACACCGACGCCGACTCCGCCTGGCGCGCCCTGCAGAGTCCGGCCGTGTTCCGGGAGGTGATGTCCCCGCTCCTGACCGCCGCGTCGCTGGACGAGGGCGGCTTCCGCCCGACCTGGGGGCTCGGCTCCCACGAGGTCGCGATGGACGCCCTCGGGATCGTGCCGATGGGCGCGCAGGAGATCGACCTCTCCTACCGCCGCGTCCCCTCGATGCCCGACGTGCGGATCCTGCGCGACAGCGGCGGGCCCCTCACCGGCTCCCTCCGACTGATCACCGCGTGGGACCACCGCATGGCCGTCGCCCCGCTCCCCGACGGGCGCACGCTCTTCCGCGACCGCCTCGAGTTCTCGGCGGGCCTCGCCTCGGCCGCGCTCTGGCCGTCGATGTGGGCGTTCTGGCAGTGGCGCGGCATCCGCATCCGCTCCCTCGCCCCGTCCTGGCGCCACGATCTCGGTGCCGACACCCGCCCGCGCGGGGAGTCCGCCGCATGAGCCCCGACGGCGTCGCCGAGGAGGAGACCGAGCTGTCGCGCTCGGAGCTCCTGCGCCTCCAGTGGCCCTCCGCCGACGAGGAGGAGCAGGACGACGACGGCGTCTCGCCCCACCGCCGCCTCACGACCGCGGTCGAGGTGTCGGACTGGCGCCGCCACGTCCAGGCCCTCTACGCGGAGGTGCGCCGGCTCTCGAACGTGGACCTGCTCGCCGCGCACGCGTCCTGGATCCGCGGGCGCAACGCGCTCTTCGCGCAGCACCCCTCCACCCCCCTCCTCCCGGCCGACCGCGCGCACTTCCGCTCGCTGCCGATCGCGCCCTACGACGCGGCCTGGCGCTTCGAGCTCGAGGTGGCCCCGGCCGAGGAGGCGCGGCGGATGGACGTGGAGACCGGCACCGACGGCACCGTCCCCTTCGAGCTGATCGGCACGGTCGAGGTGCCGGACACCGGCAGCCTCGACGTCTGGCGCCTGGCGTCCTACGGCGGAGGCCTGTTCCTGCCGGTCAAGGACGCCCTCGCGGGGACACCCGGCGGCACCTACGGCGGCGGCCGCTACCTCCTGGACACCGTGAAGGGCGCCGACCTCGGCCCGGGCTCCGCCCCGGGGACGCTGGTGCTCGACTTCAACTTCGCCTACAACCCCTCCTGCGCCTACGACCCGGCCTGGGCCTGCCCGCTCGCCCAGGCGGGCAACCGGCTGCCGGTCGAGGTGCCGGTCGGCGAGCGCTACCGGGGCTGACACCGACCCTGGACGTTCTCGGAGGGGCGGCCGATAGCCTCCGGGCGGCGCCGTCGTGCGCCGGAAAGCAGGAAAGCCGCATGCCCCGTCCCGTCCTCCTCGTCACCGGAACCTCCACCGGCATCGGCCGCGCCACAGCGATCGAGGCCGCGCGCGCGGGCTGGCGGGTGGTCGCCACCGTGCGGGATCCGGAGCGGGCGGAGGGCCTGCGCGCCGCCGCCGCCGAGGCCCGCGTCGAGCTCGACCTGCGGGCGCTCGACCTGACCGACGCGGACTCCGTCGCCGGCTGCCTCCGCGCCGTGGAGGAGGAGCTCGGCGGTCTCGACGCCCTCGTGAACAACGCCGGAGCCGGCCACCTCGGCACCCTCGAGCTGGAGGATCCGGAGGAGCTGCGCCGCGTGATGGAGGTCAACTTCTTCGGCACCGTCGCGGTCACCCGCGCCGCGCTGCCGATGCTGCGCTCGTCCCGCGGCCGCATCGTCACCGTCTCGAGCGTCGGCGGCGCGATCGGGCAGCCGTTCAACGAGGACTACTGCGCGGCGAAGTTCGCGGTCGAGGGGTTCTTCGAGGCACTCGCCCCCGTCGCCGCCTCCGTCGGCGTCCACGTGTCGCTGATCGAGCCGGGAGCGGTCCGCAGCAGCTTCGTCGAGAACGTCGGCATCGACGCGGCGGCGATGCTCGCGCAGGCCGGCCCCTACTCGCCGGCGCTCGGCGCCTACCTCGACCGCGCCGCGTCGTCCTTCTCCTCGACCCACGCGCAGGACCCGTCCGACGTCGCCGCCGTCATCCTGAAGACCCTGCGCGACCCGGAGCCGGCCTTCCGCGTGCAGACCTCGGACTGGGCGGGCGACTTCGTCGGGACCAAGCTGAGCGACCGCGACGGCTCCCGCGTGCAGGCCGCGATGCGCGGATGGATCGGCATCCACTAGAGTGGGACGGTGCGAGCGCAGCGACTGCGCTCCCCCGCGTCGTAGAACGCCCCTTGTCCCCTAGGACTCTGACCGTCGAGGATCCGTCCCGACCATCTGGCGCACGTGCATGAGGCCCCCGGCCGCGCGCACCGAATCGTACGGCGAACGGATGTGACCACCGTCACCTTCGCCCGAACGCCGATCACCCGCGCCCCGGCCACCGCCCGCGCGTCCTCGATCGGCATGATGCCCCCGAAAGGCACCACTCCATGTCGAACACCCCCCTCTCCTTCAGCGCCCTCGGCGTGCCTGCCCCCCTCGTGGCCGCGCTCACCGCGAGCGGCATCACCGAGCCCTTCCCGATCCAGGTCGACACGCTGCCCGACACCCTCGGCGGACGCGACGTCCTCGGCCGCGGCAAGACCGGCTCCGGCAAGACCCTCGCCTTCTCCATCCCGATGATCGCCCGACTCGGCGGCTCGCTCGCCGGCGGACGCCGCCGCCCCGGCCGCCCGCTCGGACTCGTCCTCGCGCCGACCCGCGAGCTCGCCACGCAGATCACCGCCGCGATGCAGCCCCTCGCCGACGCGTACGGCATCGTCACCACCACGATCTTCGGAGGCGTCTCGCAGCAGCGCCAGGTCGCCGCGCTCAAGCAGGGCGTCGACATCGTCGTGGCCTGCCCGGGCCGCCTCGAGGACCTGATGAAGCAGGGCTTCGTGAACCTCGACGCCGTCGAGATCACCGTCCTCGACGAGGCCGACCACATGGCCGACCTCGGCTTCCTGCCGGTCGTCACGCGCATCCTCGACAAGACCCCCCGCGGCGGGCAGCGCCTGCTGTTCTCCGCGACGCTCGACAACGGCGTGGACAAGCTGGTCAAGAAGTACCTCCAGAACGAGGTGCTCCACTCGGTCGACGAGGCCAACTCGCCGGTCGCGCTGATGACCCACCACGTGTTCGAGGTCGACGGCCTCGACGCCAAGAACGCTCTCGTGAAGACGCTCGCGTCCGGCACCGGCCGCCGCATCCTCTTCATGCGCACCAAGCACCACGCGAAGAAGCTCGCCAAGCAGCTCACCGGCCAGGGCATCCCCGCGGTCGACCTGCACGGCAACCTCTCGCAGGTCGCCCGCGACCGGAACCTCGCCGCGTTCGGCGCCGGCACCGTCAAGGTCCTCGTCGCCACCGACGTCGCCGCCCGCGGTGTGCACGTCGACGACGTCGAGCTCGTCATCCACGTCGACCCGCCGATGGAGCACAAGGCGTACCTGCACCGCTCGGGCCGCACCGCCCGCGCCGGCAGCGAGGGAGACGTCGTCACCGTCGTCCTGCCCACGCAGCGCAGCGACGTGAAGACCCTCCTCCGCAAGGCCGCGATCCAGGTCGCGCCCCAGCAGGTGACGGCCGACTCGGCCGCCGTCGCGAAGCTCGTCGGCGACGTCGCTCCGTACGTCACCCCCAGCGCCGTCGTCGAGCCCGTCCGCGGCCAGTCGCAGGGCGGACGCTCGCAGGGCGCCAACGCGCAGCGCAAGCGCGCGGCCCGCACCGAGGGCACCGCCGCACCCCGCGGCGGACGCTCGACGGGTGCCGCGACCGGCGGAGGCGACCGCCCCCGCCGCGACCGCACCGCCGCCGAGGGACCCGCCCGCGGCGGCGCCCGCGGCGGCCGCAGCCGCTCGGCCGCCGGTGCCCCCTCGACCTCGGGCGGATCGCGCTCGTTCTACAGCACCGCGACCGGCGGAGCAGCCTCGGCCGCTCCCGCCCGCGAGTCCGCCGGCGGCGGCGCCCGCCGCGGCGGGCGCCGCGCTCAGGGCTGAGTCCGATTGTGCGCCGCGGAGCGGCGCACCGCGGTCGGCTTCAAGCACGGTCGCGACGCGCAGAGCGTGTCGCGACCGGCTAGGCCGATCCGCTCGCACGCGGATCGACCGTTCGCCTCGCGGGCAGCCGCGGAACGGCGCACCGCGGTCGGCTTCAAGCACGGTCGCGACGCGCAGAGCGTGTCGCGACCGGCTAGGCCGACCCGCTCGCACGCGGATCGACCGTTCGCCTCGCGGGGAGCGGCTGGTCCGGGGGCTGAGCGTTCGGTGATCGCACCTCAGCGCTCGTCCTGATCAGGGCGCCGACATCACGAAGGGCCGGGGCCCGCGACTACTGGTCGCGGGCCCCGGCCCTTCGTCGTTCACGCTTCACCTCTTCGAGCGGAGTCCCGCGCAGGGAGCTCCGGAAGTCCTCACCGCGTCCTGATCAGGCGATCCCCTGCTGCGCCGTCGTCGGGCAGGGGCGCCGCCTCTCCTCGCCCGGTCACAGAGGTCCCGTGGACGCCGGATCCACGAGCCGAACGGCCGAGTCGCGTGCCGGCGGATCGGTCCAGGCGGACGCCCGACACTCCAGCCGGCCCGCCGTCCTTGCGAGCCGACCGCGGCGCGCCGCTATCGGTGCGCAGAAGGGAGCGCCGCGGCCGATCCGCGCCGCTAGGACAGGCGGCCGACGGAAGCGAGCGCGGCGCGGATCAGCGCGCCCCGCCCGCCCTCCATCTCGGCGGAGATCGCGTCGGAGCAGGCCTCGTCGGGGGTCATCCAGGTGAGCTCGAGGGCGTCCTGGCGGGGGTCGCAGGTGCCGGTGACGGGAACGACGTAGGCGAGGGAGACCGCGTGCTGGCGGTCGTCGGTGAACGGTCCCATGCCGGGCATCGGGAAGTACTCGGCGACGTGGAAGGGGAGCGGGCTCGCGGGGAGGAGGGGGAAGGCCATGGGGCCGAGATCCTTCTCGAGGTGGCGGAACAGCGCGTCGCGCAGCGTCTCGCCGTACATCACGCGGCCCGAGACGATCGTGCGGGTGATCTGGCCGGAGGGGGTCGCGCGCAGGAGCACGCCGACCTCGGTGACCTGCCCGAGCCCGTCGACCCGGACGGGCACGGCCTCCACGTACAGCAGCGGGAGCCGCCGGCGGATCTCGGCGAGTTCGTCGTCGGACAGCCACCCGGAGTTCGGGTCAGGGGTGCGCACGCTCATGCAGCCATTCTCACCCTTCGCGGCTGGTGTTCCGACCGGCGGCGGCGATCCCGCACTCAGGGGGATGATGGAGCGATGGGAATCGACGCGAACGCGGTGCTGTGGTCCTCCTCCGAGCGCGACCGCGTCGGCAGGCCCCTCCTGGTGCTGCTGCACGGCTACGGCTCGCACGAGGGGGACCTGTTCTCGCTCGGCGCCTACCTGCCGCTGGAGCCGGTCCTCGCGTCCCTCCGGGCGCCTCTCGCCCTGGGCGGCGGGGCGAACGCGTGGTGGCCCCTCCGGGTGCCGCTGGTGCCGGACGAGCCGCGGGCCGATCCCGAGGCCGTCGAGGCGGCGGCGGCGGGTGTGATCGAGTGGCTCGACGCTTTGGAGCACCCGGGTCCGGTGGGGCTGCTGGGCTTCTCCCAGGGCGCCGCGCTGGCGGTGCAGCTGCTGCGGCGCGCGCCGGGCCGCTTCGCCTTCGCGGTCGCTCTGTCCGGGTTCGTGGTCCCGCTCGCCGAGGGCGACGACGCGGACGAGCGGCTCGCCCGCGAGCGTCCTCCGGTGTTCTGGGGCCGCGGGACGCTCGACACGGTGATCCCGGAGGAGCTCGTGCGGGACGCGGCGGCCTGGTTCCCGGAGCACACGGCGCTCGACGCCCGGGTCTACGAGGGCGTCGCCCACGGAGTCGGGCAGGCCGAGCTCGCCGACATCGGCACGTTCGTGCGTCTCGGCTTCGCCTGACGGGCGGGCTCCCCCGCGTCAAGGGCTCGCCCCCGGGCCGCGGCCCCGGCAATGTCGGAGGTGGCAGGGAGGATGGGTGCATGCCGGACGTCCTCGAGCGCTTCTCCCCCGCCACGCGCGCGTGGTTCGAGGGCGCGTTCCCGGCGCCGACCGCCGCCCAGGAGGGCGCCTGGTCGGCCATCTCGAGCGGAGCGCACGCCCTCGTGGTCGCTCCCACCGGCTCCGGCAAGACGCTCTCGGCCTTCCTCTGGGCGATCGATCGGCTCGTGCAGGGCCCGCCGCCGGAGGATCCGCAGCACCGCACGCGCGTGCTCTACGTCTCGCCGCTCAAGGCTCTCGGCGTCGACGTCGAGCGCAACCTCCGCTCGCCGCTCGTCGGCGTCACCCAGACGGCGCTGCGGCTGAGCGCCGAGGGCATCGGCAGCGCGCCGGCCACGGTCACCGTCGGGGTGCGGTCGGGAGACACGCCCGCCGCCGAGCGGCGCGTGCTGCAGAAGACGCCGCCGGACATCCTGATCACGACCCCCGAGTCGCTCTACCTCATGCTCACCTCGGCGGCGCGCGAGTCGCTCCGCGGCGTCGAGACGGTCATCGTCGACGAGGTCCACGCGGTCGCGTCGACCAAGCGCGGGGCGCACCTCGCCGTCTCCCTCGAGCGGCTCGACGCCCTGCTCCCGAAGCCGGTGCAGCGCATCGGCCTCTCGGCGACGGTGCGTCCGCGCGAGGAGGTGGCCCGGTTCCTCGCCGGCCGCTCCCCGGTCGCGATCGTGGCTCCGGCGTCCGAGAAGCAGTGGGACCTCAGCGTCGTCGTCCCGGTCGAGGACATGTCCGAGCTGGGGACGGCGGCTCCGCAGGACGGATCGACGATGGGGGCCACCGGTCCGCAGAGCGGGTCGATCTGGCCGCACGTCGAGGAGTCGATCGTCGACCGGGTCCTCGCGCACACCTCCTCCATCGTCTTCGCGAACTCCCGCCGCCTCGCCGAGCGGCTGACCGCCCGGCTCAACGAGATCTACGCCGAGCGCCGCGAGCTCGCCGCGGAGCGGGCGCGCGAGGCGGGCGAGCCCGTCGCGGTCGGCGCCCTGCTCGCCGAGGCGGGCTCCTCCTCCGTCCGCCGCTCCCCGGCCGAGGCGATGGGAGCGGCCGGGGGCACGAGCGGCAGCGGGCAGTCCGCGCCCGACGAGGAGCCACTGCTCGCCCGCGCTCACCACGGCTCGGTGAGCAAGGAGCAGCGCGCGATCATCGAGGACGACCTGAAATCCGGCCGCCTGCGCTGCGTGGTCGCGACCTCGAGCCTCGAGCTCGGGATCGACATGGGCGCGGTCGACCTCGTCGTCCAGGTCGAGACGCCGCCCTCGGTCGCGAGCGCCCTGCAGCGCGTGGGTCGAGCCGGCCACCAGGTCGGCGAGGTCTCGCGCGGGTCCTTCTACCCCAAGCACCGGGCCGACCTGCTCCACTCCGCCGTGACGACGGAGCGGATGCGCTCGGGATTGATCGAGGCGATCGCCGTCCCCGCGAACCCGCTCGACATCCTCGCGCAGCAGACCGTCGCCGCGACGGCCCTCGAGAGCCTCGACGTGGACGACTGGTTCGACACCGTCCGCCGCAGCGCCCCCTTCGTGTCCCTGCCCCGCTCCGCCTACGAGGCGACCCTCGACCTGCTCTCGGGCCGCTACCCCTCCGACCAGTTCGCGGAGCTGCGGCCGCGCCTCGTCTGGGACCGCGACGCGAACACGCTCACCGGCCGGCCCGGCGCCCAGCGCCTCGCCGTCACCAGCGGCGGCACCATCCCCGACCGCGGGCTCTTCGGCGTGTTCATGGTCGGCGAGCCGGGCTCGACCGGCAACCGCGTCGGCGAGCTCGACGAGGAGATGGTCTACGAGTCCCGCGTCGGCGACGTCTTCGCGCTCGGAGCCACCAGCTGGCGCATCCAGGAGATCACCTACGACCGCGTGATCGTGACGCCGGCGTTCGGCGAGCCCGGGCGCCTCCCGTTCTGGAAGGGCGACTCGCAGGGGCGCCCGGCCGAGCTCGGCGAGGCGATCGGGGCGTTCACCCGCGAGGTGGGCGCCGCCGCCCCCGAGACGGCGCGCGAGCGCTGCACGGCGGCCGGGCTCGACGAGTACGCGACCAACAACCTCCTCTCCTTCCTCGACGAGCAGCGCCTGGCCACCGGGCAGATCCCGGACGACCGCACCCTCGTGCTCGAGCGCTTCCGCGACGAGCTGGGCGACTGGCGGCTGGTGCTGCACTCCCCGTACGGGATGCAGGTGCACTCGCCGTGGGCGCTCGCCATCGGCGCCCGCGTCCGCGAGCGGCACGGCGTCGACGGAGCGGCGATGGCCGGGGACGACGGCATCGTCGTGCGGATCCCCGACACCGAGTCGGAGCCGCCGGGCTCCGAGCTGTTCCTGTTCGAGCGCGAGGAGCTGGAGCAGCTGGTCACGAGCGAGGTCGGCGGCTCCGCCCTCTTCGCCGCCCGGTTCCGCGAGTGCGCGGCGCGGGCGCTCCTGCTCCCGAGGTACAACCCGGGCAAGCGCTCCCCGCTCTGGCAGCAGCGGCAGCGGGCGGCGCAGCTCCTCGACGTCGCCCGCACCTACCCGACCTTCCCGATCATCCTCGAGACCGTCCGCGAGTGCCTCCAGGACGTCTACGACCTGCCCGCGCTGCTCCGGCTCGCCGCGCGGCTGGACGGGCGCGAGCTGCGGATCCTCGAGGTCGAGACGCCGACCGCCAGTCCGTTCGCGCGGTCCATGCTCTTCGGCTACGTCGCGGCCTTCATGTACGAGGGCGACAGCCCGCTCGCCGAGCGCCGCGCGGCAGCGCTCTCGGTCGACGCGACGCTCCTCGGCGAGCTGCTCGGCCGAGCGGAGCTGCGCGAGCTGCTCGACCCGGCCGTCCTCGCGCAGATCGAGCGCGAGCTGCAGCGCGTCGAGCCCGAGCGCCGCCTCCGCGGGCTCGAGGGCGCCGCCGACCTGCTCCGGCTGCTCGGCCCGCTGACGCTCGACGAGCTCGGGGAGCGCCTGGTCGACGAATCGGTCGCCTCGGCGGACGTCGCGAAGGCGCCCGCGATCGAGCGCGCGGTGCTCGAGGCCGACGTGGCCGCGCTCGTGAAGGCCAAGCGCGTTCTGCCCGTGGGCCTCGGCGGTGAGCAGCGGTACGCCGCGATGGAGGACGCCTCCCGGCTCCGCGACGCTCTCGGCGTGCCCCTGCCGATCGGCGTCCCCGTCGCCTTCATCGACCCGGTCCGCGATCCGCTCGGCGACCTCGTCGCCCGCTACGCGCGCACCCACGGCCCCTTCACCGCCGCCGCCGTCGCCACCCGCCTGGGCCTCGGCGTCGCGGTCGTCACCGACACCCTGCGCCGCCTCGCGGGCGAGCGCCGCGTCTCGGAGGGCGAGTTCCGCCCCACCGGCACCGGGACCGAGTGGTGCGATGCCGAGGTGCTGCGCCGCCTGCGCAGCCGCTCTCTCGCCGCGCTCCGCAAGGAGGTGGAGCCGGTCGACGCGGCCGCGTACGCCCGCTTCCTCCCCGCCTGGCAGCACGTCGGCGGCTCGCTCCGCGGTATCGACGGCGTGGCCTCCGTGATCGACCAGCTGGCCGGCGCGCCCATCCCCGCGTCCGCCTGGGAGTCGCTGATCCTGCCCGCCCGGGTGCGCGACTACTCCCCCGCGATGCTCGACGAGCTCACCGCGACCGGCGAGGTCCTCTGGGCCGGCGCGGGCACCCTGCCCGGCAACGACGGCTGGGTGAGCCTCCATCTCGCCGACACGGCAGGGCTGACCCTCCCCGTCCCCGCCGCCGAGTCCGTGACCCTGACCGAGCTCCAGCAGGAGATCGTCGGCGTGCTCGGCTCGGGCGGCGGCTACTTCTTCCGCCAGCTCTCCGACGCGGTCGGCTCCACCGACGACGCGGGCCTCGTCGAGGCCCTGTGGGAGCTGGTCTGGGCCGGGCTCGTCACGAACGACACCCTGGCGCCGCTGCGCACCCTCGTCGGCTCGACCGGCGGCGCCCACCGCCAGCCGCGCGCCCCCGCCCGCGCCCGCGCGCCCCGGGGCCGGATGACCGCCCGCCCCACGATGGCCACCCGCGTGGGGCCGCCGACCGCCGGCGGCCGCTGGTCGATCGTGCCGCTCGCGGAGTCGGACGCGACGATCCGCGGGCACGCGCTCGGCGAGACGCTGCTCGAGCGGTACGGGATCGTCACCCGCGGCTCCGTGCAGGCCGAGGGCGTCCTGGGCGGCTTCGCCCTCGCCTACAAGGTGCTGAGCGGCTTCGAGCAGCAGGGCCGCGCCCGGAGGGGCTACTTCATCGAGAAGCTGGGAGCAGCGCAGTTCGGCACAGCCGGCAGCGTCGACCGGCTCCGCACGTTCGCCCCGCAGGACGAGGCGCAGGAGCGCTCACGACCGGTGCTCGCGCTGGCGGCGACCGACCCCGCCAATCCGTTCGGCGCCGCTCTGCCGTGGCCGCAGGGCGAGGGGCACCGCCCCGGTCGGAAGGCCGGCGCGCTGGTCGCCGTCGTCGACGGAGCGCTCGCGGTCTACCTCGAGCGCGGCGGCAAGACCGCCCTCACCTTCACCGCCGACGAGGCGGCCCTCGCCGACGCGGCCGGCGCCCTCTCGCAGCTCGTCCGCTCCCGCGGGGTCGAGAAGCTGACCGTCGAGAAGATCGACGGCGTCTTCGCGCTCGGCACGCCCTTCGGCGACGCCCTCGTCGCCGCCGGCTTCGTCGCGAATCCGCGCGGCCTGAGGATGCGCTCGTGAGCGCCGGAGGGAGCCCGCGTGCCCGAGGGTGACACCGTCTACCGATCCGCCCACAATCTCGCCGAGGCGCTGGACGGCGAGGTCCTGACCCGGTGCGACGTCCGCGTGCCGAAGTACGCGACGGTCGACCTCACCGGCGAGACGATCGACGAGGTCGTCCCCCGCGGCAAGCACCTGCTGATGCGGGTCGGCGACGCGCTGATCCACTCCCACCTCAAGATGGAGGGGAGCTGGCACCTCTACGCCCGCGGCGAGGGCGAGCGGCCGAAGTGGCACCGGCCGGCGTTCCAGGCCCGGATCGTCCTCGAGACCGAGGACTGGCAGGCGGTCGGCTTCGAGCTCGGGCTCCTCGAGATCGTCCCGCGCTCGGCCGAGGAGGACGTGGTCGGCTACCTCGGCCCCGATCTGCTCGGCGCCGACTGGGACGCGGAGGAGGCGCTGCGACGCCTGTCCGCCGATCCGGAGCGGCCGATCGGGCTCGCGCTGCTCGACCAGCGGATCATGGCCGGACTCGGCAACGTCTACCGCGCCGAGCTGTGCTTCCTGCGCGGCGTGCTGCCCACGCGCCCGGTCGGCGGGAGCGGCGACCTCGTGCGCACCATCGCGCTCGCGAAGCGGCTCATCACCGTGAACCGCGAGCGGATCGAGCGCACGACGACCGGCAACCTGCGCCCGGGCCAGCAGCTCTGGGTCTACGGCCGCGACCGCAAGCCGTGCCGGCGCTGCGGCACTCCGATCGAGCGCGGCGAGCTCGGCGACGACGAGCTGCAGCTGCGGGTCACCTACTGGTGCCCGCACTGCCAGAGCTGAGGGGCTACTCCTCGACCGCGGAGCGGCGCCCGGGGACGTGCTTCTCGTGGACGCCGACGTCCGTCAGGCGCTCGATGCGGTCGACGTGGCGGCCGGGCTCGCCGCCGTCCGCGACGATCCAGCTGCCGACGAGGAGGAACCCGTCGCGGCCGCCGGCCGTCAGCGGGCCCGTGATCGTGAACGACCCGAGCGCCGGAGTCGAGAACGCCACGCACACCGGGTCCCCGTGCTCGAGCCCCTCGGCCGAGCGCTCCCCGCCGACCTCGTCGGCGTCCGGAGCCAGGGCGATGCTCTGGATCTCGGTCCCCGTGCCGAGGAAGACGTCCGCGACGACGAGCTCGCCGCCGACGGCCTGCCGGACGACCCCCTCGATCCCGTAGAGGCCGTAGCGCGGTGAGCGGACGAGGACGCGCACCGAGTCGCCGATCGCGACCTCGGCGAGAGCACCCCGGATCGAGGCGACGTCCCTCCGCGCGGGAGGGGCGGACAGGGCGTCGAGGATCGGGCTGGGCATCCGATCAGGGTAGCCGCTCCGGGAGCGCACCCGCCCGGCGGATCGGCGGCGGATCCCGGGCGGCCGGGGCGTCGGGTCGCCTGGGCCGCCGACGCCGCGCGCGAGCGACGGAGCGCCGGCCGGAGGGCTCCGGCACCGCGAGAACCCGGCACTGCGGCGACACCGGCACCGCCGGGAGACGCCGGTACTGCGGCAGGCACCGGCACCGCCGGGAACGACGAAGGCCCCGCCTGAGCGGGGCCTTCGGACGATGCGGAGTCGGTGGGATTTGAACCCACGGAACCCAGTAAAGGGTTCTCCACCTTAGCAGGGTGGTGCACTCGACCGGACTATGCGACGACTCCTGAGCGCCCGCTGGCGGACGCACGACGACCATCATAACCGCACGCGCGAGGGCCTCGCGACACGGGCGCCCGCCCCTCCGCGGGAGGGCGAGAAGCCGCCTACTGGTCCGACAGGGGCCGGCCGATCGTGCAGGTCTCCTGCTGCGCGGTCTGCCCGGAGACGTCGCTCGGGAGGGTGACCGGCCCGTCGGGTGCGCTCGTCGCGGGGGCGTCGGTCGCGGGGGCGTCGGTGGCCGGCGACTCCGTGGCCGCCGGAGCGCCGGTCGCCCCGGGCTCCTCCCCCGTCGACTGCGAGCCGCCGCCGGTGGTGCCGCTCAGCGCGATCGGCTGGTCGGCGAGGAGCGCCGCGTTCAGCGCGGACGCCGCGTCCTCGCTGGGGTACACGCCGTTGCCGTCGATGAAGGTCGGGTACTGCACGAAGACCACGTTCGCGAGGTCGACGTCCTTCACCGCGAGGCCGATCGACACGAGGGTGTTCACGTTCTCGAGCGAGGTGGAGAGCTGCATGTTCGAGACGGCCGCCTTCGCGAGGCCGTAGAGGTTCACCGGGTTCGAGAGCGTCGACGCGCTCTTCACCTTGCGCACCAGCGACGAGAGGTACACCTGCTGGCTCGAGATGCGGGTGAGGTCGCTGCCGTCGCCGACGCCGTGCCGGGTGCGGAGGAACGCCAGCGCCTCGGCGCCGACGAGCGTGTGCGTGCCCTCGTCGAGGTTCAGCCCCGTGTACTCGTCCTGGATCGGGGTGGCGACGCAGACGTCCACTCCGCCGACCGCGTTCGACATCTCGATGACGCCCTCGAACTGGATGAGCGCCGCGTAGGGGATCTCGAGCCCGGTCAGCTGCTCGACCGTCTGCACGGTGCACGCCAGCCCGCCGGCCTCGAGCGAGGTGTTGATCTTCGCCGAGTCCACCGCGTCCGAGACGGCGCCAGTGGCCGGGTCGGTGCAGGAGGGGATCGGGACGTAGAGGTCGCGGGGGAAGCTGACGACCTCCACGGTCGAGTGGTCGGCCGAGATGTGCATGAGCATCGTGACGTCGTTGAGGTTCTCGGCACGCTCGCCGTAGGCCCCGGCGGCCGATCCGTCGGCGCTGTCGCTGCCGGCGAGCAGGATGTTGACGCCGCCCTCGATCGCCCCGATCTCGGGCACGTCGCCTCCGCCCGAGTCGATCCCTAGGTCGACGGACGGACGCGCGCTCCCGGCGATCAGCGAGGCGGCGATCGCCACGATGCAGACCGCGCTGAGCACGCCGACGCCCACGCAGGCCGCGAGGATCCGCGCGGCGAAGCGCACGCCGCTCGGGCGGCGCAGGCGGCCGTGCCGTGCTGCTGTGGTCCGGGTGGACGCGCGTTCGCTCATCGGGTCGTACTCTCTCTCGGCTGCGGGACGCGTGTCGTCCCGGAGTCAGCGCGCGAGGTGGAGAGCACCCGCGGTGCCGCCCGCCCTCGGCTCAGCCGAAGAAGCCGACCGAGCAGGTCTGCTGGTCGGCGCTCTGGCCGGTGACCGATTCTGGCAGGGCAACCTTGGATCCGTCCTCGGGAGTCGCTGCAGGAGTGCCGGGTGCCGCCTCGGCCGTCGCCAGCGGATCCGCGGTCGCCGGGCCCGACGGAGCGGCGGTGTCGGCCGGGGCCGCCGCCTCGCCCTCCACGGTCGCGCCGGCGCCCGTGCCGCCGGTGATGGCGATCGGCTGATCGGTCTGCAGGGCGCTCGCCAGGACGTCGCCCGCGGCGCGGTCCGGCTCCACTCCGCTCGGAGTCGCCCCGGTCGGGTACTGCGCGAAGACGACGTCCGCGAGGTCGACGTCCTTCAGCGCGAGTCCCATCTGGACCATCGTGTTCACGTTGTCGAGACCGGTCGAGAGCGTCATGTTGCCGAGCGCCGCCTTTGCGAGCCCGTAGAGCGCGACCGGGTTGAGGAGGGTGTCCGCGCTCTTGATCCGGCGCACGAGCGCCGAGAGGAAGACCTGCTGGTTGCTGATGCGGGTCAGGTCGCTGCCGTCGCCGATGCCGTGGCGGCTGCGGAGGAACTGCAGCGCCGCCATGCCCTCGAGCGAGTGCACGCCCGGCTCGAGGTAGGTGTTCGTGTAGGGGTCCGCGATCTCGGTCGCGACGCAGACGTCGACTCCGCCGACCGCGTTCGACATCTCGATCACGCCGTTGAACTGCACGACCGCGCCGTAGTCGACCCGGACGCCCATGAGGTCCTCGACGACCCCCGCCACGCAGCCGAGGCTGACGTCGCTGCCCATCGCCTCGTTGATCTTGGTGTCGTACCGGGCGGGGATCGTCTCACCCGTGGCGGCGTTCACGCACTCCGGGATGTCGACGTACATGTCGCGGGGGAAGCTCACGACCGTCGCGTTGCTGTGGTCGGCCGAGACGTGCATCAGCATGTTGACGTCGTTGAGGACGCTCGTCTCCTCATCGGGGTCGCCGTAGGCGTCGCCCTGGCCCTTCCGCGAGTCGCTGCCGACGACGAGGACGTTGAAGCCGCCCTCCAGTGCGCCGATCTCCGGGGCGCCTCCGGCCTCGACGCTGGAGCCGGCCGCACCCGGGTGCAGGTCGACCGAGGGCTGCACGGACTGGACGATCAGCGTCGCCGCGATCGCGACCACCGACACCGAGGCGACCACACCGACACCGCCCACGAGGGCGGCTCCCTTCACCAGGGTCCGCGCGAGGGTGTGCCGCTTCTGGCGGCCGTGCCGCACGAAGGGGCGCGGCGTGCGCGGAGTGTCGCGAGTCTGTGTCGAAGGGCCCGTGCGGCGCATCCGTCTCCCGGTGTCGAGGCGTCAGTGGTGCGGAGGTGAGGGCCGGGCGTCGATCCCGGGCGTCGCGCAATCCTATACAGAGGGCTGGCGCGTTCCGAAGGAGAGCGGGCAGGCCTCCGTCGTCGCGCGCCAGGACGGGCGTCGGAAGGCGCCGGCGAGAAGCGACGCGAAGAACGGGACTCCGCTGCGGACGGCGTGGCGGAGGGCGTGGGATTCGAACCCACGAGACGTTTCCGCCCACCAGTTTTCAAGACTGGCTCCATCGGCCGCTCGGACAGCCCTCCCGGCCTCTCCCGCAGGAGCGACACCCGATAGTAACCGCCGAGCGCGCGGGACCGTGGTCAGCGCAGCGCCGAGAGCGCGACCGCCACGCCGTCCTGGTGGACCGAGGGGATCACGGCGGAGGCCACGGCCCGCACCTCGTCGGGCGCCTGGCCCATCGCGAGCCCTGCGCCCTCGGCGGCGGCCCAGGTGAGCATCTCGATGTCGTTGCGGCCGTCGCCCAGCGCGACCACGTCGCTCCGCTCGATGCCCAGCTCCTCGCGGACGACCTCGAGTGCGGTGGACTTGTTGACGCCGTGCGGGGCGATGTCGAGCCAGGCGGTCCAGCCGATCGCGTAGCTGACCTGGTGCAGGCCCATCTCCTCGACCAGGGAGGTGAACTCCTCGATCCCGGTCTCGGGCGAGATCACGACGACGCGGGTGCACAGCCGGCCGAGCAGCTCCTCGAAGGGGACGTGGGTCGTCTCGGCACCCATCACGGCACCGCCCGGGAACGCCTCGGTGTAGAAGAAGGCGCCGTCCGCGTCCTCCACGGCGTAGTGCGCGTCGGGGAGGGAGCGGCGGATGGTCTCCAGGACCTCCGTCGGGTCGAAGGTCTCGACCGTCTCGGGGACGTAGGCACCGGACGCGTCCCTGCGGAGCGTGACCGCTCCGTTGCAGCAGATCACGTACTCGGGCGAGATCCCGAGGCGCTCGACGACGGGCAGGGTGGAGGAGGGAGAGCGCCCGGTGGCGAGCATCACCTCGTCGCCCTGGGCGGCCACGCGGGTGATCGCGTCCGTCACCGCGCGGGTGATGGTGCCGTCCTCGTGCATGACGGTGCCGTCGATGTCGAGGGCGACGAGGCGGCGGCCGGAGGTGCGGGCCGCGCTCATGCGACGGGCTCGAGCACCTCGAGGCCGCCGAGGTGGGGCCGCAGCGCCTCGGGGACGAGCACCGAGCCGTCCGCCCGCTGGTGGGTCTCGAGGAGGGCGACGATCCAGCGGGTGGTCGCGAGCGTGCCGTTGAGGGTGGCGACCGGAGCCGTCCTCCCCGACTCGGTGCGGTAGCGGGTGTCGAGGCGGCGGGCCTGGAACGTGGTGCAGTTCGAGGTCGAGGTCAGCTCGCGGTAGGTCTCCTGCGTGGGGACCCACGCCTCCACGTCGAACTTGCGCGCCGCGCTCTGGCCGAGGTCGCCGGCCGCCGTGTCGATGACGCGGTAGTTCAGGCCGAGGCTCTGCAGGACGTCCTCCTGGTACGAGAGCAGGCGCGCGTGCTCCGCCTCGGCGTCCTCGGGGAGGGTGTAGACGAACATCTCGAGCTTGCTGAACTGGTGCACGCGGATGATGCCGCGGGTGTCCCGTCCGCCCGAGCCCGCCTCGCGGCGGTAGCAGGTGCTCCAGCCCGCGTAGCGCTTCGCGCCGCCGGAGAGGTCGAGGATCTCGTCGGCGTGGTAGCCGGCGAGGGCGACCTCGCTGGTGCCGGTGAGGTAGAGGTCGTCGTCGCGGAGGCGGTACACCTCGTCGTCGTGCTCGCCGAGGAAGCCGGTGCCGTCCATGATCTCGGGGCGCACGAGGGTCGGCGTGATCAGCGGGGTGAAGCCGGCGGCGAGCGCCTTCTCGAGGCCCAGGTTCATCAGGGCGATCTCGAGGCGGGCGACCAGGCCCTTGAGGAAGTAGAAGCGCGCGCCGCTGACCTTCGCGCCGCGCTGCATGTCGATGCCGTCCAGCAGCTCGCCGAGCTCGAGGTGGTCGCGCGGGGCGAAGTCGAAGACGGGGCGCTCGCCGACCGTCCTGACGAGCTCGAACGACTCCTCGCCGCCCGCGGGGACGCCCTCGATGATCGGGTTGGCGATGCGCTTCACCAGCACGGTGAAGGCGTCGTCGGCCTCGGACGCCTCCTGCTGCGCCTGCTTGGCGGCGGCGGCGAGGCGCTGGGCCTCGGCGACGAGCGCCGCCTTCTCGTCCTTCGGAGCGTTGGCGACGGTCTTGCCGAAGGCGTTCTGCTCGGCTCGGAGCCGCTCCGCCTCGGTGATCGCCGCACGGCGCACGCGGTCGGCCTCGAGCGCCTCGTCGACCAGCTCGACGGAGTCGCCGCGCGCCTCCTGCGAGCGCTTCAGGACGTCCGGGTTCTCGCGCAGAAGTACGGGATCAATCACCCCAGCAGTGTAGAGGAGGGCCGGGACGGGCCGCCGCCCGCGCGTACCCCCGGGACCGGCTGAGCATCGGCCGCGAGGAGGCATCCGATCGCGCGGACGGCTGCGAATGTGAGTCGTCCCCCGAGAACGTCCCCCCGCGTTCGACACCCCTGCTCCCCTGAAGGCTCTCCCATGCACGCCACCCCCCTCATCGACGCGACCCCCGGCGTCGTCCTCGAGCGCGACGGCTCCGTCGCCCGGATCACCCTCAACCGCCCCGACGCCCTCAACGCGATCGACCTCGGCACCGCGCGACTGCTGCTGAGCACCGTCGCCGACCTCGACGCCGACGCCGGCTGCTCCGTCATCGTGATCGCCGCGGCCGGCCGCGCGTTCTGCACGGGCGGCGACATCTCGGCGATCATGGGGTCCGAGCACCCGGACCACTACCTGCGCGACGTCGCGACCACGACCGCCCAGGTCATCCGCCTGCTCGAGGACAGCCGCGCCGTCGTCGTCTGCGCGATCGACGGCATGGTCGCCGGCGCCGGCATCGCCTTCGCTCTGGCCGCCGACATCGTGATCGCGACTCCCGCCGCACTCTTCCTCAGCGCGTACGGCGACGTCGGGCTCGTCCCGGACGTCGGAGTCACCGCCGCGCTCCCCCGCGTCGTCGGCCGCCGCCGCGCCCTGGACTTCGTGCTCTCGGGCCGCCCGGTCCGCGCGGCCGAGGCGCTGGAGTGGCAGCTCGTGACCGAGGTCGTGCCGCGCGCCGACCTCGCCGGCCGCGTCGACGAGCGCGTGCGCGCCCTGGCGGCGAAGCCGGCGCACGTCGCGTCCGCCGCCCGCCGCCTCCTGCGCGCCGACCCGCTCGACCGCGCCGAGCGCATCGTCGAGGAGACGGACACCCTGGTCGAGTTCCTGGCGGTCCCCGCCACGCGCACGCTCCTGGACGCCGAGCACGAGCGCCAGGCCCGCCGCGCCGCCCGGGCGACCGCCTCGCTCTGACCCGGCGCGAGCGTCCGCGACGACGGTCCGGCCCCGGGCCGGGCGGACGTCCGCCCGGCGGCCCGCGGATCGGCCGGGCGTTCTCCTCCGATCTCGGCTACGGTGGTCCCCGCGAAGGGGAGTAGTTCCCACCGTCCGCCGAGCGGACGACGAGGCGCGTCGACATGCTGGTCCGGGACGATCCGGGCCCGGCGCTCCACCCCGGCTCCGGCCGGGGCGAACGAGACCTTCGGTCAGTCGACGCACGTCCTGACCGGTCCTCTCGCGCGGGTCGGCGGACCTGAGCCAGGAGATCGCATGGCGACCACCGCCCCCACCCCCAGTCCCGCCCAGGTGCGCCGCTGGCGCCGCTACCTCGCCGACGAGCTCGCCGAGGCCTCCGTGTACCGCGACCTCGCCGGCCGCCGCTCCGGCGAGGAGCGGGAGATCCTGCTCGCGCTCGCCGTGGCCGAGGGCCGCCACGAGGAGCACTGGCGGGAGCTGCTCGGCTCCGCGGCGGAGCCCGCGCCCCGCCCGGACCTCCGCACGCGCTTCCTCGGCTTCCTCACCCGCCGCTTCGGCTCGGTGTTCGTCCTCGCCCTGATCCAGCGCGCCGAGGCCCGCTCCCCCTACGCCGACGACGACGACGCCACCGAGGCGATGGCGGCCGACGAGCGGATCCACGGCGAGGTCGTCCGCGGGCTCGCCGAGCGCGGCCGGAACCGCCTCTCCGGGACGTTCCGCGCGGCGGTCTTCGGAGCGAACGACGGCCTGGTCTCGAACCTCGCCCTCGTGCTCGGAGTGGGAGCGAGCGGAGTCGGGACGGGCGTCGTCCTGTTCACGGGCATCGCGGGCCTGCTCGCCGGCGCCCTCTCGATGGGCGCGGGCGAGTTCGTCTCGGTGCGCTCGCAGCGCGAGCTGCTCTCGGCCTCCAGCCCGGACCTCGACGCGAACCGCATCGTCCCCGATCTGGACGTCGACGCGAACGAGCTCGCCCTGGTCTACCGCGCTCGCGGGATGACCCAGGAGCAGGCCGACGCGCGTGCCGCCTCCGTCTTCACGGGCCTGCGCGGCGGCGCCGTCACCTCCCCCATCACGCTGGGCGGTCCCGCAGGAGACCCCGACGTCGACGAGCACGAGTCGATCGGCACGGGCATGGGCGCGGCGCTGTCGAGCTTCTGCTTCTTCGCCTCGGGCGCGATCATCCCGGTGCTGCCCTACCTGCTCGGCCTGACGGGGCTCGCCGCGGTGGTCGTCGCCTGCGTGCTCGTGGGCATCGCCCTGCTCGCCACCGGCGCGGTCGTCGGGCTGCTCTCGGGCGCCCCGCCGCTGGCCCGGGCGCTGCGCCAGCTCGGGATCGGCTACGGCGCGGCCCTGGTGACCTACCTCCTCGGCCTGCTCTTCGGCGCGTCCGGAGTCTGAGCCTCGGCCTCGAGGAGCTGCGCGGACTCGCGCGGCTCCTCGGCGCGGGGCCGCACGACGACGCCGCGCCACCGCAGCGCGGCCACTCCGACCGCCAGCAGCAGCGACGCCGGCAGGCAGCCCAGCAGGGGGATGCAGGAGTAGTAGAGGAGCTGCCGCTGGATCCACGCGGGCGAGGGCACGTCGGAGTCGCCGTAGTAGGGCGGAGGCGGCGAGGAGTAGCCGGTGTAGAGGAGCGCGAGGCCGATCAGGGTCCCGGCGAGGCCTGCCAGCAGGAGCACGAGGAGCCACGGGTTCCGCAGCAGGGGCGCCTCGCGCACGGGCTCGGCGGGAGCCGCGGGAGCGGGGTCGGCGGCCGGCTCCGGCAGGGGTGCGGGCGCGGTCTCGGCGCCGAGGCGGTGCGACCGCCGACCCTCGGCGGCTCCGGCGATGTCGGGCAGGGCCATGATGCGGCGCGGTCCGGGCACGGACGAGGAGCCGGGGCGGACCACGCGCGACTCCGGGAGCGCGGGACGAGCGGCGGATCCGGACGTGGCGGCGGGAGCGCCGGGGGCGGCCCCCGAGCCGGGCCTCGCGAACGCCCGCTCGTCGCCTCTCAGACGCTCCACCGGTCCCGAGAACCCGCGCTGGAAGGCCGGGTCGTAGCGCGGGTCGACCCGTTCGTCGTCGTCAGTCATCGTCGCGACCCGTCATCGTCGTCCCCGGTCATCGTCGACCTCCGGCTCGTGGGAGAGGATCCCGCGCAGCCAGTCGCGGGCCTCGAGGAACACCTCGTCGTCGTAGCGTCGCACGGAGGTGACCGGGCGGCGGTCAGCGCGCGGATACGAGCCGAGGAAGATCACCTTCGGGCTGAAGCGCCGCAGCCCCATCAGCGCGTCGGCGACCCGCTCGTCCTGGACGTGCCCGTCGAGGTCGATGACGAACCGGTACCGGCCGAGGGCATCGCCGATCGGCCGCGACTGGATCATGCTCAGGTTCACCCCGCGGGTCGCGAACTGCTCGAGCATGTCGAGCAGGGCGCCCGGCTGGTCGGCCGGGAGCTCGGCGATCACGCTGGTCTTGTCGGCGCCGGTCGGCTCGGGCAGCGCGTGCGAGCGCGAGACGTGCACGAAGCGCGTGACGGCGTTCGGGTTGTCGCCGATCCGCTCCGCCAGCACCGCGACGTCGTGGTGGGCGACGATCCCGGGAGGGGCGATGGCCGCGTCCGCGGGAGATCCGCCCAGCAGGTCGACGGTGGCCTGGACGTTGCTGGAGGCCGGCAGGTGCTCGTGGCTGGGGATCTCGCGGTCGAGCCACACCCGGCACTGCCCGTAGGCGACGGGGTGCGCGGCGACGGTGCGCACCTCCTCGAGGCTCGTCCCCGGGCGGCCGACCAGGATGAACGACACCGGCACCAGGTACTCGCCGACGATGCGCAGCCCCGGGATCCGCGCCAGCGCGTCCTGCGCGGCCGTCACTCCGCCCTCGACCGAGTTCTCGATCGCGATCACCGCGCCGTCGCTGCGGCCGGTGACCAGATCGCTCAGCGCCTCCCCCACGTTCGCGACGCTGCGCCACAGCTGTCCGCGCGCCTCCGGGACCTGCGCGAGGGCCGCCTCCGTGAACGTGCCGCTGGGCCCGAGATAGCTGTAGGCACGGGTCTCGGGGGCGCTGTCGGGCATGGCGCAAGCCTAGCCAGCCGCGGTACCCCTGGAGGGGGCCGGACTGCCACTATGGACCGCATGACCGATCGCGCAGGGAAGCCGGCACAGGCCTCCGATCTCATCGACGTCGAGGCCCTCGTGAGGGCGTACTACGAGAAGAAGCCGGACGTCTCCGACCCGGCTCAGAAGGTGGTGTTCGGCACCTCGGGCCACCGCGGATCCTCGTTCGACACGGCCTTCAACGAGGACCACATCGCCGCCGTCACCCAGGCGATCGTCGAGTACCGGACCGAGCAGGGCATCACCGGCCCGCTGTTCATCGGCGCCGACACGCACGGGCTCTCCCGCCCGGCCCTCACCACCGCCCTCGAGGTCCTGGTGGGCAACCAGGTCCGCGTGCTCGTGGACGAGTTCGACGACTTCGTGCCGACCCCGGCGCTCAGCCACGCGATCCTCCGCTACAACAACGACCCCGCGCACACCGACCGGGCCGACGGCATCGTGGTCACCCCCTCGCACAACCCGCCCCGTGACGGCGGCTTCAAGTACAACCCGCCGCACGGCGGCCCCGCCGACTCCGACGCGACGACCTGGATCGCCGACCGGGCCAATGAGCTCATCGCCGACGGCAACCGCGGCGTGACCTCGGCCGAGCCCTCCGCGGTCGAGACCTACGACTACCGCACGCACTACGTCGCGGACCTGGCGAACATCATCGACCTCGACGCGATCCGGAGGGCCGGCGTGCGGATCGGGGCCGACCCCCTCGGCGGCGCCTCCGTGCACTACTGGCAGCTGATCGCCGAGATGCACGGCCTCGACCTGACCGTGGTGAACGGGGAGGTCGACCCGGCCTGGGGCTTCATGACCCTCGACTGGGACGGCAAGATCCGGATGGACCCGTCCTCCCCCAGCGCGATGGCCTCGGTGGTCGCGCGCGCCGGCGACTTCGACATCCTCACCGGCAACGACGCCGACGCGGACCGGCACGGCATCGTCACCCCCGACGGCGGGCTGATGAACCCCAACCACTACCTGGCCGTCGCGATCGACTACCTCTACCGCCACCGCACCGGCTGGCGCGAGGACGCGGCGATCGGCAAGACGCTGGTCTCCTCCTCGATCATCGACCGGGTCGCGGAGTCGCTGGGCCGGCGCCTCTGGGAGGTCCCGGTGGGCTTCAAGTGGTTCGTCCCCGGGCTGGTCGACGGCTCGGTCGGCTTCGGCGGCGAGGAGTCCGCGGGCGCCTCGTTCCTCCGCTTCGACGGCACCGTCTGGACCACCGACAAGGACGGCATCCTCCTCGCGCTGCTCGCCTCCGAGATCGTGGCGGTCACCGGGAAGAGCCCGTCGGCGCTCTACCGCGAGCTGACCGAGCGCTTCGGCGACCCGGTCTACGAGCGCGTGGACGCGGTGGCGACGAAGGCGCAGAAGGCGGCCCTCGGCAAGCTGGACGGCGACGCGATCGCGGCGACGACCCTCGCCGGGTCCGAGATCACCGCGAAGCTCTCGAAGGCGCCCGGCAACGGCGCGGCCGTCGGAGGCGTCAAGGTCGTCACCGAGGACGCCTGGTTCGCCGCGCGCCCCTCCGGCACCGAGGACGTCTACAAGATCTACGCCGAGAGCTTCCGCGGCCTCGACCACCTGCACGAGGTCCAGGCCGAGGCGCGCACGATCGTGGACGCGGCGCTGAACTCCTAGGCGCTGCGCTCAGTCGCCCGAGAAGGCTCGTTCCCGCCCAGGAGAACGAGCCTTCTCGGGCGACTCAGCGGCGGTGAGGAAAGGGCCGGCTACCAGCGCGGGTGGACGGTGGGGCGGAAGTGGGTGTCGTAGAGGGCGTTCACGGCCTCCATGAAGGCGGGGCCGAGGGGCGCGGCGGAGGCGGCGGCCGCGTTGGCGCGGGCCTGCTCGGGCGAGCGGGCGCCGGGGATCACCGAAGTGACGCCCTCCTGCTGGATGATCCAGGCGAGCGCGGCCGCCGCGGGGGCGAGGCCGTGGTCGTCGGCGAGGCGGGAGAACTCCTGCGCGGCCTCCACGCCGGTCGCGAAGTCGACGCCCGAGAAGGTCTCGCCGACGTCGAAGGCTGAGCCGTCGCGGTTGTAGCTGCGGTGGTCCTCCGGCGCGAACACGGTCTCGGTCGTGTAGCGGCCGCTGAGCAGGCCCGAGGCGAGCGGGACGCGCGCGAGGATGCCGACGCCGGCCTCGCGGGCGGCGGGCAGCACCTCGTCGAGCGGCTTGAGGCGGAACGCGTTCAGGATGATCTGGACGCTCGCGACGTTCGGGCGGGCGATGGCGGTCAGCGCCTCCTCCGTGCGCTCGACCGAGACGCCGTAGGCGGCGATCGCGCCCTCGGCGACGAGGGTGTCGAGTGCGTCGTAGACGGCGTCGTCGGAGTAGACGGAGGTGGGCGGGCAGTGCAGCTGCACCAGATCGAGGGTGTCGACGCCGAGGTTGGCGCGCGAGCGGTCGGTCCAGGCGCGGAAGTTGTCGAGCACGTAGTTGCCGGGGATCTGCTCCGCGCGACGACCCATCTTGGTGGCGACGAAGACCTGCGCGTCGGGGTGCGCCGCGCGGTAGGCGCCGATCGTCCGCTCGCTGCGGCCGTCGCCGTAGACGTCGGCGGTGTCGAAGAGGGTCACCCCCGACTCCACTGCGGCGTCGAGCACGGCGAGGGCGTCGGTCTCGGCGACGTCCCCCCAGTCGGCACCGAGCTGCCAGGTTCCGAGGCCGACGACGGAGACGGGGGCGCCGGTGCGTCCGAGGATTCGAGTTTCCATGCCTCCACCGTAGGTGCGGCCGAGCCCGCGGCGGACCCCCTTGCGCGTGCTCTAACGTCGAGGGCATGCCCCTCCTCGTGCTCGGAAGCGCCAACCTCGACCACGTCCACCGGGTCGCCCGGATCCCCGCTCCCGGAGAGACGGTGCTCGCCCTCGGCGCGAGCACGTTCCCGGGCGGCAAGGGCCTCAACCAGGCCGTCGCGGCCGCACGGACCGCGCCCGGCACCGTCTTCGTCACGAGCCTCGGACGCGACTCGGCGGGAGACCGGCTCGCCGCGGTCCTCGGCGAGGAGCCGCTGGAGCTGCGCGCCCGCCGCGGCGACGTCCGCACCGGCACCGCGCAGATCACCGTGGACGAGCGCGGGGAGAACGCGATCGTCGTCGACTCCGGAGCGAACGCCGCCCTGGTCGGGTTGACCGCCGAGGAGTCGGCCCTGGTGGCGGCGGCCGACGCCCTGCTCCTCCAGCTCGAGATCCCGACGGCGACGGTGACGGAGGCGGCCCGCGCCGCGCGCGCCGGCGGCACGGTGTCGATCCTGAACGCCGCCCCGATCGGACCGCTGCCGGAGGAGCTCCTGGCGGTGCTCGACGTGCTGATCGTCAACGAGCACGAGGCCCGCGAGCTCGCCGCCGATCGCGGCATCACCGCCGCCGACGACGACGCGCTCGCCGCCGCCCTCACCGCGCTGGTGCCGCTCGTGCTGGTCACCCTCGGCTCCGACGGCGTCGTCGTGGCGGTCCGCGACCGCGGGCCGGTGCGCACCCCGGCCTTCCGAGTGGAGGCCGTGGACACCACCGGCGCCGGCGACACCTTCTGCGGCGCCTTCTCGGCCCGGCTCGCCGCCACGGGAGCACGGCTCGACGATCCGGAGCAGCTGGTCGCCCTCACCCGCTGGGCGAGCGCGGCCGCGGCGATCTCGGTCACCCGCGCCGGAGCGGCGGTGTCCGCGCCGACGGCGGCCGAGACGGACGCGTTCCTCGCCGAGCGCGCCTGAACGGGAAGCTCCTCAGGGAGGCGCGCCTGAGCGGGAAGCTCCTCAGGGGGAGACGGCGCGGACACCGGCCTCGGGCGCCCTGCAGCACCGTCGCTCCGGTCGGCACGGTGCACTCCGAAGAAGCACGAGAGCGCCCGGCCCGGCTCCGCTCCTCGCGGCGAGGCGTCGCGGCCTGCGGACAGCCGCGCCCGCTCCCCGATCCGGCTAGTCGATCGCGGCGACCCGGACGGTCACCCGCGGCCGCAGCTCCGGATGCACCCGGACGCACCACTCGCGCACCGCGGCTCCGATCGCGCGCGCCACGTCCGGCGCGGACGCCTCCGCGGTCACGCAGAGGTCGACGGCAACGGACACCTCGTCCCCCGCGACGCGGACCAGGACCGGATCGGCGAACGTGCCGCCGCTCGCGGTGCCCAGCGGCTCGACCACGATCCCGGTCGCGCTCAGCGCCGTCGCCGCGTGCGCGAGCACGTCGCGCACCTCGGGCCTGGCCGGCATCAGGGTCGCGACGCCGTCCAGGGCGCGCAGCTCCGCGGCGAGCGCGGACACCGGATCGACCGGGGCCGCCGCCTCGAGGCCGCTCACGACTCCTCCGTCCCGGGGACGTAGACGTCCTCCACGCGGACGTCGATCCTCGACACCCGCAGCTCGGTCTGAGTCAGCAGCCGCGAGTGCACGCGCTCGCGCACCTGCTGGGCCGCCTCGGCGATCGGCACCCCCCAGAAGACCGAGATCGTCAGCTCCACCACGACCTCCGCGCCCGGCTCGGCGATGTCGCCGACCAGGCGGCAGCGGCCGACCAGCACGCCGGCGACGCTGTCCCCCGCCTCGCGCACGAGTCCGCGGACCGCTCCCTCGGTGATCGTGAGCGCCACGTCGGGCTGGACGCTCGCCAGCGGGATGTCGCGTCCGGCCCGCGACTCGCGGCGGACCTGGGTGAGGATCGAGCCGAACCAGCTCTCCTCCGGCGCGGGTAGGCGTGCGGCGTCGTCGTCGATGAGCGCGCCGGAGAGGGCGCGCACGCGCTCGAGGGCGCGCAGAGTGCGCCGGTGCTCCGGCGACTCCTCGATGGCGGGGTCGTACGGCGTGCGCCCGCGGTCGAGGTAGTCGCTCAGCTCGTCGATGCCGATGCCGTCGCCCTCCTGCTCCGTCGCGTCCGCCTCCTGCTCGAGCGCGGGCGGCAGCACGACGTCGTGCTCCCCCGCGCGCTCCGGCCCGTCGCCGGGACCCTGGTCCGCGTTCATCGCGTCTGCTCCCTCATCGCCAGTCCTCCATCGCCACGACCAGCGACTCGCGCGCGCGGGCGAGCTTGCCCCGCACGGCGGTCACCGTGAGACCGAGGTGATCGGCGATCTCGTTGTACGACTCCCCGCCGACCTCGCGCAGCACCCAGCACTGACGCTGCGACTCCGGCAGCTCGGACAGGGCGTGCGCGAGAGCCCGCATGGCGTCGCTCTGCTCGGCGGCCTCGAACGGGCCGGGCTCTCGGGCCGGGGGATGCTCCACGGCGTCGACGTCGTCGGTCGGGCGGCGCTGGCGCAGCAGGTCGACGCTGGAGCGGCTGACGATCCGCATCATCCAGCTGCGCACGCTCGCCGGCTCCTTGAGCTGCGGGAGCTGCGCCCAGACCGTGATCAGCGCGTTCTGCACGGCGTCGGAGGCATCGGCCTGCGAGCCCGTGAGCCGCCAGGCGTAGGCGCGGAGGATCGACTGGTGCCGCTTGACGAGCACCTCGAAGGCGCGCACGTCGCCCTCGGCGGAGCGCTCGGCGAGCAGCGCGTCGCTCGCCGCTTCCAGTCCGGGCACGGCGCCTCCTCCCTCTCCGCTCACGCGGCCTCGGGCCGCCTTACAGGTGACGCTCAGGAAAAAGTCCGCCGAGCACCGTGACGAACGCCGTCCGGGCTCCGTCTCACTCATGAAAGCACAGCCCGACCGGATTCCCGCCGGGCCTTCGACCCCGGTCTGCTCAGCAACGGCAGCCGATGAGACGTCCAGGAGACCTCATGAGCGACACCACGCGCACCCCCTCCACCACCCGCGTCGACAAGACCTCCGTCGACACGGTCACGACCCTCGGCGGCTCGCGGACCTCCGGCACCGCCCAGGGCACCACGGTCATCGACGACAGCGTCGTGGCCAAGGTCGCCGGCATCGCGGCCCGTCAGGTGCCCGGCGTCTTCGCCCTCGGCAACAACGCCGCCCGTGCCTTCGGCGCGATCCGCCAGGCCGTCGGCGGCGCCGACCACGCCCAGGGCGTGAGCGTCGAGGTCGGCGAGACCCAGGTCGCGGCCGACGTGACCATCGTCGTCGAGTACCCCGTGCCGATGCAGAAGGTCGCCGACTCCGTCCGCGCCGCCGTCTCCGAGGCCATCACCGAGCTCGTCGGCATGGCCGTCTCCGAGATCAACGTCGCCGTCGTCGACGTGCACATCCCCGGCGACGACAAGGACGACGAGGCCACCGAGAGCCGCGTCCGATGAGCGACTTCCAGCGCCCCGCGCCCACCGCCCCCGGCGGCCGCAGCACCGTCCTCGGTGTCGTGGTCGGCGCGATCCTCGCCTTCGCGGCCCTGATGTTCGGATTCTGGGGCTTCGTCCTCACCGCCCTCTTCATGGCCCTCGGCGTCGTGATCGCCCGCATCGCCGACGGCACCCTCGACGTGCGCAGCCTCGTGGACGTGTTCCGCGGCCGCACCACCTCCCGCTAGGAGCCCACCGTGACCGCTCTCGACACGCGTCCCGCATCGCCGGTGGCGGGCACCGTCACCATCACCGTCCGCTCCATCGAGCGCGCCGCCGTGGCGATCGTCCACGAGGAGCTGGGCGTGGAGGTCTCCGCGATCCGCGTCCGCCTCTCCGATGACCGGGGCGGCCTCGCCCTCGCGGTGACCGCGCCGGTCGTCGTCGAGCCGGGCACCGCCCCGGCCGGCGGCTCCCTGCTCGAGCGCCTGCACGGCGATCGCACCCGCATCGCCTCCCGCATGGAGGCGCTGACCGGGCGCACCGTCAGCCGGATCGACATCCGGGTCACGGGCACCCGCACCCGAAGCACGAGGAGAGTCGCATGAGCCCCGCACCGTCGGCGCCCGACACCCGCTACAGCCGCTACCTCCGTCGCGAGACCCACAAGTCCCGCTCCGCCGCGCAGATCGTCGTCCTGGTGCTCATCGCCCTGGTCGCGGCCTACGTCGGCACGGAGGCGGTGCTCGCGATCCTCGGCGCCACGCCCCTGCTCGCCGCACCGTCCGCCCTGCTGGGCGCGATCGTCGGAGTCGCGTCGCTGGCGAACCCCGCCCTCATCGGCGTGGCTGTCGGCGCGGGCGTCCTCGCCCTGGTCCTGCTGGTGCTCGCACTGGCGCCCGGGTCCCGGGCCCGCCACACCGTGGACGACGACCGCCTCGCCGTGGTCGTGGACGACGGCGTGATCGCCTCCTCCCTGGCCCGCGCAGCCCGCACGGCCGCCCACTCCCGCCGCGAGGACACCCGCGCCTCGCTCGGCCGGCGCACCGCGCTGGTCGAGGTGACCCCCGCCTCCGGCGTCGCGGTCGACCGCGACGCCGTGCAGAGCGCGGTCGACGAGGAGCTCGCCCGCATCGGCGCGAAGCCGGCCCCGCGCTCCACCGTCCGCGTCTCGACCTCCGGGAGGATCTGATGACCACGAGCAACCGCTTCGTCAACCGGCTCGTCCTGCTCGTCGTGGGCCTCGTGCTCGCGCTGGTCAGCGCCGGAGCCGTCCTGATCGCCGTCTCGCAGCCGGTCCGCGACTCCGTCCTCTCCTTCGCCGACGGCGAGGGCGCGGCCCTGGTGTCGCGCCTCTCCCCCGAGGAGGGCACCGCCTGGAGCGATGCCGCCGTCCTCTGGCCGCTCTACGCCGTCGTCGGGATCTGCCTCCTCGGCATCATCCTCGCGCTGGTGATGGCCTTCGCCCACGGTCACGGCCGCACCGGCACCGTCCTCCGCGACGAGGCCGAGGGCGCGCCCGCCGGAGGGATCGAGATCGCGACCGGCTTCGCGGAGGACGTCCTCGAGACGGCCCTCGCGGGCCGGACGGAGCTCCTCGACGTCACGGTCGCGGCCTACCGCCACGGCTCCGAGACGGCGCTGAAGGTGCGCGTCCTCCCCCGCGGCGGCGTCTCGCCCCGCACCGTGGTCGACGCCGTGCACCAGGAGGTCGACGCGCTCGACGCCCTGCTCGGCGCCCGCCTGCCGGTCCTGCTCGAGGTCGCCTCGAGCGCCCGGGCCGGCTTCTCCAAGGAGGACCGGGTCGCCTGACCCCGGTCCCGCAGCTTCCCCGGCACCCGCCGGCGGATGGTCACACCGAACAGAAGGAGCCCCTCATGGGTGCAGACGACAAGATCCGCAACGCAGCCGAGAACCTGGTCGGCAAGGCCAAGGAGGCCGTCGGCAAGCTGACGGACAACGAGCGCCTCGAGGCCGAGGGCCAGGCCGACCAGACCAAGGCCCACACCAAGAAGGTCGGCGAGGACGTCAAGGACGTCTTCAAGAAGTGATCTGACCGGAACCTCGACGGGGCCGTCACCGCATCAGCGGTGGCGGCCCCGTCGTCGTGCGTGGAGCGGGTGCGTCGAGCGTCAGACGCCCCAGAACATGATCCGGCCGGCGGAGGCCGCGTCGATGCTCTGGTCGTGGTTGTCGGCGGTGTGCGAGGAGTAGAGGATCCTGTCGCCGTCGACGCTGGTCACGACGCCCGTGTGGTCCCAGTCGCCCGAGCCGTCCCAGTCGAACTGGACGATGTCGCCCGGCTTCACCCGGCTCCGCTCGGAGTCGGGGATGGCGGTCGCGCGCTCGGGGTGCGCGGCGAGGTAGGCGTTGAACGCTGTCGACGACGCCCAGGCGGAGCTGTAGCCGCCGGAGGAGGAGTAGCTCCACTCGCCGTCCATCTCCCAGCCGCGGGCGATCAGCGACTGCGAGGTGAAGTTGACGCAGTCGTTGCCCGAGATCACGCCGTACTGGGCCGAGTTGTAGTCGTTCCAGTAGGTGGAGAGGTAGTCGAGCTGCGAGGCCAGGCGGCTCGCGTCCAGCGCGGCCTGGGCCTTCGCGGCCTCGATCGCCGGGTCGGGCGTGTAGGCGAAGGTGATCGCCGAGGCGACGACCTTCGTGCTGGCGAGCACGCCGGTCGCGGCGGGGCTGGGAGTGGCGGTCGCGGTCGGGGCGGCGAGGTCGGTCGAGGCCTCGGCCGTCGTGCCCTCCGCGGCGCCCGACGTGTCGACGGCCGGCTGCACCGCGTCGGCCGGGGTCCCGTCGACGGTGACCGCCGCGGCGGAGTCGGTGACCGCGTCGAACGTGATGGCCTGACCGTCGGCGTCGAAGAAGGCGACCGGAACCTCGCCCGCTGCCTCTCCGTCGGCCGGAGGAGCGGTGACCGTGATCTGGTCGGGGTTGTCGACCGCGACGCTGCCCTCGGCCTCGCCGAAGCGGACGGTGGCGACCGAGTCCAGGTTCGATCCCTCGAGCGTCACGCTCGTGCCGCCGGCGACGGTGCCGGAGGTGGTGGAGACGGAGCTGAGGACGACCCGGGCGGAGGCGGTGGTCGCGGGGAGCACGGCGACGCTGGTCGAGGTCGGAGCAGCGGAGGGCGTCGCGGTGGCCGACTCGGCCGAGGAGCCGGTGCCGACGGTGAGGCTCAGGCTCGACGCGACGGCCACGACGACGAGCCCGCCGGAGACAGCGAGCGCCAGCGTGCGCGGGGACGGGCGGAAGAAGGAGGCCCCGCGGCGGGCGGGCGCGGTGCGGAGCCGGTGCCCCTCCGCTTCGCGGCGGTCGCGGCGGGACGAGAACGATCCCTCCGGGGCGGGGTGCACCGGGGCGGGAGCCGAGGGCTGCGCGGGAGCGCCGGCGGGTGCGGCGGGCCGGATGCGGCCCTCGCGCTCGCGGGCCTCGCGGCGGGTCAGCGGAGCGCCGGGGGTCGGCGCGGGGGTCGCCAGCGACGCGACTCCGACGATCGCGCCCAGCAGGGCGGATG